>JAPKZI010000232.1 GCA_026393865.1 Candidatus Aminicenantota bacterium
CCCTGGGGAAAGAAGGAAACCAGGAAAACTGGTCGTATGATCCGGAGCGGCCGCAAGCGGGGTTATATGCGCTCCGCGGCCCGGAAGATTTTGAAAAAGACATCGTTCTCTGGAACGGCCGGATGGTGCGAGGCCCGATCAACCCATGAAGACCCTCGCCGCCGTTAAATCCTTTTTGCTGAAGCCGATCGGCAAAAGCGATAGTTACGCCGTCCTCGGCAAGGTGATCTCCGCGCCCATCCTCCGAAAAAAAGCCGTCCTGTGGGCCCTGATTCTTCTCTGCGCAGCCTGGTTCCTCCTTCAGGCCTATCCTTACCTCAACACGTGGGACCTGGATTCGATCTCGTACTACGCGGGCGCACACGGCCTCCGGAAGCACATCAATATTTATGACGACAATGAATTCCAATCCATGGTGGACACGCTCGTGGGGAAAGGCGTCATCGTTAATCCCTATATTTATCCCCCTCTCCTGGCCCAGCTCTGCCTGCCCTTGACGCGACTCTCGCCGTCCGCTTTTTTTCTGCTGGTGTTCATCCTGAATGTCGCCCTGACATTCTTCAATCTCTTTCTCCTCTCGCGCTTCCTGGAGCTCGATCGCCACCCGACGATTCTGCCCTTGCTTTTTCCCTTCACCCTCCTCCTGTTCAACGCGCCGATCTTGACGACCATCGATTACGGCCAAATCAATATCCTGGTGTTCACGGCGACGCTTCTCTTCATGGCCTTCCAAAAAAAAGGGAAACCGTTCGCGGCCGGGTTTTTTTTAAGTCTGGCCGTCTTCATCAAGATCTACCCCATCCTTTTCGTCCTGCCGTTCATCTTTTTCAAGCGGTGGAAGTCCCTGGCGGCTTTTATCGTCAATAGCGCGGCCATGCTGGCCCTATCCATCGTCGTCTCCGGCGCGGCGCTTTGGCTCGATTTCGCGAAATCGACGCTGTCTCTGTTCTTCAAGAAGCCTGACTCTCCGTTCACCCAGGGCTTTCAATCCTCTTTCAACAACGTTTCACTCAAGGGCTTTTTGACCCAAGGTTTCGCCCGGCTTCATCTTCCTGAGTCGCCGGTCGTTCCTCTCTTTCTTCTGGCGGCGGTCCTTCTCGTCCTGTGGATTTTCGTCTCCCCCCGAAAGAGAGAGGTCGCCGCGGACCCCGCCCTGGAAGGCTCCCTTCTCTTAATCCTGACTCTGGTCCTCGCGCCGATCACCTGGTCCCACCATTTCGTCATCATGCTCTTCCCCCTGGCCTACCTGTTCGGGCGAATCATTCGGGAGAAGCGTTATGCCTTCTTCCCCCTCCTGGCCTTCCTGGGCAGCCTGATCCTCTATGAAGTTCCCTGGGGAGCGTTCCCTTACAATCAGGTCCGGTTTATGGCCGTTCTTGGTTTTCTTGGGATGCTTCTCCATTTCGCCCGGACGTCTCCGATGAATGATTATGCCGTTTGGGGCGTAAATGGCAGGGCCCGGCGTGAGCCGGGAGAGATCATTCCGTCCGGCGCTTCATGAAGAACCGGTATCCGGTCCGCGTCAAATAGACCACCGTCAGAATGATCGCGGCGCCGAGGACCTGGACGGAACGGATCCGGTCGCCGAGCAGGAACACGGCGAAGACGGCGGTGAACACGGGCGTCAGGTTGCTGTAGATCGCGGTCTTGGCGTTCCCCACCTTCTTCACCGAGTAATACCAGAAGATATAGCCGAAGACGAATCCGAAGAGCGAGGACAGAACAAGAAAAGCCCACGCTTTCCAAGAGACCCGGGCCCAGGGGATGGCCAGAATATCGCCGGCCGTCAGCGGAAGATAAAAGAGGACCCCGAGCGAGACGGTGATTGCCGAGAACTTGAGCGGCGAGAGCTTTTCAAGAAAAGGTTTGGAAAAGACCGTGTAAAGGGCCCACAGGATCGTCCCGAAGAAGATGGACAGATCGCCTTTAAAGCTTTCCGCCGAGAAATGGAGGCCGCCGTTCTGCCCGGCGATGATCAGATAGAGACCCGAGAACGAGATCAGGATCCCCAACCAGGCCGCCCAGTGGATCCGCTCGATACCGAGCAGCGCGCTCAAGAGGGCGACAATAATAGGCGACATGGACAGGATGAGCGATGTGTTGGAGGCCGAGGTCAGGCTCACCCCGCGGATAAAAAAGATCTGATACAGGGTGTTCCCAGCCACTCCGATAAGGAGGAGCTTCCAAGCGTCCTTTTTTTCAAGACGGAATCCCTCTCCCGAGAGGGCGAGGAGGACAAGAAAAATGACGGCCGTCACCAGCAGCCGCAGGCCGTTGAACCCGCCCGGCGTCAGCTCACGGAGAGCGATCTTGATGAGGCTGAAATTGATCCCCCACATCACCACGGCCAACAGCATCAAGGCATCGCTGAGGCCGAAGGCGGTATTGTTGCGGAAGGTCATTCGGGGGGCGGGCATGGGCTGGGGCTGTCCTTCGAGCGTCGACGGGCGATGTTCCAGGGAAGACGCGGACGCGTCAATCCCGGCCGGTCATCCTCCGGGACCTGGGGTAGCGGGCCTCGATGACGGACCGGAGGCCTCCTCTCGGGTTGAACTGGCCGACGACCGAGGCCCGAACCGGGCGGCTGGCTTTGACCACATCCTCGAGGATCCGGTTGACGGCGTTCTCGTAAAAAATTCCCAGGTTACGGTAGGCCAGGATATAATCCTTCAGCGATTTAAGCTCCAAACAGCGGGCGCGGGGGACGTAGCGGACGACGAGAGTTCCGAAATCGGGGAGGCCCGTCTTGGGGCAGACGGACGTGAATTCGGGGATCTCGATGGTGATCTCGTAGTCGGGGAATTGGTTGGCGAACGTCTCGATGGCCGGCAGGCGGGCGTCGAGGCCGGCCTTCGCTTCTTTGTCGGTCGTGCGGCGCATGTCTCTTTCTCTCTTTATTTAAATAGGATATAGTATAATTTCAAAACCCGAAAATATCCAGCCCGCCCGGGCCCGAGATCGTGGGACGGAAAGCTTGAGAGAATGAGATCCACCATTTACGGACCCGTGCCCTCCCGCCGGCTGGGTTATTCCCTGGGCGTCGATATCCTCCCCTTCAAGACCTGCTCCATGGACTGCGTCTATTGCCAGCTCGGCTCCGGGGCGAAGACCACGGTCCGGAGAAAGGAATACGTCCCCGCCGCCGCCGTCCTGGCCCAGATCAGGGCCGCGCTGGCCGGAAGCCGGCGGATCGACGCCGTGACCTTCTCGGGATCGGGCGAGCCGGGCCTGAACTCGGGGATCGGGAAGATCATCCGCGGCCTCAAGAGAACGACGGACATCCCCGTCGTCGTCCTCACCAACAGCTCCTGTCTGGTCAGTCAAAAAGGCCGGCAGGAATTTTTGGCGGCGGACATCGTCGTTCCATCCCTGGACGCCGCGACTCCGCGGATCTTTCAAAAGATCAATCGCCCCCACGCAAGCCTGAAGGTCGATAAGATCATCGACGGCCTGGTCCGGTTCCGTCGGGAATTCGCAGGGCGGATCTGGCTCGAGATCATGCTGGTCAAGGATGTCAATGACGGCCCGGTCCATCTCAAAAAACTGAAGGAAGCCGCCGCTCGAATCCGGCCGGACAAGGTCCAGCTCAACACCGTGGTCCGCCCCCCGGCCGAGAGGTCCGCTCGGCCCTTAAACCGCGCCCAACTCGAAAAGATCCGAGTCTTTTTCGGCGAGAACGCCGAGATCATCGCCGACTTCAAGGCCGGGGGCAGGCAGGCCGATGCCGGCCACATCAGGCAAGCGATCCTCGCGGCGGTTCGGCGACGGCCCATGACCGTCCGGGATATGTCCCTCTCGTTGGGAAGACCTGTCGAGGAGATTCGCCGATACGCCGATGATCTCGTCGAACAAGGCCGGTTAGATCGCCTCAGGCACAAAAAGTCGGACTATTACAAATAGCGCCGAAACGCGACCGGGGCCAGATTTTATTGTTCCTTGACATCCTTTTTGGATATAATGGCTCCCTTCGGGAAAATCCGATGATCCAGTCAAGAGATTTTTTAAAGGCCATCAGCCCTTACAAGCCGGGCCGGCCTATCGAAGAGGTCGCCCGGGAGCTGAAGCTCAAGGGCGAGATCATCAAGCTGGCCTCGAACGAGAATCCCCTGGGAACCTCCCCCCTCGCCCTTCAGGCCATCCGGAAGGCCTTGAAGGAATCCTACCTTTACCCGGACGACAACTGCTACTACTTCCGCAAAAAGCTGGCCGAACGATGGAGCGTTGAGCCCGGGAATATCGTCGTCGGCAACGGCTCCGTCGAGATCCTTCCCCTGGCCACCCTGGCCTATCTCGATCCCGAGCACAGCGCGCTCGGAAGCGAAGGGGCGTTCATCTGGTTCAAAATCGCCGCCCGGATCGCCGCGGCCGAACTGATCGAAGTCCCGATGAGAAACCACACCCACGATCTCCAGGCGATGCTCAAGGCCGTCAAGCCGAACACCCGGATGATCTACATCGCCAATCCCAACAACCCCACCGGGACTATCGTCGACAGGGCCGAGGTCGAGGATTTTTTCCGCCGTGTTCCAGACGATATTCTGGTCATCATGGACGAGGCCTACATCGAATACATCACGGATCCCCGCTTTCCGGATTCCTTCAAATATCTCCGGGACGGAAAGAACATCCTGATCCTCCGCACCTTCTCCAAGATCTACGGCCTGGCCGGAGCCCGGCTCGGCTACGGGATCGCTCCCAAGGAGATCATCGCCAGCCTGGCCAAGCTCCGCGTCTCTTTCAACGTCAACCGTCTCTCCCAGGTCGCGGGGCTGGCCGCTCTCGACGACGATAGGCATGTTCGGAGAGGCCGGGCCGTCAACGAGGCCGGGAAGGATTATCTGTATGAGGCTTATAGAAAAATGGGCCTCTTTTATCTCCCGACCTTCGCCAATTTCATCTTCGTCGACTTCGCCCGCGACAGCCAGATCGTTTTTGAAGCCCTCCAAAAAAAGGGGATCATCACCCGGACGATCAAGGAATACGGATTTCCCCAGGCCCTGCGCATCACCATCGGCACCGAAGACCAGAACCGAAAGCTCATCCGGGCCCTGAAAAGCGTTCTTTAATTTTCTTTCACATAAAGGAGGTCAGGGATGCTCGTCAAGCTAGCGAACGGAAAGGAACTGCCCGTCGAGATGCACAAGGCTAGGATGGTGCAGAAGATCAGGCTCATTCCGGCCGAGGACCGGCTCAAAGCCATCCAGGAGGCCGGATACAACACCTTCCTTCTCAGAACGAAGGATGTCTACCTGGACATGCTGACGGACAGCGGCGTCAACTCCATGAGCGACAACCAATACGCGGCCCTCATGAACGCGGACGACGCCTATGCCGGGAGCCAGACGTTCTATGACTTCGCCGATGCCGTCAAGGACGTCCTGGGGTATGAGCACGTGATGAACGTCCACCAGGGGCGGGCGGCGGAACATCTCCTGTCCAAGGTCTTCGGAAAACCGGGCGGAGTGACGATCACCAATTATCATTTCACGACGACCAAGGCCCACATCGAATTGACCAGCCAGTCCGTCTGCCTGGAGCTCTATGCCGACGAGGCCTTGAAAACCAAGAGCCAGCATCCCTTCAAGGGGAACATGGACATCCAGAAGCTGAAGGATGCGATCAAAAAATGGGGGAGGGAAAAGGTCGGCTTTGTCCGGATGGAGGCCACGACCAACCTCCTCGGCGGACAGCCGTTCTCCATGGAAAACCTCAAAGAGGTCCGCAAGATCTGCGATCAGAACGGTCTCATGCTGATCTTGGACGGCAGCCTGCTCACCGAGAACGCCTATTTCATCTGGAAGCGGGAAAAGGGATACGCGAACAAAACCATCGCCGAGATCGTCAAGGAGATGGCGGCCCAGGCCGATATTTACTATATGAGCGGGCGAAAGAACACCTGCGTCCGGGGCGGCATGATCGCCACGAACAATAAAGCCCTGTTCGGACAGCTCGAGCCCTGGCTGCCGGTCTATGAGGGCTTCTTCACCTACGGCGGCATGTCGATGCGGGAGATCGGGGCCATGGGCGTCGGGTTGAGAGAAATGGTCGATCCCGCCGTCGCCGGCAGTTCCTGCGAACAGATCAAATATTTCGTCGAAACGCTCGACGGGATGGGGATCCCCGTCGTGACCCCTCCCGGAGGATTGGCCTGCCATATCGACGCCCGGAAATTCGCGCCCAATCTCGCTAAAGAGGGCTATATCGCGGGGGCCGTGGTGGCCGCCCTCTATATCGTCTCGGGCGTCCGGGCGATGGAACGGGGCACCATTTCCATGGACCGCGACAAGGACGGAAACGACGTCTATGCCGATCTGGAGCTGGCCAGGATCGCCATTCCGAGAAGGGTCTACACGATCTCCCATATCGAATATATCATCGACAGGCTCCAGTGGCTCCATAAGAACCGCGAGCTGATCAAGGGCTTGAAGTTCGTCTCCGAACCGCCCGTCCTCAGGTTCTTCCTGGGCAAGCTCGACGCTCTCGATCAGTGGAGCCGGAAACTGTGCGACGCCTTCAAGAAGGACTTCGGCGGGGATTGGTGACGAACAGCGTAACAAGGGACCTGTGACTCGCCGTTGACGATAAGGTTCTGATCCCAAGGTCGAGCCGAACGGGAGCGCCGGCTCGCCCTCAAAGAAGGAGGAGGGGACCGTCATTCACCTGAATGCCGGGCCCCGGCCTCATTCTCCGAACTGAAAAGAAGGAGGCTTCCGACATGGCGAAAATCTTTGCCCTGGTCTTGTCCGCCGTCCTGCTCTTCTCCCTTCCGCTGAAATCCCAGACGACGAAGGTTTTTCCCTTCGATTACAAGATCGAGGAACTGGAGAACGGGCTCAAGGTCGTCTCCGTGCCGCTGAGCAACCCGAATATCATCTCGTACTACACCATCGTCCGTTCGGGCTCGCGCAACGAAGTGGAGCCGGGGAAATCGGGCTTCGCCCATTTCTTCGAGCACATGATGTTCAAGGGCACGAAACAGGTCCCCAAAGCCGCTTACGACGATTTCCTGTCCCGGCTCGGGGCGGGCACCAACGGTTTCACCACGGACGACTTCACCTGCTACTTCGTCGTCTTCGCCGGCCGGGAGAACCTGGAGAAGGTCGTCCGGACCGAGGCCGACCGGTTCATCAACCTGGTCTACTCCGAGGACGTGATCAAGACCGAAGCGCCCGTTATCGAAGGCGAGTACTACGCCAGCGTCTCCAATCCTGACCGGCGCCTGTCCGAGCTCCTCCGCGATACGGCCTTCGAAAAACACTCCTACAAGCACACCACCCTCGGCTTTCTCAAAGATATCCAGGACATGCCCAATCAGCACGAATACAGCCTTCTCTATAAAAAACGCTTCTACGCCCCGGACAATTCGATCCTTCTCGTCGCCGGCGATTTCGACCACGCCCAGCTCCTGACCCTCGTCAAAAAGTACTACAGCGGCTGGGAGAAATCGAATTACTCCCTTCAGACGCCGGTCGAACCGCCGCAGACCCAGCTCAAGCGGGCCCATTACCCGTGGCCGACCAAGACCATGCCCCGGCTGGCCGTCGCCTTCCACGGCCCGGCCTACTCGGACGAGGTGATCGATAAAGCCGCGCTCGACCTGCTGGCCGAGGTCTCGTTCTCGCCCTCGTCGCCTCTTTATCAGCGGCTCGTCAACGAAGAGCAGAAATGCCTCTCGCTCGGCGCGGGCTTCAACGACACGCGCGACCCGTCCCTATTGATATTCAACGCCGTCCTGAAAAACGAAGAGGATCTGCCCTACGTCGAAGGGGAAATTCTCAAGGAACTGGAGAAGGTCAAGACCGAGCCCGCGCCCGCCCAAAAGCTGGCCGACATCAAATCCAACACGAAATACTCGCTGGCCGGCGCGCTCGGGACGACCGATGGGGTCGCCGGGACGCTGGCCTTCTATATCAATCTGGCCGCCGACCCCGGGACCGTCAACAAGCTCTTCGGTCTTTACGACAGAGTTACGCCCCGGGACATTTTGGACATCGCCAAAAAATATTTCAAACCGGCCAATTGTACGATCGTCACCTTGGCGGGAGGCAAGGCGAAATGAGAGGCATCATGGACGCGAAAATCGGTCTCTTCTGTCTTCTGATGATCGGGGCCTCCTTCCTGTTGACCTCCTGCGGAAGCAAGGTCGATCCGAACAAGATCACAACGGAGCTTCTCCCCGTCACCGACAATCCCTTGGTCCATTTCCGCGTGCTGATCAAGATCGGCTCGGCCAACGATCCCTCCGGCAAGGAGGGTCTCTGCCAGCTCGCCTGGAACATGCTGGCCGACGGCGGGACCCGTCTGATGTCCATCAAGGAGATTACGGAGAAGTTCTACCCGATGGCGGCAGGCGTTTCGGTGAGCATGGACAAGGAGATGGCCGCCTTCTCCGGGACGGTCCACAAGGACAACCTGGACAAATACTACGCCATTTTCAAGAATATGCTTCTCGACCCCGGATTCCGAGAGGACGACTTCAACCGCCTCAGGACCAATCAGACCAACTTCATCGAAAAGTCTCTGACCTCCAATATGGATGAGCCGTTCGGCAAGGAGATTCTGAATCTGATGCTCCACGACGGCCACCCTTACGGCCATCACGAGGCCGGGACGGTCGAATCGGTGAAAGGCCTGACGCTCGAGGACGTCAAGGCTTTTTACAAGGAGCAATTCGTTCAGGGCAATATCATCATCGGGCTGGCGGGCGGATATCCCGCCGATCTCCCGGCCAGGATCGAGGTCGATTTCAAACGGTTGCCGGAGAGCTTCACCCCGCGCTTGAGCCTTCCGCCGGCCCCTGCGCCCCAGGGGATCGAGGTCGTGATCGCGGACAAGCCGTCGCCGGCCACGGCCATCTCCTTGGGCTTTCCCGTCACCTTGACCAAGGCCGATAAGGACTTCTTCGCCCTCTGGATCGCCGGCTCGCATTTCGGGGAGCACCGCCAGTCGGTCTCGCACCTCTTTCAGAAGATCCGCGAGGAGCGCGGGCAGAACTACGGCGATTACGCGTATATCGAGCACTTCGTCCAGGGCCGCGACAAATTCCCGGCGCCCAACCACGCCCGCCAGCAGCAGTATTTCTCGATCTGGATCCGGCCGCTGGCCAACGCCAATCGCCATTTCGTCATCCGCCAGGCCCTGCGGGAGCTGAAGAAGCTCGTCGACGAAGGGATCTCCGAGGACCGTTTTCAGCTCGTCCGGACATATTTACTCAATTACACGAAGCTCTACGCCCAGACGCTCGGCGAACGGCTCGGCTGGCAGATGGATTCGCATTATTACGGGTATCAGGACTTCTTGGCCGAAGCGCAGTCCGTCCTGCCCCGCCTGACGCGGGACGACGTCAACCGGGCGATCAAGAAATACCTGAACTTCGAAAACATCTGCCTGGCCGTGATCACCCAGGACGCGGAGGGGCTCAAGAACGACCTCGTCTCCAACACGCCCTCGCCGGTCAAGTACGCCAATCCGGACATGCCCAGGGCGGTTCTTGACGAGGACACGGTGATCCAGGAATACCCGCTCGCCGTCAGGCTGGAAAAGATCAAGACCGCCCCGGCCGCGGAGTTCTTCCAGAGAGCGGGCTTGCCGGGAAAATAAGAAAAAAGAAATGGGGACATGTCCCCTTGTGTCTTCACGGGGAGATCCATGAATAAGACGACAAATCCCTGGACCGCCTTGGAAAAGGCCGTCCTGGCCACCCTCGACTCCCCGATCAAGCTCCAGCAATTTCTCAACAGGATGGCCTACGATCCCGGGCCGGGGACGGCTTCGCCGCGCCTGGTCATCCGGGAGCGGAAGGCCAATTGTTTCGAAGGCGCGCTGTTCGCCGCCGCAGCCCTGCGTTATATCGGCCATCCGCCCCTCCTCGTCGATATGCGCTCGCACAACGACGACGACCACGTCCTGGCCGTGTTCCGCCGGAACGGCGCCTGGGGCTGCGTGGCCAAATCCAATTTCACCGTGCTCCGCTTCCGCGAGCCTGTCTATCGTTCCATCCGGGAGCTGATGATGTCCTATTTCGACGTTTACTTCAATTCGATCGGCGAGAAGACCCTGCGTGCGTATTCCGTGCCGTTCGACCTGACCCGCTTTGACAAGGACGATTGGATGACGACGGAGGAGGACGTGAGCTATATCGGGGACGCCTTGGACCGGGCGCGTCATTACAAAGTCATGACGCCGGACATGGTCCGCGATCTGCAGCTCACCGACCCGGACCTGGTCAAGGCAGGCCTGATGGGAGCCGATACGGCCGGGCTGTTCAAGCCGAAAACATAGCCGCCTTTCCGGCTAATTGTTTGGGAGAAGTTCAGAAGAGATCGAGCGGATGAGCTCCCAGGCGGCCCGGACATGGCGCTCGGCGGTCGTCCGCTGGCCGATGACCATCCGCAGGGTGAATTTCCCGTTCAGTACCGTATGCGATAGGTAAACCTTGCCCGTCGCATTCAGCCGGTCGAGAAGCTCTTTGTTGAGCCTGTTCAGCGTCCCGACGTCCCGGCCGTCGTTCAACCGGAAGCAGACCAAGCCGAAGCGGACCGGGGCCATGAGCTCGAATTTCGGCTCCGCCTCGACCCAGCTTTTGAAGAGCCGGGCCAACCGGAGATGTTCCCGGACGAAGGCCTGCAGCCCCTCGACGCCGTACGAGCGGATGACGAACCAGAGTTTCAACGCCCGGAACCGCCGGCCGAGCTGGATGCCCCAGTCGCGGTAGTTCTTGACGTGAGGATCGACGCCGGTCTTGAGGTATTCCGGATGGATCTCGAACGTCCGCAGGAGCGGACCCGGGTCCTTGACGTAATAGGCCGAGCAGTCGAAATTGGTCAGCATCCATTTATGCGGGTTGAAAACGAACGAATCCATGAATTCCGCGCCGTCCAGCATCCAGCGCATCTCGGGCAGGACGGCCGCCGTCCCGGCGTAGGCGGCGTCCACGTGGAGCCAAGCGCCGTAGCGACGGGCGATCCCGCCGATCGCCCGCAGCGGATCGACGGCCGTGGACGACGTCGTCCCGAGCGTGGCCACGACGCAGGCCGGCTGGAGGCCCCGCTCTTTATCTTTGCGGATGGCCTCCTCCAGCTTTTCGGGGATCATGGCGAACTCCGCGTCCGTGGGGATCAACCGAAGGTTGGCCCTCCCGAAGCCGGCAATCTTGACCCCTTTTTCGATGCTCGAGTGCGTTTCCTCGGAAGCGTAGACCGTGAGCCCCCGTTTCAAGCCTTTCTCGTTGGACTCGAAATCCGTCGCTTTCTCCCGGGCCGAGAGAAGCGCGCACAGCGTCGCCGTCGAGGCGGTGTCCTGAATGACGCCCACCATGCCCTCAGGGAGCCCCAGCATCTTGCCCAGCCACTCTAGGACCGCGTCCTCGAGCTCGGCGGCCGCCGGCGACGTCTGCCAGACCATGCCCTGGGCGCCGAGCCCGGCCGTCAGCATCTCGGCCAGGACGGAGGCCGGGCTGTTGTTGGCCGGAAAGTAGGCGTGCCAGCCGGGGTGCTGCCAATGGGTCATGCCGGGCAGAATGATGGTCTTGAAATCATCGAAGATGCGGTCCATGGATTCGCCCCGCTGGGGCGCTTTGCCGGGGATCCTGGCCTTGATCTCGCCGGGATTCAACCGGGACATGACCGGCAGATTTTCGACGTTTTCCATATAATCGGCTAGCCAGTCGACGAATTCGTGACCATACCGCCGG
Source organism: Candidatus Aminicenantota bacterium (assembly GCA_026393865.1). GTDB lineage: Bacteria > Acidobacteriota > Aminicenantia > Aminicenantales > UBA4085 > JAPKZI01. Next base: position 11,693 of record JAPKZI010000232.1, read on the forward strand.
AAATGTTCGTTGTCCATGGTCTTTCTCCTCGGAAAGTTCTTTTAGCCTGTTTCTCCCCCTTTTATAAAGGCGGCCTGAGGGGGATTAAACTCTCGTCCGCACGGCTTTTATTCTAGTCCAGGGCCGGTTTCGAGTCAAAAGGCCCTCTTCAACCCTCCATTTTCGATCGTTCGCCCCGGAATTCCGTCAAAAAGCCCTCATTTTCTCGGGGAAAACGGTCTTTGGGACCGCCCCGCCGGGAAATTTGAAATATTTTAAAATAATTGTTGCATCGGACCGAATATGTGTGGTATAATATTAGAAAGTCAGTTAGCGGGGAAAGTAAAAATTTAAGAAATCGAAAAAATTTTTTCTTTTTTCCCGACGCATTCCGGATTCCCCGTTCAATTATTTGCAACTTTTCCGCCTTTCGCTCCGTATATATGAATGAGATGAGCAAGATGAAGCGGACGGCAGCCGAGATGAATAACAAGCGCCTCCTTTTTCCCTCCTCCTCAATATGGGAGTTTACGATAGATTTCGTTATTCTCCCCTAATCTTTTTCCCTTAACAGGCCGTTTCCTCCCCAATCCGGAGGAGGCGGCCTGTTTCATTTATCAACCCGCCGGCATTGACAAAGTGAAGCCATTGGTCTATAAATATTTCTTAAGGCTTAAAAGCCAGGGAAGTCCGTGAAAAGCGGACACAGCCCCCGCTACTGTGATCGGGGACGAATCCCGGACGACGCCACTTTCCTCGGCTGAGGAGAGGAAGGCCCGGGACGAGGATGATCCGAGAGTCAGGAGACCTGCTTTAAGCTTCGTTACCCGCCTTCGTGGGGAAGGCAGGGCGTTTTTTTTTGCTCGAAAAAGCGGGGGTCAACGGAGGAGGTCCAACGGACATGGGCAACATCGCCATTATTTTCGTTTTCGCTCTTTCTCTGGTCCCACCGCAGTTCGGAGGCGAGGACAAAAAGGGCCAGACCGCCGCCCCGCCGTCCCTTCAACACGAGATCGTGGTCACCGCCACTCGGATCGAGACGCCGGCCCGGGAGTTGGCCAGTTCCGTGACCGTGATCACCCGGACGGATCTGGAAAGGTCGAACCGGCCGACGGTTCTCGAAGCCCTGAGGGACATCATGGGCCTCGCGGTCATTCAGAACGGCGGGCCTGGCTCGTCCTCGTCAGCCTTTCTCCGGGGGGCCAACTCCGAGCACCTCCTCGTCCTCCTCGACGGCGTCGAGATCAACGACCCCATCAATCCGTCCCGGTCGTACGACTTCGCCCACCTGTCCGTCGACAACGTCGAGCGGATCGAGATCCTGCGCGGCCCGCAGAGCACGCTCTACGGTTCGGACGCCCTCGGCGGCGTGATCAACATCCTGACCAGGAAAGGGCAGGGCCAACCGCGGTTGACGTTCTCGTCTCAGGGGGGATCCTTCAAGACATTGGCCAACGCCGTGGAACTCGGAGGTTCGAGCGGCCGGCTGAATTATGCCTTCGGCCTGTCGCAGTTCTCGGCGGCGGGGATCTCAGCGGCCTCGAGCGCTTATCCCGGGAACTCGGAAAAGGACAGTTACCGAAATCTCGGTCTTTCGGGAAGGCTCGGCGTCGCCCTCAGCCGCGATTTCGAAGCCGACATCCTCGTTCGCTCGGTGGCGGCCCGGACGGATCTCGACAATTATGGAGGACCCGGCGGCGACGACCCCAACAGCGTTCAGGATTACCGGTCTGTTTTCCTCCGTGGCCAGGTCCGCGGCCTCTTCCTCCGGAATCGCTGGGAACAGAAGCTCGGCCTCTCTTTCATCACCTCGCGCCGCGACCATAACAATCCCGTAGACACCGAACATCCGTTCGACTCGGAAAAGGGTATGTTTAAAGGCGGCCTGCTGAAGCTCGACTGGCAGAACAACGTCTTCCTCCATCCCTCCAACACGCTCACCTTCGGGGCCGACCTCGCCCGGGAACAGGGCGAGTCGGCGTACACATCGTTCAGCGTTTGGGGTCCTTATGAGAGCGATTTCCCGCGGCGGACGGCCGACACGGCGGGCTTGTACGTTCAAGACCAATGGAAGATCGCCGAGCGGTTCTTCGCCACGGCCGGCGCGCGCCTCGACCATCACAGCCGGGCCGGGACGGCCCTCACCTACCGCCTGGCCCCGGCCTACTTTCTGGCGGCGACGCAGACAAAGTTCAAGGCCACGCTGGGCACCGGCTTCAAATCCCCCTCGCTCTATCAGCTTTACGCGCCGGGGACGTTCTGGGGTCCGATCGGGAACGAGCGGCTCAAACCGGAGCAGAGCCGCGGTTGGGACGCCGGAATCGAACAATATTTCCTGAACGGGACCGTCCTGGCGGGGATCACGTATTTCCGCAATGACTTCCGGAACCTCATCGATTTCGATTTCAGCCAGGGCTATATCAACATCGGACGGGCCCGGACCCGCGGCCTGGAAATCTCCGGCGAGGTCCGGTCCTCCGAGAACCTGCGCCTCCGGACTTCATACACGCGACTCGACGCCCGGGACATGGATTCCGGCGCCGAGCTGCTGCGGCGGCCGCGCGACAAGTTCACGGCCCAGGTTGACTGGACGTTCCTTCGCGACTGGACCGCCGATCTCTCGGCGGTCTATACGGGGCAAAGAACAGACAAGGATTTTTCGGCCCCGGTCACGCGCGACGTCGTTCTTCCGGGCGGCTGGCGCTTGGACGCGGCCCTTTCTTACGCCGTTTTTTCGAAGACGCAGTTGTTTCTGCGCCTCGAGAACATCCTTGATGCGAAATACGAAACGGTCTTCGGCTATGGGACGCCGGGCTTTTCCGTCTACGGAGGATTCAAGATCGGCCTGTTGAATTGACGAGCGGATCGAGGAACAACATCCAAGCCGAGAGCGGAGGAGATCCTTCGCTTCGCTCAGGATGACATTACAGGTGATCGACCAGGATCTTGACGGCAATTAAAAGAAGGACGATGCCGCCGGCGATCTCCGCCCATTTCCCGGCCAGCTTCCCGAGCAACGGCCCGATCTTGGTCCCGGCCAACGTCACCGTGAAGCAGACGACGCCGATGACCGCCGCGGGCAGGAGGATCGGCACACGGAGCGCGCCAAAGCTCAATCCGACCGCGAGCGCGTCGAGGCTGGTGGCGACGGAGAGGAGGATGAGGGAGAAGCCTCGGGTCACGTCGGGCGGTTTCCGTTCGATCCTCTCCTCCTTGTGAAAAGATTCGACGATCATCTTCCCCCCGACGAAAACGAGCAGGCCCGCCGCGATCCAATGGTCGTAAGCGGCAATGAGTTTGATGACCGTCTGACCGGCCGCCCACCCGGCGATCGGCATCATAAACTGGAACAGTCCGAAGTGGAAGGCCAGCCGGAGGGATTGAGCGCCGCGGAGGCCGTCCCCGGCCAGGCTGAGTCCGACCGCCACGGCGAAGGCGTCCATGGCCAAGGCCAGCGCGACGCCGAGGACGAAGAGGACGTTCATTTCAGATATTCCAGGGCCAGGGCCGTCATCAGGAAGGCGGCCGGCGGAAGGGCTTTCTCGTCGAAATCGAAGGCCGGGTGATGGTGCGGATATTTCGTCCCGTCGCCCGCCCCGAAGAACAGGAACGCGCCGGGGACCTCCTGGAGATAGCGGGCGAAATCCTCTCCCCCCATAACGGGATCGATGGCCAGGATGTTCTCCTCGCCCAGGGCCCGCTTGGCCACGTCGAGCACCAGATCGACCGAGGCGGGGTCGTTGACGAGCGCCGGATAGCCGTCCTCGTAGACGAAGTCGGCCGAAGCGCCGAACGCCGAGCATGTCCCGTCGATGACCTCCCGGATCCGCTTTTTCATCAGCGCCTGGACTTTCGGATCGAGCGTCCGGACCGTGCCGGCCAGCTTCACCTCGCCCGGGATGATGTTGTTGGCCGTCCCGCCGTGGACCGCCCCGAACGAGAGCACGGCCGGTTTGAGCGGATCGACGTTCCGGCTGACGACGCTCTGCAGATTGACCACGAGCTGGGCCGCGGCGAGGACGGGATCGACGGTGGTGTGAGGGAGCGCGCCGTGGCCGCCCCGGCCTTTGACCGTGATCCAGAGGTTGTCGGATTGGGCCATCATCGGCCCCTTGACGATCCCCAGCGTGCCGGTCGGCATCCCCTGCCAGAGATGGAGGCCGAAGATGGCTTCGACGCCCTTGAGCGCGCCCTCCTCGATCATCGGCTTCGCTCCGCCGGGAGGATGCTCTTCGGCGGGTTGGCAGAGGAAAACGACGGTCCCTTTGAAAGCGCCTTTGCGGCGGGCCAGCAGTTTGGCGACTCCCAACAGGACAGCCATGTGCCCGTCATGGGCGCAGGCGTGCGCGGCGCCCGGATTCAACGAGCGGTAGGCCTTGTCCCCTTCTTCCTGGAGCGGCAGGGCGTCGATGTCGGTCCGCAGGGCGACGGTCTTCCCGCCGGGCCGGCCTTTCAAGACGGCCCGCAGCCCCGTGCCGGCCATCTTTTTGACGGGCAAGCCTAATTTTTTAAAATGTTCGCGTAAATAGGCTGAGGTCCATTCTTCTTTCAGGGCGACCTCGGGGTGACGATGAAGCTCCCGTCGCCAGGCGATGAGCCGCCCGCTTAAATCTTCGACATCTTTCCTCAGGTCATCCCACATGTCCGTTCTCCCTGTCTAACTGATGACGCCGATGGCTCGCCGCCGGCGCGAGACGATCAAGCTCAAACCGACGGCGATAACGGAGTTGACCGCCAGGGCGACGAAGCCCGCGTTCAGCCCCAGGAAGGGATCGTGCCCGCCGAAGACGAGGACCGCCGCGACGGAGATCCCGGCCGCCAGGCCGGCGAAGACGCCCGCCCGGCTCACCTTCTTCCAGAACAGGCCCAGTACCACGCCGGGGAAGAACTGGGACACCCCATCGTAACCGATCAGAAGCAGGTTGACCAGGGCGTTCGGAAAGAAGAGGGCCAGGACGAGAGCGGCCGCGGTGATGACGATGACCATGGCCCGCGACAAGCGCATGACTTTCTCCTCGCTCGCGCCGGGATCGAAAACCGCCTGATAGACGTTCTTGGCCAGCAGCGTCGAGGCGAACAGGACGAGGATCGAAGCCGGGACCATGGCCGTCACCGCCCCGGCGGCGCCGACGAACCCGAGGAACCAGGACGGGTAGGTCTTTTGGACGAGGGCCAAAAAAGCCGAGTCGGGGTTCTTCAGGCCGGGCAGGACGAGCAGGGCGGTAAAGCCGACCAGCAGGACGAACAGGATGGGGAGCTGGTAGAGCGGCATGATGATCGCGTTGCGCTTGATGATCCGCTCGCTCTTGGCCGAGAAGGCCGAGCCAAAGATGTGCGGCCACATGTAAAATCCCATCCCCGTGAGGAGGACCGTCGACATGACCCAGAGAACGTCCATCGGCGGGGCCGCGCCCGGGAAGACGAGGTGGTCCGGCATCCGGGCGATGAGCGCCTTGAACATTTTGCCGATTCCGCCGAAATGGATCCGGGGCACGCCGAGGCCGACGACGGCGACCGCGGCGATCATCATCACGTCCTTGATCACGGACACCCAGGCGCTGCCGCGGATCCCGCTCGTGTAAACGAACGCGCAAGTCAGGACGAAGGCCAGGACGATGGCCAGCTTGGCCGGGATGGCCCCCTCGCTGGCGATCTCGACGATCATCCCCAGGCCCGCCAGTTGGAGCTGGAGGTAAGGCAGGATCGAAAGAATCCCGACGATGGCGACGAAGACGCCGAGGGGCCGGCTGCCGTAGGTCTTGACGAAGAAATCGGGCTGGGTGTGCAGGCCGTGGCGTTTGCCCAGGCGCCAGAGCTTGGGGAGGATGAAGAACGAAAGCGTGTAGGCCAGCGTCCCGTAGATGAGGATGTAATAGGTCGGCGCTCCCTTGCCGTAAGCCCAGCCGCTCGCGCCGAGAAAGGTGAACGTCGTGTACACCTCGCCGGCCATGAGCAGCCAGATCAGGACGACCCCGAAGCGGCGGCCGCCGACCGTCCAGTTCTCGAGGTTCATCGTCATCCGGCGGCCGGCATAAATGCCGACGAGCGACGAGGCGCCGATCGTGCCGAAGATGATCAGCAGGGCGGGGCTCACTGTCCCTCCGAATCGTCGGGGGGACGGTCTCTCCTCTCGATCCGGTCGGCCAGGAAGAGGAGAACCGGGGTCAGCGCCACCCAGGCCACGATCCAGAACAGGATGAAGGGAAAGCCGAGGATGACGGGCTCGACGCGGTTGACGAAAGGCAGGGCGAAGACCAGCGTGAGGAAGGGCACGGCGCCGAGGAGAAGGGCGAGCCGGGACCTTTTGCGCATCGGGGCCTCCTGATTCCGTCCATTATAGCAAAAAGCGATTTATGCTATAATATTTGGTTTCTTATGGCGTTTTAGCGATATCCATGGACGAACACATCATCCTCCGCGGGGTCAGGGTCCACAACCTGAAGGCCATCGATCTCGACATCCCCCTCTACAAGCTCATCGTCGTCACCGGGGTCAGCGGCTCCGGAAAATCGTCGCTGGCGTTCGACACCCTCTACGCCGAAGGCCAGCGCCGCTACATCGAATCCCTCTCGGCCTACGCCCGCCAGTTCCTGGAGCGGATGGACAAGCCGGACGCCGACCTCATCGAGGGTATCACCCCGGCCATCGCCATCCAACAAAAGGCGGCGACCAAGAACCCGCGCTCCACAGTCGCCACGGCCACCGAGACCTACGATTACCTCCGCGTCCTCTTCGCCCGGATCGGCGTCGTCCACTGCCTCCAGTGCGGCCGGCCCGTCGTCCGCGACACAATCGATTCCATCGCCGAGACGCTCCTTGCCCATTCCCCGGGGACAAAGGTCCTGATCTCGTTCGCCTGGCCGGCGGAGGAAGGCCTGGCCCGCCTTAAAAAGCTCGGCTATTACCGGGCCGTCCGCGACGGCGAGGTCGTCGAAATCAACGGCCTCCGGGCTAAACAGGACGAAACGCTCGATATCTTCGTCGACCGCCTCGCTCTCGATCCGGCGGACCGCGAGCGGCTCGTCGACTCGATCGAGTCCGGGCTCAAGCACGGCCAGGGCCGGGTCAAGGTCCGGACCGAGGACGGCCGCGAGTTCGGTTTCTCGGACAAGCTCGAGTGCAAAGCCTGCCGGATTCCCTACGAGGACCCCTTCCCCAACCTCTTCTCCTTCAACAGCCCGCAGGGCGCCTGCCCCGACTGTCACGGCTTCGGCGACCTGGCCGTCCTCGACGAGGACAAGATCGTCCCCGACAAGTCCCGCTCGCTCGAGGACGGCGCGATCGAGCCCTGGACCAAGCCCGTCTCGCGGGGCATTATGCGCGAGATGCTGCGCGAGGCGCGGAAGCGCCGCATCCCGGTCAACGTCCCCTTCAAGAACCTCAAAAAGGAATGGCAGAGCTTCATCCTGGACGGCGGCGACGGCTGGACGGGCGTCAAGGGCTTCTTCGACTGGCTCCAGACGAAAAAATACAAAGTCCAGGTCCGGGTCTTCCTCAGCCGCTACCGGAAGTTCATCGCCTGCCCTGCCTGCGGCCAGCGGCGCCTCAATCCGTTGGCCCTGAGCGTGAGGGTGGACGGGCTGTCCATCGGCGACATTGTCCGCCTCACGGTCAAGGAAGGCCATGATTTCTTCCGGAAGCTCGAGCTGCCGCCTTTCCAAAAGCAGGTCGCCGACAAGCTCCTCGCCGAAATCCAGAACCGGCTGAAATTCCTGCTCGAGGTCGGGCTCGACTACATCTCGCTCGACCGGATGACCTTCACCCTGAGCGGCGGGGAAGCCCAGCGGATCAACCTGGCCGCGGCCTTGAGCTCATCGCTCGTCGGGACGCTTTTCGTCCTCGACGAGCCGTCGATCGGCCTTCATCCCCGGGATAACCGGCGCCTGATCCAGATCCTCAGGTCCTTGAAAGAGATCGGCAACACGGTCATGGTCGTCGAGCACGATCCGGAGATCATCCGAGCGGCCGAACACCTCATCGACCTGGGGCCGCGCGCCGGCGAACACGGCGGGGAGATCATGTTCGACGGCCCGGCCGAGGCGTTTCTCAAAAGCCCGGCCTCCCTGACGGCGCGCTACATCCGCGGCGAAAAGGAGATCCCGGTCCCGAAGCGGAGGCGCGAGGCGGCCGCCTTCCTCCTCATCAAGGACGCTCACACGCACAACTTGCGGCATCTGGACGTCCGCCTGCCGCTGGGCGTGTTTACCTGCGTTACGGGAGTCTCGGGTTCGGGCAAGAGCACCCTCCTCCACGACGTCCTCTACAAGGGCTGGGCGGGAGAGACGGCGGAGGGCTTCCACGACATCCGCGGCCTGGATTTCGTCGACAAGATCATCATGGTCGACCAGTCGCCGATCTCCGCCTCTCCGCGCTCCATTCCGGCCACCTACACCAAGGCCATGGACGGCATCCGGGTCCTCTTCAGCCAGACGCGCGAGGCGAAGGCCTTGGGCTACCGGCCGGGCTATTTCTCGTTCAACACGGCCGGCGGCCGCTGCGAGGACTGCCAGGGCGCCGGCCAGCAGATCATCGAGATGCAGTTCCTGTCCGACGTCACCCTGACGTGCGAAACGTGCGGGGGCAAACGGTTCAAGAAAGACATCTTGGACATCCGCTACAAGGGCCGGACCATCGACGATGTCCTGCACCTGACCGTCGACGACGCGCTCCAGTTCTTCGCCGACCGGACGGACATCACCAAGAGGATCGAGCCGCTGCAGGACGTCGGGCTGGGATACCTGCGCCTGGGGCAGCCGACGACGACCCTCTCGGGCGGGGAGCTGCAGCGGATCAAGCTCGCCTATCATCTCGTCCATGAACGGGACCGGCACATCCTCTATCTTTTCGACGAGCCGACGATCGGGCTCCACATGGACGACGTCTCGACGCTGCTCCGCTGTTTCCAGACGCTGGTCGACGCGGGGCACTCCGTCATCGTCATCGAGCACAACCTGGACGTCATCAAGTGCGCGGATTACATCCTCGATCTCGGGCCGGAGGGAGGCGAGGGAGGAGGCGACATCGTCGCCCAGGGAACGCCGGAGGAGGTCGCCCGGTCGCGGGCCTCCATCACCGCGAAATTCTTGAAGAAGTGCCTGGCCTGATCTTTGCGGCCGGGTTGACACCGTCCTCCCACTGATATAATCTACCGGCCGAAAAACATGACGCGGAAGACA
>JAPKZI010000171.1 GCA_026393865.1 Candidatus Aminicenantota bacterium
TCATCGCCATGCTGGGCCGCCGCGGGGATAAAACGGCCCTGCCGGGCATCCGGCAAAGGGTCGGCAGCGAAGACAAATGCGTGAGCCTGGCCGCGGTCGTGGCGGCGGCGAGGTTGGGCGGCGACGCCGTTCTCGACGATGTCTGGCCGCTCGTCTGGTCCGACGACGCCGCGCAGGTCCGTGCCGTCAGGCAGGCCTTGTCCTTCTTCTCCCCGGCCAAGATCGTTGCGAAAGCCGCCTCGATCCTGATGGCCGCTCCGGCTCAGACTCGTATAGCTCTTATCGAGATGCTGGCGGAGCGGAAAGCCCGTGAAGCGGCGGGGCTCGTCCTGGCCCAGGCCCGGAGCGAGGACGAAAACGTCCGGAAGGCCGCTTTCGCCGCGCTCGAACCGCTGGCCCGGCCGGATGACATCTTCGCTCTCATCAGCCTTCTTTCGGCCGTCTCGGGGACGCCGGAGGCCGCCTTTGTCCAGGGCGCTCTCGTCGCCGCCGCGAACCAGATTCCCGAACTCGAACGCCGCGCGGAGGCGGTTCTGACCGCGCTCGAACAAGCCCAGGGGCAGAAGCGCGTTGACCTCGTCCGGCCGCTGGCCAGGATCGGCGGAGATAAGGCCCTCGCTTTCGTGATCTCCGCCACGAGAAACCCCGATCCACAACTGCAGGCGGCGGCGCTTTATGCTTTATCGAACTGGTTGGATGGAAGCGCGCTCGAAGAATTGTGGAAGACGGCCAGGACAACGCCCGACAAAAAAACCCGTTACCTGGCCTTGCAGGGGATCGCTCGATTGACGGGAGGCTCGGCCTCCTCAGTTGAACGAAAACTCCAACTGCTGAAGGACGCTCTGGATGTCGCCGTCGAGGTCAATGAAAAGAATCTCATTCTGTCGGCCTTGGCCGGCGTCCGAACGCCGGAATCGCTGAGAACGGCCGCCAAGTTCTTGGATGACAAAACGCTGCAATCCAGGGCGGCCCAGGCGATTCTGAGAATGGTTATGCCCTCGCCCGGAGCGCCTGGGCTCGCCGGCCTAGAAACGGCCATGATCTTGAAGAAAGCCCTGCTCTCCGTCGATAACGAGTATGACCGGGAAGAGGCCGAGAAATACGCCCGGACGCTCCTTTTCAAAAACGGTTTCACGGCGCTTTTCAACGGCAAGGACCTTGCCGGTTGGAAAGGATTGGTTGCCGACCCGCCCAAGCGGGCTAAAATGACCCCGGCGGAACTGAAAAAGGCCCAGGCGGAGGCGGACGCGCTCATGCGGCAGCATTGGAAAGTGGTCGAAGGGGCGCTTGTTTTCGACGGAAAAGGGCACAGCCTCTGCACGCTCAAGGACTTCGGCGACTTCGAGATGTTCGTGGATTGGAAGATCCGGGAAAAAGGGGACAGCGGAATCTATCTGCGCGGATCACCCCAGGTCCAGATCTGGGACCTGACCCAAAGCCCTGACGGCTCGGGCGGGCTTTATAACAACAAGATCCATCCCGCCAAGCCGCTCGTGCGCGCCGACCTTCCGGTCGGCGAATGGAACACCTTCTATATCCGGATGACCGGCGAGCGCATGACCGTCCGGCTCAACGGGGTCTTGGCCGCGGACAATATCGTCATGGAAAACTATTGGGAGCGCGAAAAACCCATCTATCCGGCGGGGCAGATCGAGCTCCAAGCCCACAGCACGCCGCTTACGTTCAAGAACATCTATATCCGGGAAATCCCCTCCCAAAAGCAGATTAATAAACTGGAGTGAATGCGGTCTCTTCCGCGCCGGATGATCCTTCTCAGGTGACGCTGAACAGAATCATTTTCGATTATGATTCATCCGTTTTAAGATGGTATCGAGCAAGGCGGAAATGTCGTCTAACTGATGACGACAAATGTCATAAAGTTCTTCAGGCGTGATCTCATGATAAAAATGGACCATCCGGTTTCGGTAGCCGGCCATTCTTCTTAGAAGATCCCGTTCTTTCTTTTTGATGATCTTTTTTTCGAGCAAGCCTTCGGCGATCTCTTTATATTCCGCCGTGGGATAAGCGAATTTTTTAGCGAGGATATGCCGGCTCAGATCGAAAAGCGCTTCCAAGGCCCGCCTTAGATAGGATTCCGCGGCCGCGACGTTGTTTGGATGACTCAGGAATTTCGTTTTATCCCGGGGAAGAGCTTCGAGAGAGACGATCATCCTCCTCACCCAAAGGGCCCGTTGGCTGACGATGTCTCCGTTGATTTTTGCCTGGGTCATATTATGCCCTCAAAATCATTTCTCTCTTCATCCGGAGATGAGGATGCAGGTCGGCCATCATCCTCATGATCATCAATTGATATTCCGCTTCCCATCGATCGTCCTTGACGTAAAGGAGCTCGCCGGTGACAATTTGGTAAGCGAGGGGGATCGGAGCTGCCGGAACGACGACGATATCGACCCGCGGCAGATCGAAAAGATCTTCGAAAAAAATGGAAATATCGGCTATCTCCTTCACTCTCAATGGTTTATCCGGAATGATTCCAATATCCAGGTCGGATCGGGAACGCGTAAGCGGGCGCTTTTTGCCGTCCAAAACGCGTGCGATCTCCTTGGCCCGGCTGCCGAATGCATAGATGATCTGAATGTGATATTTCTCGGCTATCTTATTAATCTTCCTCTGGATATCGGTCATTCTCATCCTCGGTTATTCATTGTATCATGGGAGAGAGGCGTGTCAACATGATGAGAACGCCGGGCATCGCTGAATCCATGTTCATCCCACTTCCCCTCCAAGTTGACTCAGAGTTCCATTCGTATATATAGTATTTCCAGTTGCGATTATGCAAAACATCATTTCTGTTAGGGAGGAGGCATCATGACGATCCGCAATGATCATTCTTTAAAGCCCGGCACGCCCTTGACCCGCCGCGCGTTCATCGGCGCCACGGCCACGGCGGCCGCGGGCTTCATGGTCGTGCCGCGCAAGGTCTTGGGCGGCCCGGGATACCAGGCGCCGAGCGATACGCTGAACATCGGCTGCGTCGGCGTCGGCGGCAAGGGGACGTCCGACATTTGGGCCTGCAGCAAGGAGAATATCGTCGCCCTGTGCGATTGCGACGACACCCAGATGGCCGGATTCCTGTCCCATAAGAACAACAAACCGGAGTTCCAGCCAAAATACGATAAAGCCAATAAATACAGGGACTTCCGGCAGATGCTGGACAAGGAGAAGAGCCTCGACGCGATCACCGTGAGCACGCCCGATCACACTCACGCCGTCATCGCCATGACGGCCATGAAAATGGGCAAGCACGCCTTCGTCCAGAAACCGCTGACTCACACGATCCAAGAGGCGCGGCTGCTGGCCGAGGAGGCTAAAAAGCGGAACCTCGTTACCCAGATGGGCAACCAAGGCCATTCCATGGAAGGCGCGCGCCTGATCTGCGAATGGATCTGGGACGGGGCGATCGGCGATGTCCGCGAGGCCCACGTCTGGACCAACCGCCCGATCTGGCCCCAGGGCATCGACGCCCCGAAAGAGATCCCCTCCGTGCCTCCGACCCTCGACTGGGACGTCTGGCTGGGACCGGCGCCCTGGCGCCCCTACCATCCGGCGTATCTTCCGTTTAACTGGCGCGGCTGGTGGGACTACGGCACGGGCGCCGTCGGCGATATGGGCGCCCACTTGATCGACCAGATCTATTGGGCGCTCAAGCTCGGACACGCCTCGACGGTCCAGGCCAGCTCGTCGAAGTACACAAAGGATTCTTTCCCCGTGTCGGAGACGATCACCTATGAATTCCCTCAGCGCGGGACCATGCCGCCGGCGAAAATGACCTGGTACGACGGCGGCCTGATGCCGCCGCGCCCGGCCGGCCTTGACGACGGTCGGATGATGGGCGACGACAGCGGCGGCTGCCTGTTCGTCGGCGCCAAGGGCATGATCATGTGCGGCTGTTATGGGGATAATCCGCGCATCCTCCCCGAAAAGCTGATGCAGGACTATAAGCGGCCGGACAAGACCATCCCGCGCTCGCCGGGGATCATGGAGGAATGGATCGCCGCCATCAAGACCGGCAAGAAATCGACGACGGATTTTTCCTACAGCGGAATGCTGACCGAGACCATGCTCCTCGGCAACGTCGCCCTCCGGATGAAGGAAGCCAAGGCCGTTCTTCAGTGGGACGCGGAAAAGATGCAAGTCACGAACCTTCCCGAGGCCAATCGGTGGATTCACAAAGAATACCGGCAGGGTTGGGCGCTTTAAAGAAAAATGGGTACACGTACCGAATTTCTGAATTCGGTCCGTGTACCCGATTTGAATACCTGAGGTAAACATGCCAATAAAGACATCCCTCGCGTTCTCCGTCGTGATCCTGGGCCTCATCGGCTTCGCGGCCGCCCAGACCATCCCCAAGATGGAATGGGCCGTCCACGACCCGAACCGGCCCCTGCCGACGGTGCTCGACCCGGGTCCGGCTGGACCGCCGGTCGTTCCTCCGCCCGGGGCCATCGTCCTCTTCGACGGCAAGGATCTCTCCCAGTGGGCGGACGCCAAAGGGAATCCGGCCCGATGGAAGATCGAAAAGGGCTATATGGAGGTCGCGGCCGGCACCGGTTCGATCCAGACGAAGCAGGGCTTCTGCGACTGTCATCTCCATGTCGAATGGGCCGCTCCCATCGTGGTCAAGGGCGAGGGCCAGGAGCGCGGCAACAGCGGCGTGTTCCTGATGAATCTCTATGAGGTCCAGGTTCTGGACTGTTATGACAACAAAACCTACGCCGATGGGATGACCGCCGCTATTTACGGCCAGTATCCGCCGGCGTTCAACGTCTGCCGGAAGCCGGGCGAATGGCAGACCTATGACATCATCTTTCACGCCCCGCGTTTCGACAAGGACAATAAGCTCTTAAGGCCGGCTGGGATGACTGTCAGCCACAATGGGATCGTGGTCCAAAACTCCGCCATTTTGACCGGACCGACGGCCCACAAGATGCGGCCGCCGTATGCCGCCCACGCTGACAAGCTGCCCATTTCGCTCCAGGACCACGGCACCCCCGTCCGCTTCAGGAATATTTGGATCAAAGAGCTGATAAATGATCAGGCGCCGGCGAAAAAGAAAAAGGCCCTTTTCGTCTGGGGCGGCTGGGAAGGGCATGAACCCAAGCCGTGCGTGGACATCTTCGCGCCCTGGCTCAAGGACCAGGGGTTCGACGTCGAGATCTCCGACACGCTCGACTCCTACCTCGACGCCGAGAAGTTGAAATCGCTCGACCTCATCGTCCAGGTTTTTACCATGGCCAACATCACGCAGCAACAGGAAAAAGGTTTGGAGGACGCCGTCAAGAGCGGCGTGGGCATGGCCGGCTGGCACGGCGGGATGGCCGACGCGTTTCGCAGCAACGTCGAGTACGAGTTCATGGTCGGCGGGCAATGGGTCGCCCATCCGGGCGGGGTCATCGACTACGAGGTCAATGTGACGAACCACGATGATCCCATCACCAAAGGACTCGCCGACTTCAAGATGCATTCCGAGCAGTATTACATGCAGGTCGACCCGCAGAACGATGTCCTGGCGACGACTACGTTCAGCGGCCAGTATGCCCCCTGGATCAAGGGCAGCGTCATGCCCGTCGTCTGGAAGAAGCTGTACGGGAAGGGCCGGATCTTTTATACGTCGCTCGGCCACGTGGCGGCCGATTTCGACGTGCCCCAGGCGCGGGAGATCGTGAAGAGGGGCCTGCTCTGGGCCGCGCGCGTCAGCGGCGACGACCCGCCGCTCCGCGCCCCGTTCAAAAAATAAAATTCAATATTAATCCGCTAGGCCGTCGACGGATTCGCCCTTGGCTGTCTTCGCCCCGCCGGCGGGCAGCGGGAGATGGATCTCCGGCGTCTTGACGAAGGTCTTCACCGCGGCCGTCGTCCCGCCCACGTTCAATTGCTCGAAAAGGAATGTGAACACCTTTTCCAGGCTCGTCCCAATCGCGAGCCTCGCTTCCGGCGGCAGGGACCAGAACCGCTTTTTGAACGGGCCGATGGCTTTCTTCCGTGTCTTATAGACGAACTGGGCGTCGGTGTCTTTGGGTTTGCGCTCGTCGGCGGCGTTCGCCTTCAGCCATTCGACCAATTCCTGCCGCAGGTCTTCGGGGACCGCCTCGTGTTCCATGATGATATTTTGGAAGGCCGTGGCCAGGTGGACCTCGCAGGTCCGCGCCTCGACGAACTTATGAAAGGCCTGTTCGGGCAGGGTGCTCGCGCCGTGCTGGACGGCGCCGCCCATCCCGTAGGCTGTTCGCGCCTTCTCACCGACAAGACGGAGCACGTTGAAATCGATGGCCACCTTGGCCAGGGTACCGTCCGGCAGGACCACGCCGCCGTGGCTCGTCCCGGTTTGAATGCTGATCTTGCTGATCCCGGTCAGCTTCCCCCGCCGGGCGTTATAACCTTTCATAAAGGCGTCCAGTTCCTCGGGCGTGCTGTTTTTCTGTCCGACCTCGCCGATCTCGCCGCCGACCGAGATCGTGACGCCTTTCGGCTCGTGTTCGCGGATGAACTTCGTAAAATCGGCGCAGACCTCATAGTTGAGCTTCTGTTGTTCGTCGAGGCCGGGTTTGGAGATGTCGACGAGCGTCGAGGTGTCGATGTCGATGTTGTAGAATCCGGCCGCGACGGCCTCGAGGATCAGGTCGCGGATGGCCTTGATCTCCGCCTCGGGCGCGGCGGCGTACTTCTTGCCCGATGTCTGGAAATGGTCGCCTTGGATGAAGAGCGGACCGCGGAAGCCCTCCCGGACGGCCGCGGCCAGCACCGCGGCCGAGTATTCGGCCGGCCGCTGATCGGTGTAGCCGATCTCGCTCCGGGCGATCTCGAAGATCAGGGCCCCGACGTCGAGCTTGCGGGCGGCGCGGAAAACGGCCTGGGCCGAGTCGTAGGCCAGCATGCGGAGGTTAATCGCCGGCACCGTGAATGTCGCGGCGATGTCGCCGCGTCCGACGGCCATATAGAAGTCGTGGATGGAGGCCGGGCGGACGCCGACGGCCTGGGCGGCCGAACGGATGATCCAACGCGCCGCGGCCTGGGATTCGGGGTCGCCGAAGACGGCCTCATGGATCAGGCCGTCCATTTTTTCGGAGAGCCTCTTTTGGTCGTGGACGGCGATCCGGTCTCCCTTCAGTGCGATGATCCCCGTCAGGGATCCGACGAGTCGTTCGAGCTTATTACCGGCCATGGTCATTTGCTCCTTATAGAGTCAGAACCTTTTCTTGCTTTTTTTCCGGCCGAATATGCCGCCGCTGAAGAAGAGGCCGGCCCCGATCACAAACCCGAAATTGTACCAGCCGCCGCTGTTATGGATTTCGTAGAAGCGGATGTTCTTGGTGAAGATGGAAATGATGAAGGTGACGGGCGAGATCAGCCCATGCCACAGCCCCAGCCAAAAACCGGCCACGAGGCCTTCCTTGCCGGCCGTATTCTCGGCGGCGTTCGGCCCCGGCGCGCAGGCCGCGGCAAAGAACATCAGAGCGACAGCGAAAAGAATCCCAAATGTCAGCGTTTTGTTCATGGTCCCTCCTCTCAACACTATAAGAAAAAACGCGTCCGCGGGCAATTCAATATTTGTTTTTAATGAACCGGTCCCAGAGGTCGTTCCGGACGAAGAGGGTCAGCAGGACGTCCGGGCGGAGTCCGTAGAATTCCGCCTGGAATTTGTCCGCGAGAAGCGGCCCGATCTTCGCCGCGATGTCCCGAGAGGCGATGACGATCGGCGCGTCCTCGAATCCGTCCGCGGCGGGCGCTTCCGTCCAGTAGCCGACGCGCTCATATCTCCTCAGCGACCAGGGCAGAGGCCAGGTCTCATAGGGGCCGCAGACGACCTTGATCAATAGGCGTTCATGGTCGGGATGGAGCGCCGCGACCGCGTCGACGCGCCGGACGAGCCTCAGATAATCCGGGCTCGTCTGGGCATAGACGTACGGATTCCGCGGATCGGAATGATAGCGGAAGTTCGCCTGATAGCTTTGCCAGCCCAGATGGGCGAAGCCGAGGACGAGGAGCAGTCCGATCGGGATCTTGAGGTATCTTTGCCGAACCCGCTCGAAGACGAAAGCGGCGCCCGTCCCGGCCAGGAGGATGAAACCCGCGTAAAAGGGAAGCAGGTTCCATGGTGTTTTATAAGGGATCAGCGAAAACGCGGTCAGGGCGAGGATCGTGTAAAAGGACAGGAAAACCGTGAGACGGTCTCGTTTGAGCACGGCGGAGAGAATCCCGAGACAGGCGAGCGCCAGGACCAGCGCTTCGCTCCAAACAAGCCCGCCCGAACTCACATGGGTCAGAAGGCCGAGATAATACCACCACGGGTGGGCGTGAAAGCCGGCCGTGCCGCCCTTGGCCAAGTAAGCCTGAAAAGCGGCCACGGAATCGATGATCCCCTTCGGATTCGCAAGAAATGACGAAAAAAACAGAGCGGCCGTCACGATGGCCACGGCCAGGGCGAGGATAAGGTGGGCTGGGCGCATCCCGGCCGTCGCGGCCTGCCCTCCGGACCTCTTTTTTTGAGCGAACCGGGTGAGGACGAGCGCTCCCGCGACCGCGGCGAAGATGATGACGGACGTCTCTTTCGTGGCATACATCAGCCCCGCGAAAAGCCCCGAAGCGATCGCCCATCCCCGGCCCGGCCGGTCCAGAAATCTCCAGAGCGAACCGATAAATCCGACGCAGAAGAAAACGAACATCATTTCCTGGATATAGAACCGGCTGTAATAGCTGAAGGCGGGGGATAGGGAGGCGCACAGCCCGGCCAAGAGAACGGCCGGCCGGCCCATGTCTTTCACGAAAACGAGCAGCAGGAGGATGATCCCGACGCCGAAGAGCACAGGCAAGAACCTCAAGGTCGTCTCTTCGAGCGAGGCCAAGGTGGGCTTGGCCGCCGCCCAAGCGATGGGAAGGGTCAAATAGTAGAGGGCCGGCCCGTGGTGGTCGGTCGGATCATAGCGGTACTCGCCCTTTTCGAGCAGAAGGCCGAATTTGACGGCCTGGTTGGCCTCGTCGTGGTGCATGGGCCTGAGCCCCAGGCCCGGGCCGCGAAGCAGCACCGCTCCACAGAGGACAATCAAAAAAAACCCGCCGAAAGCGGTCTTGTTCATTTCCCCGGCGTGCCGTAGACCTCCACCTCGACATAGTGGTTCATGTCGTTCGACGTGTTGCCGTTGCTGCACAGCCGGATGTAGCGGGCCTTGACGCCCTTGGGATCGACCAGCCGGCCTTCGTTGGTCTCGATATATTCTTTGTCCTTGCCGATCCCGAGACCGGTCGTATTGTCGTGGTCGTTGTTGAACACGGTCGTGACGCCGGTCACGAAGTCTTTATCGTTGGAGACCTGGACGACGACGTCGCGATAGACGCGGGCCTGGCTGTGGTAATGCCAGATCAGGATGGCGTTTAGGACCGTTTCCGCCCCGAGATTGATCTGGACCCACTGCTTGCCGGGCCCGAGCTCGACGAAGTAGCCGTCCTCTCCCGATTTCTCGCCGTCCGTGACGAAGTTCAGCTCCCCGATGACCGGCTGCATGTCGCTCGATAGGACCGGCTTTTTGAGAGAGACGAGTTTCGTCCCCTTGGGAGCGAAGAACGGCCCCCGGGGCTTGCCCGTGATGACCTCGAGGTTCGCCGTCTTGATGTTTCTGGGCGTGCCGATAAACATGGGTTTGGGGAGCTGGAGCTTCAGCTCCTCCTTGCCGGTGTCCTGGGCTTGGCAGAGGGCGAGGGTGTTCAATCCGATGAGGATCGTGAAGACAGAGGCGATCGCGTAGATGATGGCTTTTCTGGTCATCCGTCACTCCTTCCGTTAACGGCCGATGATCGTCTTCGCCTCATCACCCTCGCCATCATCGCTGTCGGAATCGTTTTGTCCCCGCTCTGGGCCCAAGACATCGGGCCGGCTTCCTTTTCCGGAGCGTCCGAAGTCTGCGTCATGACGACCGACCTGGGGACGATGGTTTTCGAATTGTTCGAGGCCGACGCGCCCAAGACCGCCGCTCAGTTCAAAGCCCTCGTCCGCAAGGGTTTCTACGACGGCAAGGACTTCTACCGGGTCGTCCGGGGCCACGTCATCCAGGCCGGCGGCGGGGACGCGCCCAAACTGCCCCCTGAGTTCAACGCCCGCCCCCATCTCTTCGGTACCCTCGGCTTGGGCCGGACGGGCGATGACTGGAGCGGCGATTCGGAGATCTATGTCTGTGTCGCGGCCCGGCCCCACCTCGACGGCAAATACACCGTTTTCGGCCGGCTGGTCGAGGGATCCGACGTCCTCGAGCGAATCGCCGCCGTCCCGGTCGAGGAGAAGTGGGAGGGTCCGGACAAAAAAATGGCGATGCACAAGCCGATCAAGCCCGTCGTCATCCGCAGCGCCCGGATCGAGACGCGAGAAAGGGAAGAGGCTTTCCCGGCCGGTTTGATTTCCGCAGGAGAAGCGGGCAAGGAAGGCTGCACCGTCATCGGAGTGGGCCGCCTGGCCTCGGCTGACGGCTCGGTCATGACCTCCCATACCGACTGCTGCAGCGAGTGCCGCATCCAGGTCATTCCCGGGCGGACCTATCCGAAGGGAAGCCTGGCTCCCGTCCACTGGGGCATGGTTTATTTCGGCGGCGGAGATGACCGGAAGGCTCTGCCTCTCGGCGACTTCGGAAAGGTCATCGGTCGGATCCCCCAGGTAGAGAGGACGTTCACCTATTTCCACACGGGGTATTCCCAGATGAACGAACGGCAATTGGCGATCGGCGAAAGCACCTGCTCGCAGCGGGCCGAGCTCGACGTCGCCTTCGTCGAGGGCGTCACCCGCCAGATCATGACCATCGAACAGGCTCAGGTCTTCGCCCTGGAGAGATGCGCGACGGCGCGCGAGGCCGTGCGTCTGATCGCGGATCTAGTCGAGAAATACGGATTCCTGCCCTCGTGCGGCGGATCCGAAGCCCTGTGCATCGCCGATCCGCGGGAGCTCTGGGTCATGGAAATCTGCAGCGTCGGCCCGGACTGGACGCCGGAAAGCGGAAAGCCCGGGGCCATTTGGGCGGCCCGCCGCGTGCCGGACGACCACGTCGTCGTCATCGCCAATCATTTCCGGATGGGCGAGATCGACCTCAAAGACCCGGATGTCATGGCCTCGCCGAACTACCTGCGGGAAGCGGTTGAGCGGGGCTGGTACGATCCGAAAAGCGGCCGGCCCTTCATCTGGCAGGATGCCTACGCCCCGCCGATCCGGGAGGGAAATCTGAGCCGGGTGTGGCTCATCTACAGCACGGTCGCACCGTCGTTCAAGGCCTGGCCGAGACGCGCGCTGAACGACGCGGCGGGCCCGGGGACGCTCTACGCCCAGCCGATCGAAGGGGCCGCTTTTTATCCCTTCTCGGTCAAACCGGAGAAAAAACTTTCCGTCCGGGACGTCATCGCCTTCCAGCGCTCGACTTTCGAGAACACGATCTACGACATGACCTGGGACCCGGCCTGGATGGTTTCGGGCGGCGGCGGCAAACTGGAGAAAAGCCCGATGGCCACGCCCTTCCTCGCCCCGGACATGGAAAAGGTCCTGCGCATCAGGCATCACCGGACGATCGCGACCCAGGGGTACGGCATGGT
>JAPKZI010000122.1 GCA_026393865.1 Candidatus Aminicenantota bacterium
CATGGCCGGGTACGACCCCAATGCCTCTATCGAGTTCTGGCGACGCATGTCTCAGACCGCGGGAGCGAAGCCGCCGGAGTTCCTGAGCACGCACCCCTCCGACGAGAATCGGATGCAGAAAATCAAATCCGAGATTCCAGAGGCAATGAAGTATTACAAAAAGTAGCCGTGAAGCGGCAGTATAAAGAAAAGAAGAGTTGAACCATCTTACATCGGATTGAGTGGAGTAGAGTTAGCGGGCTATATGACAGTTTCTAACCTGCCTCAGCCAGCGACCCAGCTTGAATCCTTCTATGATTTGCGGGAAAATAAGCAAGAGCGGCCCGCATCCCCATGCGTGTTTAGCCGGCGATCGCCGCCCGATATCATGAAAAACAATGGCTATCGTTATCCAGATCGTGTCCTCAAGCCGGACGAAGGCCTCCCGGTTGCGGCTTTCTATGCCCTTCATTACACCCACTCGACCCAGGAAACATGGCGGCAACGAATCCATACGGGGCAGGTTTTGCTCAATGGACGGCCGGCATCGCCGGACGATACTCTGACTCGGGGCGACCGCCTCATCTATAATCGTCCTCCTTGGAAAGAGCCCGATATTCCAAGGAATTTTATGACTCTGTTCGAAGATGGAAATGTTTTAGTCCTGGCGAAACCTTCCGGACTGCCGGTCCTTCCCGGCGGCGGTTTTTTGGAAAATACACTGCTTCACTTGGTCCGTCAACGCTATGATGTCGGATGTTCGCCTCTTCATCGGCTTGGGCGCGCGACTTCAGGAGCCATCCTGTTCACCCGGAACGCCCCAACCGCGCGTTTTTTAAGAAAGGCCATGGACGAAAGACGAATCCGTAAGGTGTATCTGGCTTTGGCCTCCGGAACCGCCATGCCGGACGCCTTTACGGTCGATGCGCCCATTGGGCCCGTTCCGTATCAGCGGCTGAAAACCATACACGCGTATTGTCCCCACGGTCGGCCATCGGTGAGCCATGTTCGGGTGATCCGTCGACTCCCCCATGAAAACGCGACGCTCCTGGAAGTGACCATTCCCACGGGACGGCCCCACCAAATCCGGATCCATCTCAGCCATGCCGGATTCCCTCTGGTGGGCGACCCGCTCTATCGATCGGGTGGAATTCCTCTTGACGGCAGCGAGAATGGCGAATGCGCCGCCCTGCCCGGTGACAGCGGGTATTTCCTGCATTCATGGAAAATCCGGTTTCCTCATCCTGAAAGCGGGAGAGACGTGGAGGTCCTTTGTCCTCCCCCGCCCGTCCTTGACATCGTTCCAATCGCGGCGATATAGTTGACCGCGATCGGCCATGTGGTTCCCGGGCTCGAAGAAAAAAAGAACGCCTGCGGAGCAAAGCGCTCCGCCGGCCGATGTCCGCCTTCCCGTCGACGATCTTTCCGACGAAGACTTCCTCGGCTTTATCTTCAATAAAATGCTGGGCCGCGATCCGGATCCGGAAGGAAAGGCCCATCAGCTCAAGTTCCTGCGGGCCGGGAATTCGCGCGTGTCCCTCCTCCTTAATATCATGGAAGCGCCCGAGTACGTCTTCAAGATCGTCCGGGACAACATCCACCACTATGTCAAGCTCCTCCCCATCAAGGACGAGCGCCCGGACCGGTATGAGATCCGGAGCGATCGTTCCGGAATCGAGAAGAGCTGGTTTTACGGCGTTCGGGAGGACGCCGATTTCGATTGGCTGGAACAGAAGATCGTCAAGAACGGCTATTACGAACGCCCGGGCGTCTGGAGCTTCATCATCGACGAGGACAAGCGGATGATGGCCGAGATCGCGGCGGAGTTCGGGCCCCGGACCGTCCTGGATTTCGGCTGCGCCAACGGCGCCGTTCTGAAGTGCCTCAAGGACATGGGGATCGCCGGAGAGGGCGTCGAGATCAGCCGCTTGGCCCTCGATAAGGCGCCCGACGAGATCAGGGACGCCATTCATATCGGAGATCTGATGGACCTCGCCTTGCCCCGCGGCTATGATCTTATCCTGGGGCTGGACATCTTCGAACACCTCAATCCCAACAAGCTCGACGGTTATATCGCCCGGATCTTCGGCCTGCTCAACGAGGGCGGCCACGTCTATGCCAATATCCCCGCTTATGGAAAGGACGTCGTCTTCGGAGAGATCTTCGAGGTCGACTATCCGGCCTGGCACGAGGACATCGCGGCCGGGAAGTGTTTCAGGGCCATCCCCGTGGACGAATACGGCTATCCCAAGAATGGGCACATCATCTGCGCCGGCACCGATTGGTGGGTGGACCGGTTCGAACGCGCCGGCTTCAGGAGGGAGATCGAGATCGAGCGCGCCCTTCACCGGAAACGCGACGAGGCCATGGAAAAGATCTCGCCGGCCCGGCGTTCGTCCTACGTTTTCTCCAAGAACGCGGCCCCGGAGGGCAGGCAGGCGATCCTGGACAGGATCTCCCCGCCTAAGACGATTGGAATCTGAGGAAGGGGCCGGCATGGCCGCCTTTGTCGACGGCCTGGATCCGATAAAAGATCTTCAAAGGAACCCATAGACGGATGCTCAATTGGTAAGGAAGTACGGTAAAAAAGAAAATCGTGTTCCTCGTCGTCGCGGTAAAGACCATTTTATCGGCCGCATATCCGTATTCCACCCGAAAATAGGAAAAATCGGATTCACGACAAGGCATCCATTGGAAGGCCTTCTGATTGGACTTTAACATGGGGATCTGTTTGATCCCGCTGGGAAGCCCGGGAGGGAAGGCGGCCAGGCTGTCGGAAAAGAGCGTGGCGATGACGAGCTGGCCGGCGGGGCTGGGGTGGTTCCCCACGACGTCCTCCAGCAGGGATTTCCATCCATCGGGCGGAACATACTCCATAAAGGCCAGGTGGGTATCGACGAAACCGATCTTTCGCCGGACGGACATTTCAACGATGCCCGCGTTGAGGCCGGCGATATTGTTTTGAACGAACCGGAACGCGCCCAGAGCGTCCTTTCTCGGCGGAATGGTGGAGATAATGACCCGCATGGCCTTGGCTTCGGCTTTCGAGATGATGTATTCGATGTTCTCCATGGCGCTGTCGATGGAGAGGGTATTGGAAATGCAGTCGTTGGTCCCCATCATCAGCAAAAAATAGAGGCCGGGATTGGCCTCAAGATCTTTGTCTATGCGCAGAGCCCCGTCGGTGGTCGTCTCTCCCGGAACGCCCAGGTTGACGGGATAGGCAGGTCCGTAGGAAGAAGCGAGCAGGGACCTCATCTTTTCCGGATAGGCCAGCTCGGGATGATATTCTCCGTCCAGTCCGTTCATGCGCATCTTCCCCCAGGTGATGCTGTCGCCGAAGGCGATATACGTATTCTCCAGGATGTAAGGATCGGTCTGCAGAGTCCCCTCGATCCTGCTTCCGGCGCCCGCTTCCGGACTCCGGGGCCGGCGTTCGCGGACGGAGACGCTCAAAGTCTGGAGGTCTAAATGGTACACGACGTGTTCCTGGAGCGTCAAGGCGGAGACCAGGATCCCGCCGGCATCGGATTCGACGCTGAACCTTTTCTCCGAGACGCGCGTCCGGGATAGATTGACCAGATCGACGTCCCAGAGATCGAGGAAAAAAATGTCGTCGTTGCCGGAAGAGTTTCCCAGGAAGATCATCCCCCGAGGCTCCCGGCCTTGAAGGACTAAGGTCGGCGTGGAAAGAAAAGAGAAGCCGGACAGGAAAACAACCCGGCCGGCGTCGACCCTGGAATCGTAGAGGCCGAAGCCCATCATCCCCGGCTGATGGTGGACCCAGAGGACGAAGAAACGATCTTCCAGGGTCTTGACCACGGGGAAAAAGTCCTCCCCTCCCCCTTGGCTCAGCATTTTCTCCGACCCCCCGCCTTGGAGGAATACGGCGCTCCCTCCAACAACGGCCCGGACCGTCACTTGATAGTCCCGTCCTCCGGTCTTGAACGGGATCGGCTCCCCTATCTCGGACTGAGAAAAGGCCAGAGCCGCGGTGAACAGAAAAATCCAGCCGGCCAGGCCGATCTTCAGCTCTACTCTTTTTTTCAGGTCTGCGGATGAACTGCAAACAACTCGCATTCTCTCCTCTTCCGGTCTCTCGGCCATCGGAACCCCGCGCGCCGACCGGGCATTATATTATAAAACGAGTTCGGATCATTTTGGAGAGGCTGGGACGCCCCGTTATTTTATCTCCAACTGATTGACGGTCAGCGGATGATCGTTCACGAGTCGAAGTTGATTGATCTGATTTTGTTTGGGCGCAGTTCGAAAGTCAAAAGAGATGTCATGTTCACCCCGCGGATACTCGTTTTCGGCGATTAAGCGGCCATTCAAATAGATCTGGCTTCGGGTCGGCTGATCCGCCCGTATTTTGAATTTAACGTTTTTTTCCCCGACCAGGGCAAAATAGGGAATGGAATAGGTGATGTCTTGGCCCGTCCGTCCGTCGTCAAGAACGATCAAGATGGACGTGGGCTGTTCTTTGATTTCTTTGAAAAGCCCGAGCTGTTGTCCCCGTTGGATGTTTTGACGGATCTTTCGCCAAATGGCCGGGAGGTCCCCGTCGTAAACGTGCGGGATGAAGGACCCGTTGATAATAATTAAATAAAGGCCATTGTCCTTTAGCTTTTTTATCAGATCCTGATTTGCCAAGCCCCTGAATTCGTTATCCACTCGAAGCTCGTCTTCACCCCCGATATTCAGCGGATCAGCGTAGATCAGGTAATATCCATGATAGGTGTGTTTGTTGTGATAGCGGGTCAAAAAGGAGTACGTATTGCTCGAAGCAGGGAGAAAGGGAAGTTCGAGAATTCCGAAGTGAGGAGGATAAGGATCGACCATTTGGTATATTTTCTTCGTATCGACGTTGAGTTCCGGAAGCTTGGCCATGGCGACCGGCCAACGGAAATGCTCCAGCAGGAGGATCAAAACGATGGCCCACAGATAGATTTTTTTGTTCCGTTTTTTTTCTAGAAAGACGCTGATCCCAATCGAAAACATGCCGATCATCAACAGCGGCATGATATAGAGAACCCGCATTCCTCGAGAACGATGGAGGAATGGAAAGAACTTCGCCAAGGCGTTAAAAAAGTCGAAGATCCTCGGGAAGGGATTGAAGGAAATGAACAGGAGGCTCAAAAAAAGCAAGGAAACCAGTTTCAAATTGAGGGGAATTTTCTTTCTAGCCATAAAAACCAATAAGGCCAGCGAAACGAACAAAACCATCAGGCCGATTTCCGTTATGGAATCAACCCTCTCAAAACCCTGCTTCTGGAAAAAGACAACGGCGATCGCGCCGGGGACGACATAAGAGCCGACCATAACCGCCAACAGGATCTTTTCCCGTATGTTCGAAATAAAGGAAGAAAACGCGTAGAAATAAAAAAAGACGACTGAAAATCCCGGGAAAAGAGGCAACGTATCCCAAATCCTATCTAAGAAAAGTAGGAGATAGGATTTGTTGGCATAGAAACTGAGGGCGGGGATATACTGCCTGGGATTGAAGCTCGGGTCGGAGGGAGACAGAGAGATATCTTTCTGGAGGAAGGGAAAATGGATGAGCAAAATGACGGCCATGGTGGTCAGGAGCGAGAGGAGCAGCCCTAAAATGCCCGGGAGAGGAACGGGCCGCTTGACCAGAGCGAAGATCAGGACAAAGATCGCCAGGGAAATAGACAAATAAAAACCGAGGGAAAGATCGAACAAAAATTGGGAAAGCAAAAAAACATTTAAAAATATCAAGTCTTTCTTTCGGCTGTTCTTTAAATATCTCAACAGGAATAAAAAACAGAGGGGGATCGGAAAATTGAACAACAGGTTGAGATGGGGGATGTCGTTCACCCGAAACGGCAGGAGGATGTAAAGGCCGGCCGAAATGATGGATACGGTCTCGTTATCCTGCAGCTCCTTAAAAAAAAGATAGGCCCCAAAGCCGGCCGCCAAATAGGAAAAAATGGTGATGCCGTTATAGAGGGCATAGATGTTCGGCTGCCCAAAAAGGAAAAAGGGCAGAAGCAGGACGGATTGTCCGAACAAAGTGAATCCGATGGTCATCGTATGGGACAGGGGAAAGAGAAAGGGCAAGTGGTAGATCTGGTTGAACTGCAAAAGGCCGAGTTTTTGAATGTTCGAATAAAGGATGGCCAGGGACAAGCTGACGTCCCCGTTGGTGGCATAAGGCAACATGGTGAAGAAGTTTTTCAAAATGGGATAGAGATGGATCATCGACAGCAAAAAGAAAAGCGAGAGGATTCTCAATGGATAGGGAATTCTTCCTAGGATCGACTTAAGCATGGCAAAAAGAGCCGTATGTCCCCGGGAAACGCATCAAAGTCGGCCTCATGGACACCGGATATATCCCAACGCCCTGAGCTTTTTCTTCGTTTCGGCGTCGATCTCGGCCTTCTCCCCGCTTCGCGTCCCGCCCTTGTTCTGAAGCTCCTGCATGAGGGCGACAAGCTTTCCGGCGAGCGAAGCTTTCCGCGAAACAATGTTCGTCCGCTCCCGGGGATCCGCCGTGAGGTCAAAGGTCTCAACCGTGGAATATGGAGGCGGCGGAAAAAGGAATGAGCCGAGGGCCTCCGCGCCGTAGGGCCTGTTCAGGATGACCTTGCTCCGGCCGTCCGTCATCGCCATCTTTTCCGGGATGGGGGAACCGAGGACCCCGCCCGCGAGGAAAGCGAGCGCGGTCCGGTCCTTTGTTTCCCTGCCTTTGAGGACGGGCATCAGGCTCCGGCCGTCGAGGTCGAAGCCCTTGCCCCCGATGCCGTAGACATCCATGACCGTCGGCATGATGTCGATGAGGCGGACAAATGGATCGACCCTTGTCCCTCGGAATTTCGAGTTCGGGAACTTGATGATCAGCGGCACCTTCAGGCTTTCGTCGTAAAGGGCGTGCCCGTGTTCCCAGCTCCCGTGCTCGAAGAACTCTTCGCCGTGGTCGCTGGTGAGGACGATCATGGTCTCCTCGTAGATCCGCAGGCTCTTCAGCTTCGCCACCAGGGGTCCGATCAGGCTCTCGTCCGTGGACCGGATCTCCCCGTCGTACAGCCCGACGATATTCCGGCGTTCCTTCTCCGGGAGTTCCTTGAAGACGCCCTTGGGGCCGCCGATATGGCTCCCGATATCGATCATCGTCCAGAGCGGGTCGGGATCCAGGAACATCGTGTCGTAGGGAGGCGGCGGAACGTACGGACCGTGGGGCTGGTAGGTGTGGACGAACAGAAAAAAATCCTTGTCCCGGTTCTCATCGATCCACCTGGCCGCCGAATCGAAGGTCATCCCCGCCGAATCGATCAGGGAATTTTCGCTCTGCGCATAGAGATCGAAGCCCTTGGAGAACCCGAAGACGGCGCCCACGAAACCGCCCCCGGTGACGGCGGCGCAATAGAAGCCGTTCGACCTGAGGATATCGGCCAGTGTGGGCCGGGAGCGATCGATCATGTCGCTGTCGAGATTCACCCCGTGCCGGAAGCAGGAAAGGGACGTCAGGAGAGAGACGTGGGCAGGCAGCGTCCAAGACGAAGGCGCGTAGGTATTGACGAAAACGGCGGCATCGCGGGCCAGGGCGTCCGAGTTCGGGCTGGTGTCCTTGCCGTAGCCATAGCAGCCGAGGTGATCGGCCCGGAGCGTATCGATGGAGATCAGGATGATCTTCCTCCCCTTCCGTCCCGGGCGGGAAACGATCGGATCAACCCAGAACGAAAAGGCGCCCTGCGGTCCCTCGGTAACGAAGGAGATCCGGGCCTTCCCCCCGGAACCGGGAAGCGGGACGCGCACGGGAACCAGCTTGGCCGTCCTCTCTTCGGTCAAGGGAGGGAGCCCGATGGATTCTTGATAGATCGTCTTCTTCCGTCCCGACAGCTCGAGCCTGACCCGGAACAGGACGTTGCCTTCCCCGGCGGCCAGCATTTTCCTGACGGCTTCGGAGTTGACGCCCCGGGCGATCCCCGCCCCGAATTCCAAAACGCTGTTCTCCGGGAGGTTCACGTCGAACGCGTATTGACTCCCCGGAGGAGCGATCATCGTGTTCACATCCATCCCCAGGATGGCCAGCTTCCTCTTGAGCCCGAAGGGATTCTCTCCGGATCCCATATCGGTCATGGGCCGGTTCTTCTCATAGAAGTAGACGGGATTCGCGGGATCGAACGTCCCCGCGGCAAAGGGGCTGGCGACAATGTTCTTCGCTTCGAGAAGGTCGATGAAACGGAGGAGCCGGAAATCCGTCCGCGGAGCCTTCCCGCAAGCGGCCAGGAGCAGGGCCACGGCCGATATGAGATAAAAGGCTCTTTTTTCAGGCATTTAAGCGGCTCTCTAGGGGCATTTTAATCGAATTAGGAGGGTTATTCAACGGCTGGTCATGGCCAGGAAGATCCCGATCGGACTGGCCAGGGCCAAAAGGAAAATGAGCGCGATCGCCCGGCTCAACCGTTCATCGGAGAATCCCTCGCCGACCGTTTTCTTCAGCAGAAACAGGCAGAACAGTGTCTGAGGAATTATATATAGATCGAAATCCTTGATGTTCAAGTCGAATCCCCAGAAAAAAACGATGGCCAGCTGGGTCAGGGCCGCCAGTAACAAAAGCTTATCGGAAAGAGCCGGACTCCCCCGTTTCGCCCGCCGGAAGCCCATGACAAGGAGTGGAAGAGGGAACCCGATCAAGAAAATCCAGCCGCGCAGGAAAATATAGGCTTTCTCGGAGAAGTTCTTGTCGTTCCAGTAGCGGAGCAGGGCCGGAAAGGGCTTGACGAACTTGTTCGCTCCCGCCCCCCCAAGCGCCGTGTAAAAAACCAGCGTGGTCCCGGCCAGCTCGCTGACGGCCGCGAGGATGAGCAAGGGCAGGAGAAAACCGCCGGTCAGCAGCAGGGCGCTCTTCCCGAAAAAGCGCAGGGGCCGCAGCCGCGGGAACTTTTTCCACTTGAGGACCGGGAGAATAAAGAGAACCGGCAGGGAAAACCAGGCCGACCCGTGAAATAGGCCGCCGATGGTCAGGACGAGGGAGGCGAGCAGCAGCCAATGGTCCCCTCCCTCCTGCCGCAAATAGCGGTCCGCCAGGATCAGGCTCAAGAGCAGACACGGGAGGGCGAAATAAGCGAACTCGGGAAAGCCGAGGAAAAAAGGGCCGGCGGGCAGGGCCGCGGCGAGGACGTAATACAGGGTTTTTTGCCGTTCGGACAGGGAGGTCTGACGAAAAACGAAGACGTACAAAACGAATGCATAAAAAATCCCCTGGGCCTTGCCCATGAGGGTGTAGACCGCCGCCGGCTCGAACGAGCTGAAGATCGACCGCAAAACGCCCAGGACCCCTTTGCCCAGCAGCACGCTCAAAGACTCGGCAAAGCTGACGGTCGTCGCGTTGTAATTTCCGAACTGCCCCGGCACGGAGCTGATGACCCGCAGCCATTCCACGGCGTCGCCGCAGATTTCAATCTTGAACTTCGGCGTCAGGAGGATGATCAAGATACTGAACAGCACCGGCAACGCGATTTTTTTCACCCGGACCTTCGTCAGCGCCCAGAATGTCCCGGCGAGAAAGACGGCCAGGAAGAGATTGAGGATCAATCCTTTGGCCAGAGGAACCTGCCATTCACGAAGCAGTCTCCGATATAAAAACAGATTAAAAAAGACATAGACGAAAAAGGGCGAAACGGCCATTACGCTCGCCCGGGTCAATCGGGTCTGGAATTCTCCGGAAGGGTCGTTTTTTCCCAGGAATAAACCGCTGATCCAGAGAACCGCCTCCCAACAAAAATAGGCCAGAAAGAAGACGGTCAGGAATTGGATGGCCAGAAAAGAAAAACGGAAGAGGGGTATGCGGCTGATGCGCATCCCCAACGTCCTCAGCTCGGGCTGTTCGGGGACCAGGTCGATGCGGGCGATGTGAACCTCTTCATCGACGATGAGCGCCCATTGCCGGTTCGAAATCCTGGTGGGAAGGGCTGTTTGGGAAGGCTCCTTCCAAACAATGCGCAAGCCGTCGATATCCCGGTTGAAGGTGAATCTGATATCCGACGGGGAACGCAGGCGCAAAAACTCCTTCGGTTTAAAGCAGAATCCGGCGTCCGTTTTCTCGCAGTCCTGGGAAATCAGGATTGGATTCTTGAAATCCAGATAGTAATAGGCCGCGAGATAAAGGAGGGTGAGAACCAGGGCGGCCAGAAGCCCCTTTTTATTCACGGCCCTCCCCTTTTTCCCCGAGAATGGAGAGGATGAAATCGGCCAGCTTTTCGGCCACGAGTTGATTCCCGGCCCGGTTGGGGTGAAGGTAATCGATCCACAGCGTTTTCGATATCTCCGAAGATGGATTGAGCGTGTCGTTCAAATCGAGGGTGGGAACGGATTGGTCTTCGAGCTCTTTGAGGATGGTCCGGTAAAAGGCCGAATAAGGATGGCCCATATCGTCGCTCCGGAAAGGGAAGAGAACGGCCGCGAACCGGCAGGACGTCCCGGCCAGGAGCGCCTTCGTTCTTCGCAAATAGTCGACGGCCGTTTCCGATCCCCGCGAATAGAAATCCCGGGGGGCGGACTCCCCGTGTTGCCTTCCCAACAGCGGCGCGAGTTTCAGGTTGATCAGCTTGAACAGATAGGACCGGGCCATCAACCAGTGGCTCAGTTTCGTTTTTTTAAACACGTAGGGGATGAAAATTTCGCCGGACTGAGTGAGCAGGAATTGCTGCTTGGGATCGGGCCGGATTCCGAGCGCCTTCTCGAAATCGTTCAGGCAGATTTGGAGGACGATCAGATCAGGAGAGTATCTCAGCGCCCGCTCTTTGATCAGAAAGTGCTCCTGCATCAAGTTGTAACCTGTGATCCCCATGGCCATGATCTCGAGCGGCCGTCCTTGCGATTTCAGCTTCTCGCGAGTTTGATAAGGGTATGTGTCCTCCAGGGGCAGGTTCCAGCCGAAGGTGATCGAATCGCCGACAATGATCACCCGTTCGTCCGTCTTGCGAAAGCGGTGTTCAATGTCCCGGAAGCCGAGCCGGTTGATGCGATAAGAGATCCCTCCGATATCGACTTTCGTCTCGGCCCGGTGCTCATAACCGAGCTCCTTGATCTTCGAAAGGCGGTAGAGGGCCGGTTTCTGGAAGGGGTGCTCGTTTTTGGGAGTGAAACGGTTAGGATCGACCAGGCCCAACAACAGATCAACACCGGCCAGAGCGACGGCCACGGAGAACAGCCCGATCAGGATACGCAGGAACGCTTTTTTCATCCGTTTTTCTCACGCGCTGGAGTTAATGATTTTATTTGAAGAAATAGCTAAATGCAATTTTCCAAGGACGATTCCCTGGCCGACAGCTGGGTCAAACGCGCCGGACATTGATTTCCCGCCTCCCGCCCTCTATAATCCTTTCTATCATCTGACGATACGGAGAACACGGGATGAAGAGAACTGTTTTGCTGATCATCATCATATCGATCGCCTTGGGCGCGGCCTGGGCCGAAATGGGGAGCCTGGCCCACCTCTTTCTCCTCGGTAAGGGGATCAAGGACTCCGACGGCGATGGTCTGGCCGATAAGATCGCCCTCTGTATCATCGTCCCCGACAATCCGAGCGCGGTCTAGCTGGCCGTCGCCGCCGACATCGCCTCCCGGGCCAATATCGAGAGCCTCGTCCAGGATTTCTCGCTCGTCAAGCGCGAGTCCGAGGTCCCGGACCTCGAGCGCGTCGAAAATCCGATCCTGATCGGGACGAACATCAAATGGCTCCGCGGGGCGATCAAGGACAAGACGATCACCGTTCCGGAGCTCGGTTCCAACCAGGGCCACGTGGCCGTGTTCGCGACCAAGGTCCAGACGGGGATCGTTCTCCTCGCCGGCTCCGAAGAAGCTCTGCTCCAAACCGGCCGGGCGTTCTTCCTCCGCTGGCCGTATTTCTGGGATATCTGGGGCCGGGAAGAAGGCTCAACCTACGCCACGCTTGAAAAGGACATCACCCGCTATCTGACCAGCGACGGGGTGAACCTTCAGCGGACGATCATCAAATCCGCCACGTACGAGTTTCCGCCCTTGAAAAAAGGGCCGGGATTGTTGAAAAATCTGTCATTCAACGCGGGTGAGATCAAGGACCTGGCGGTCGACATCTATGTTACGGACGAAGACGACCAGGCGCGGGCCTCCAAGGCCTTCGACGCGCTCCGCGATCAGCACCGCCGCGGCGAAAAAGCCGAGGTTTTGTCCTATCCGGGCTGCGCCCAGCTGTCGGTTTGGCTCCGTTACGGCAAGAAAAACCTTCAGACCGTGCTCCCCCGCATGGGAACCCCCCGCCGAATGCTGACGCCCTCGTTCAAGGATGCGGCCCGCGGCGACGGCGCCGGCAAGGAATTCGATCTGCCCGGACTCTTTTCGACCAGGGGATTTTACGGCGATATGGACCGGGACGGGATCCCGGACTCCCTGGACTCCAAGATCATCATTCCTCAGAACGGAGGGATCAAGGGCATCACCCAGCTCGCTTCCAGACTCGTCCTGAACACGGCCGGCGCTTCGTTCCCGATCGTTTATTTGGATAAGGAAGCGGACAATCGGAAAACCCTGGTCGCGCCCGTGCTCGTCGGGCCGAACGCCCTCGTCCAGGAGCTCCAGCGGATCGGCAAATTGAAAACGCCCGCGCTCAAGACCGGCTGGGGAGTGATCCAGGTGGTGCCTCGGGCGTTCAACAAATCGAACGCCCTGGCTATCCTCGGAGCCGACGCCGGCGGGCTGGACAAGGTCCTGGCTTATTTCAATCAGAAGTTCCCCTATTTCGATGAATACGGGGACGGCCGGGCCCAGGTCGGCGATGTCGTCCCCGACCTCGAACGCTTCCTGAAAGGCGAAAAAGGCGCGGCCGAGGCCTTCTTCGCCCAGAGCCTGAGGAAGATCGGCGAGGAGTTCAAGGACCAGGCTTTCGAATCGTTCGGCGCCGAACTTTACCTCCCCCAGGCGAATCCGAAATTCGAGGACGAGGTCAAAAAAAACCTGGCGGCCCTGATCAAGGCCGATTCCATCGGCGTCAAAAGCTTCGTCGTCAGCGACAGCAAGAAGATCTTCGAGAAGGACCAAGCCTTCTCCTGGGAAGGGGCCGACGCCGTCGCCCTCGTCCAGGAGAAGTTGAAAGGCCTCGACGCTTCGGCCGGGCCGTTCAAGGTCAGCCTGGGATTGAGCGAATCGCCCGAGACCCGCATGAAGATCAAAAAGCAGGTCGAGACGCTTCTCGCCGAAAATCTCAAGATCCGGGCCGACGTCGAAGTGTCCTCCTCCTACAAACAGGGATTCTATTGGCTGCTGGAAAAGATCGTTCCCGCCCTCAAAGGCAAGACCGTGCACCAGCTGGTCGTCCGCTTCGCCGAAGAGAAAGAGGACTTCAGCCGGCCGAAAAGGTTCTATGCGGAGTCGGTCCGCTGGCTCCAGGAGCTCTATCCCGCGGATGAATTCCTGGCCCGGGACCTCGGCCTTCCCCTCGACAAGATCCGGTTCGAGATGACCCCGCCCCGCGAACCGGTCTACGAGGTCGTCGCCACGGACGTCAAGAACGCCGTGCTGCTCCAACAGTCCTTCAGCCCGCACGTCCGGGAGATCCCTTATATGAAAGCCCTACCCGAATGGGGCAGCGTCAAGCTGACGACGGGCTGGCTCCGGATCGAAAAAGGCGACCAGACCGTTTACGACGGCCCGATCCAGGGCGACCTCGAAAAGGTCTGGGATTATTATCAGGACCAGGTCTTGGCTCCCGTTATTGCCCATATCCAGAAAAAAACGGGGAACGCTCCGACCTTCACCAAGCAGCCGTTCTTCAAGCAATTGAAGGTTGAGCTGTGGGCGAGCGAACCCGATTACAGGCTCGGGCTGGATGAAGAAATCGTCAGCTCTCTCGAAGCCCTGCACGACGAGATCTATTTCGACACGCTCGATGTTCTCCGGGGGATCACCGAGCTCGACGTGGAGGAGCAAGAGCTCCCTGAGGACACGTCGCGGTACTCGGCCCCGGGCAACGTCTTCCCCATGATCCATCCGTCCACCGAGGGGGAAGCTCCCCGGCTGAAAGTGACCTTCGAGGACTGGCTGGCCACTGCGCCGCACATGCTCATCAAATGGAAGGAAAAGGGGAAAGAGGAGGTCAGCCGGAGGGTCGCTTTCCCGTCGCTCAAAAGCAAACCGATCACCCTTCCCGCGCTGATCTACGACGGCCTCGAGGAGCGGATCGAAAGCCTGGTCGCGGATCTCGAATTTGAAAAAGAGGCCGACTACCTGGCCCTCCTCGACATTCTCGCTTCGTACAGAGAGCTTGTGGACAGAGGCCTTCTCCCCACGGGATTGAGTTATCCCGGGTTGAACTCGATCCGGCTCAAACTGAGCTCGAAGGACATGGCCAAGGAGGAGTCTCTCGCGATCCTGCCTCCCGAGCCGGCGGCCAAGGCCGTCCTCCAGCCGCTCAAGCCCGGGGAGCCGATCGTCGACACCGGCCAGATCCTCTCTCCCGAAATGGTCCAGGACGTCGTCACCCGGCTGGGGCGTTTTCCCCAGATCCGGGCTTTCACCGGCGGCCGGTCCTACGAAAAAAGAAACGTCCCGGTGATCGAGATCTACAAACCCCTCGGCAAATATATCAGCGTCCCCCGCCTGATCGCCCAGAAACCGACCCTCTTCCTCAGCGGCCGCCAACACGCCAACGAGGTCTCCTCGACGAACTATATCCTCAAGCTGGCCGAGCTGTTGACCTCGGACAAGACGTACCAGGATTTCGTCAACAAGATCAACTTCGTCTTCGAGCCCATGGAGAATCCCGACGGCGCCGCTCTGGCCTACGAACTTCAGAAACTGACGCCGTTCCACAGCCTGCACGCCGGCCGCTACGGTTCGCTCGGCATCGATGCCGGCTCCGTGGGCGGGTCGGCCCGGCCGCTGCTTCCCGAGGCGCTGGTGCGCCGCAGCCTCAACGCCAAATGGTTCCCGGACATCTACCTCAACCTGCACGGCTATCCCTCGCACGAATGGGTCCAACAATTCTCCAATTACTCGCCGTACCTTTTCCGCGATTACTGGATCCCCCGGGGCTGGTACACGTATTACCGATATCTCGAACTGCCTCTCTATCAGGTTTACAAGGAGGCCGGCGAAGAA
>JAPKZI010000221.1 GCA_026393865.1 Candidatus Aminicenantota bacterium
GCCACCTTTTTTCCGCTCGTCGTCCTGGTCTTCTGGATCGGCATTTTCCCCAAGCCTTTCCTGAACGTCCTCGACAAGCCCGTGGAAAAGGTCATCCGCATCGTCAACCCCGAATATTATAAGGACGCCGCGGCCGCGCTGCCTCTGCCGGCGGTGGCTCCAGCGGCGGCGCCGACGGCGGCTGAAATGACGAAGCCGAACGCCGAGGCCCGCTGATGGATACCTCCGCTTATCTCTCGGGACTGAAATACCTCGTCCCGGAGATCTATCTCCTGGCGGTGGCCGCCGTTTCGATGTTCGTCCATCTCTTCGTCAAGAAGAGGGGAGCCCGCCGGGCCGGATATGTGGTCCTGGCTGGTTTGATCGCCGGCGTGGCGGTTCTCTTCTTATCGCCCCTCAGCCCGGGCGAGATCTATTCCGGCAGTCTCTCGGTCGATTCCTTCGCCCTCTATTTCAAAGCGATCTTTCTCCTGTCCGGCATCCTGACCCTGGTCCTGGCCTTCCGCTTCTTCGGCGTGGAGAAGTTCGAAGCGGGGGAGATGTACTACCTCATTCCGCTCATCCTGATCGGGATGACGGCGGCCGTGTCCAGCGTCGATCTGATCACCGCGTATGTCGCCTTCGAGCTGTTCGCCATCCCGTCCTATGTCCTGGCCGGCATCTTCAAGAAGGAGCAGAGGTCGGCCGAGGCCGGGATCAAGTATTTCTTCCTGGGCACGCTGAGCTCCGGCATCATGCTCTTGGGCATGGCCCTGGTTTTCGGCCTGACGGGCGAGACGAATTTCGCCGCGATCGGAAAAGCCTTGGCGGGCCCCAATGATCATATCGCCCTAATCGGCATGATCCTTTTCTTCGTCGGGCTGTTCTTCAAGGCCGCCCTGGCCCCGTTCCACATGTGGGCCCCGGACGTTTACGAGGGCGCCCCGACGCCGCTGGTCGTCTTCCTCTCCACGGCGCCCAAGGCCGCCGTCTTTGCCATGCTCATCCGCCTCGTCCTGACCGTATTTCCCAAGTTCGAAGTTCAATGGACTTATATTTTCCAGATCATCGCCCTGATCACCATGTTCTGGGGCAATATCGCCGCTCTCGGCCAAACGAACCTCAAGCGGATGATGGCCTACTCGTCCATCGCTCACGCGGGATACCTGGCCATCGGCCTGGCGGCCTGGGGACAATTGGCCAACACGGCGATCCTCTTCTATCTTGTCATGTACCTGTTCATGAACGCCGCCGCCTTCGGCCTGATCCTGCTCGTCCGGAAGTCGGCCGGCTTCGGCGAGGAGGTCGCCGACCTGGGCGGCCTGGCCCGGAGTTCGCCGTTGGCGGCGGGCTGTCTCCTCGTCGTTTTGCTGGCTCTGACCGGGATCCCGCCGACGGCGGGCTTCATGGGGAAATATTTTATATTCGCGGCGGCCGTGGAAAAGGGTCTCTATTGGCTGGCCGCGGCCGGGGCGCTGAATTCGGTCATCTCGCTCTTCTATTATTTCCGCATCGGCCGGGCGATTTATATGGAAGAGCCGCGCCCCGGCATCAGGTTCGAACCGTCGGTGCCCGTCCTGGCCGTCCTTGTCGCGGCGGCTGCCGTTCTCCTTATTTTCGGAATATTCCCGGGGTTGTTGACCTCCATCGCCTCCGCCGCGACGCTGATCAAATAAAGCAGAGTCCCCGTCGCTGTAAAATCAAACCGCCGTGGGGTTCGCGTCCATCCTGGCTTTCTGTTTCTTGTACTCCTTGATGATGAGGACGGTCAATGTGATCCAGATGAGGATACTGACGACGTTGATCATCGCAAAGCCTTCGATGGAAAGGGTCACGGCAGACGTCCCGAACCAGACGACGAGGGCGTTCAGAGTATCCCCGCCCCGGACGAAGAAGGTCTCGATGGCCGCCTGGGCTTTGTATTTTTCCTCCCGCTTGGTGATCAGGAAGAGCGCGGACCGCGCCGTTTTCATCAGCGAGTAATCCGTCCCGTTTTCCACGGCTTTGATCCACTTCATGAGGAGGAGAGACGCGCCGAAGGTGGCGAATCCGTAACCGCCCAAGGCAATGACGGGCAGGAACAGGAGGGCCCCGCTGACGCCGACCCAGCGGAAGATGCGGGAGACGAGGAAGAGTTGGATGAGCAGACCGATGATGCTGCCCAGGGATTGATAGCCGGCGAAGGCTGAGCTGATGTAGTTCTGAAGGTCCGCCCCGCCCGAGGCCGCCGTCCCCAGCACCCGGAGCGCCACCTTCTGCTGAAGGGAGCTGAACATGAATTCGCCCAGGGCGTTGATGAAGTTGTAAAGGCCGATCATAAGGGCGATGAGAAGGAGGTAGCGGCTCTTGAAGATCAGGCGGAATCCGCCGCTCTTGTCCAGAGGCTGTTCTTTGACCTTCGGCGCGCCCGAGGCTGCCGCCGCGGCCTTGGCTTCCCGGACATCACGATTATGGATAATCCAGGTCATGAGAATGCAGAGGACGAGCACCGCCGAAGTCACCCACATCATTCCGTAGGACCCGAAAGACGGAACGATCTTCCCGGCGACGACGGGCCCGACGACGCCCCCCAGGGAGGCGCCGAAGGCGATCAGGGGGAAAAGACGCTTTCCTTCCTCTTCACTGTAGATGTCGTTGGCGAAACCCCAGAACTGGGCGGGGATGAGCAGGTTGTACATCCCGATCCAGATGAAAAAGACGATGCCCATGATGGCCACGGACACGCCGGCCCAATTCATGATGTTGAATAGGATCAAATTGGAGATGCAAAAGAGCGTCACGTACGTGATCAGGATATGCCGGGGGTAGCGGGAAGCGATTTTAACGAAGGCCTTGACGACAAAGATCAGAATGATGGCCTGGGGAATGGCCAGAAAGCTCTTGATTTTGGCGGGATGGGCGGCGAGAAGGAGGCCTTCCCGGACGGCCTTGATCTGGTAATAGCCGAACATAATGAGGAAGCTGTTGATGAACAGGAGCAGGGCTTTCGTAACTTCGCCCGGATGCACGATAGTGAATAAACGAAACAGACGATAGAAGACATTAGAGGACGGCGTTTCCGCCGGCTTCATTCCTTGCCTGCTCGCTTCCATTTCCTCCCTCCTTCGAACAGAACGTTCATTACCGGATGGGGAAAGAATATTCTCGGCCGTGGATAGATGTCAACAAGGACCTTTCGCAGCTCTCACTAACGGCCGTCCCGAATTGACATGAGCTCGGCCGATAGATTATGCTCTCGCTCAGGGG
Source organism: Candidatus Aminicenantota bacterium (assembly GCA_026393865.1). Lineage (GTDB taxonomy): Bacteria > Acidobacteriota > Aminicenantia > Aminicenantales > UBA4085 > JAPKZI01. Next base: position 3,226 of record JAPKZI010000221.1, read on the forward strand.
AGGAAGAGAACATGAGAAAACGCTTTTTATGGATCCTGATCGGATTCGCTCTATCCCTTAGCATCACGGTCCGACTGCTTCTCAGCTGGGGCGTGGTCATCGGTGCCCGCCACCATCAATA
>JAPKZI010000235.1 GCA_026393865.1 Candidatus Aminicenantota bacterium
GGCAATCTTGGCGATCCATCCGTCCAAGGCCTTGTCGAGCTCGGCATCGGGATGGAGCATCAGAACATAGGAAGCGGCCTCGATGATCTTGTAGACATCGGAGTCGTCGAACGGATAGGCCGTGGCGAACTTGCCGCCCGTCGCCCCTTTGAGCGCGGCCGCGGCTATCTCGAAGTTTTTGATGCGGTTCGTCTTCTCCGCCTCCATCATCTCGTGGCGGATGGTGACGGCGATGTCGGTCTGCTGCCGCGCGGCCCAGAAACCGCCGGTGAACTTGACCGCCGTAAGCGGCACGGCCGTCACGGCGTAATCCGATTTCGGTTTCTGGACGCAGGACAGTCCGCCGGCCAGAAAAGCGCCCATCATAAACAGACCGATCCTTCGCGGGCGACGGTTCATTGTTTTCGCTCCTTCCATGGATTACCAGGTAATATAGTACACCCGACAGGGGTAGACAAGTCTGACGCAAACACAATAAACAAAGTGACGCTCTCCTTGAGAGCGATCGAAGGGAGCGCGGCAATTATAATTCCCCCCCACCCCCCTTTAGAAAAGGGGGGTGTGGGGGGATTAGGGGCGCTTTCTTTTTTCCGTAAAATTCGATATGATGATTGAAGTGGTTTCTTATCGTGCTAAAAAAGAGCTAAGAAGGGGTCAATGAAAAAACGAACCATCCAAAGATCTATCGTCGTAATCGGTCTGGCGGCCGGGATTCTGGCCGGTCTGTCCCTGTGGGGCAAGGTCTCCTTTCGGGCCCGGATGTACTCAACCTGAGGGGCCTGAACAAAGGTTCCATCCAGTTCATCGGCGGCCTGGGCATGAACATCAAGCTCAACATCGTCCAGGAGCAATCGACCGAGAAGGGCATCAAGATCATCCTCCTGACCGAAAGCCGGAGCATCGAGCCGGGTTCGACCCGGATGAAGAACCTCCCCTGGCGGTTCCTGGTCGTGATCCTCACCCTGGACAAGGACTTCAACGGCGAAGGCCTGATCTACGAGGATGCGGCGGTCGACTTCCTTCCACAGGGGATTATGAACCTGGAATCCTCTTTCTCGGCGCCGAGGAGCCTAGTCAACGTCCGGCTGGTGAAATAAGAGAAAAAGGCGGGGACACATCGCCTTCTCTCCGGAAAAAGTGATGTGCCCCAGTATTAAGCTTTATTCTTGGCTCAGGCGGCGCGCCTCGGAGGTGATGGTCTCGAAGATCTCCTCGATCTCCGCCTGATGGGTGCGGAAGCTGAGGACGCAGGCGCGCAGCACGAACGTCCCGCGCAGCGTCGTCGAGGAAATGAACAACTTCCGGCTCCGATTGATGTTTCTGACCAGCCTGCGGTTGAACTCGTTCGTGTCCCCCGACCTCGGAAGATAGCGATAGGCCACGACGGAGAGATCGGGCTCACAGAGGCATTCAAAACCCGGCTCATTCACGAACTTCTCGTAAAGCCAACGGGCTAGGCGAAGCTTTTCCTCGAGGTTCTCGCGGAAAGCCCGCACGCCGTAAAATTTGAGCGGCAGCCAGACGCGGAGGCCGCGATAGGCGCGCGACAGTTCGGGGGAATATTCGGCCGGGCTCACTTCTCCTTCAGGCGTCTCGACGTCCTGGAGATACTCGGCCGACATCATATGGGCCCGGCGCAGCCATTCGCCGTTCCTGACCAAAAGGCTGCCGGAGCCGTACGGAATGAAAAGTCCCTTGTGCGGATCGAGGACGATTGAATCAGAGAGTTCGAGGCCGGCCAGCTTCCGTTTTCCCTCGTCGCACAGATTGAAGAATCCTCCGTAGGCGGCGTCGAGGTGATACCAGAGCCCGTGACGCTTCGCGATCTCCGCCAGGTCGGCCAGCGGATCAACGGCCCCTGTGTTGGTGGTACCAGCGTTGCCCACCAGGAGGAACGGCCGCAGCCCGCTGCGGAGGTCGGCCTTGATCGCCTCTTCGAACAGCTCGGGCCGGGCCCGGAAGTTCTCGTCCGTGGCCAGCAGGCGCATGTTCCGTTCCGGAATCCCTGCGAGCGAAGCGACTTTCATCACGCAATAATGCGTCTGGTCGGAGGCATAGAGCACGCCCCGGCCGAGATCGTCGCCGAGGAGGTGTTTGCGGGCGGCCACCACGGCGCTGAAATTGGCCAGCGACCCGCCGCTCGTCAAAATCCCGCGCGCCGTCTCCGGGTATCCCATCCAGCGGGCGAACCATTCCAGCACGTTCGTCTCCAGCCGCACCGCGGCCGGCGCTGCGAACCAGGCGCCGGTGTACCTGTTCGTCGCCGCCCCGATAAAATCGGCTACGGCCGCGGGAAAGAGCCCGCCGCCGGGAATATAGGCCACGTATGTCGGATGCGCGGAATTGAGGGAGGCGGGAAAGACCTTGGTCATCAAAAGATCGAGGAGCGCGCCGAACTCCGTCCCGGTCTCCGGCGGCGGCTCGCGCAAAGACCTGACCAGCTCCGCGCTCCCCTCCAGGCCCGACCGGGGCATGTCGGGCAGGGCGGCAATATGGTCGGCCACGGCCCGGACCGCCGCCTCGCCCATCGCCCGCATCGCTTCGGGGCTCAGCTCGAGATTCGCCGTCGGATCGTCCGGCCCGTTCATTTCCCTTTGAGGACGGCCACCCGCCTGACGAGCCCAGCCTTGTGCTCTTCGTCGGTGGAGTTGGGGTCCTTCATCTGGACGAACGTCGCGCAAGGCAATTCGGCGCAGTCACCGCAATTCTTGTAGCGCCTGACGTTGACGGCGCAATCGAAAAGCGGACAGGTCTTGTTCGGCATCGATTCCTTGGCCCAGAAGGTCTGCCCCTTGACCTCGAGACAGCCGGCGCATTGTCGGCCGAAGAACTCGCACTTGTCACAGATCAATCCGCAGCAAGAAACGACCATCGCGTTTTCTCCTTTTAGAGCATGATGGCGAATCGCGAGATCCTATTCTGGCGCTTTGGAGGGGTGAATGCAAGAGCGCCGATCCGACAAGAACCTTGACAACGCCCCGGCGCTGACCTACAATTCTTGACCGGCGGTCAAAATATTACCTAGAGTCAAACATGGGCATCAGGGAGCGCAAGGAACGGGAGGTCGAGACGCGCCGGAAACTCATCCTGACCACGGCCACGGACCTCTTCTTCCGGAACGGTTTCTCGCGAGTCACGCTCGACGATATCGCCTCGGCCATCGAGTTCAGCAAGGGCACGATTTACAACCATTTCAGCAGTAAGGAAGAGATAATCGCCTCGATCCTGCTCGAGCATTTGAACATACTCCTCGCTTCCCTCAAAGACGCCGCCGCGGCGGGCCGGGACACGTCCGAGCGCCTGCAGAACGCCACCAAAGCCTACGTTCGTTTCTACCGGGAGCGTCAGGAGTATTTCCGGCTCCTGTTCTTCATCGATCATGTCAGCGACCGGGAGCGGATCCCTGACGCCCTGCTCAAGGATATCCGGCTCCTGAAGCTTGCCTGTCTGGGCGAGCTTCAAAATATCGTCAAGGCCGGACTGCGGTCGGGCGAGGTCGGGAGCGGCCGCTCGTCCGCCCAGGTCAGCCTGATCCTGTGGGGCATGCTCAACGGGATCATCCAGCTCGCCGAATCCCGCCAGATCAAGGAAGAGAGCCTCGACCGGCTGATCGGAGTCGGCTTCGAGATCGTCTTGGACGGGCTTAAAAACCCGGCCGAATAGATACAAAGGAGGCCAAAACATGGACCTGTTCGAAAAATGCTACCAGTTCGTGCGGGCGAATGAGGTCATCGCCGCCGGCCTGCTCCCCTATTTCCAGACCATCGAGGAGAACCACGGCCCCATGGTCAAAATGGAAGGGAAGGAGGTCGTCATGGCCGGCAGCAACGACTACCTGGGCTTATCCCAGCATCCCGAAGTGATCGCGGCCGCCATCGAAGCGATCAAAGCGTTCGGATCGAGCTGCTCCGGATCGAGGTTCTTGAACGGCACTTCGATTCTGCACACCAAGCTGGAAGAGGAGCTGGCCGATTTCCTCGGCGTCGAAGCCTGTCTCGCCTTCACCACCGGCTTCCTCACGAACCAGGGCGTCATCGCCACGCTCGTCGAACGCGGCGAGCACCTGTTCTCCGACGCCGAGAATCACGCCAGCATCGTGGCCGCCTCCTGGATCGTCCGGGCCCGGGGCGGCAATGTCCACCGATACCCGACGAATGACATGGTTGCCCTGGAAGCCGGGTTGAAAAAGATCCCCAGAGACGCGCCGAAGCTCATCGTCACGGACGGCGTTTTCAGCATGTCCGGCCGGATCGTCGACCTCCCTGCGCTCGTCAGCCTGGCCAAGACCTATGGGGCCCGGGTGATGATCGACGAAGCCCACGCCGCGGGAGTCCTCGGTGAAGGCGGCCGCGGCACGCCCAGCCACTTCGGCCTGAAGAACGCCGATGTGGATCTGACCATGGGGACCTTCAGCAAGTCCTTCGCCTCCCTGGGCGGTTTCATCGCCGGGGAACGGCGGGTCGTCGATTACATCAAATTCAATTCCCAGGCTTTCCGCTTCAGCGCCTCCATAACCCCCGGCAGCGTCGGCGCCGTCCGGGCCGCCCTGAAGATCATCCGCCGGGAACCGGAGCGGGTCGCCCGGCTGGCCCAGATCACGCTCAAGATGCGCCAGGGTCTGGAGAGCCAGGGATTCAAGCTCATCAAGAGCACGACGCCCATCCTGCCCGTCATCATCGGCGACGACATGGGGACCTTCCGCTTCTGGAGGCGGCTCATGGACGAAGGCGTTTTCGCCAACGCCGTCATCTCTCCCGGCGTTCCGCCCGGCATGCAGCTCATCCGGCTGAGCCTCATCGCGACCTACAAAGAGGAGCACATGGACAAGATCCTGGAGGCCTTCCGGAAGGTCGGGAAGGAGTTCGGATTGATCGGATAAAGCGGATTTGGAAGAAAGACGTCTTTATCGAAACAAATCCTCAGTTGCGCTTCAGCCAAACGGCCATCTCGCCCGTCCCGCGGTGGGACCAGGCGTAGTACGGAATGGCCAGGAAATCCTGTTCCTTTTTGGAGGTAACGGTTCCTCCGTCCGCGTTCTTCGTCACGGCCAAGGCTTTTCCCTTGATGATCACGACCCCCTTTAAAAGATCAGGCCGCCACTCGGGGATGAGGGCCGTGTTATCGGGAAGCTCGAGGTTGAGGACGCGGCCGCCGTTGTCCGGTCCTTCGGCGCAGTAGACCAACGGTCCCCGCTCGATAGCCACCTTTCCCGCCGTGTCCTTGACCGCCTCGCCGGCCACGACGCGCCGGGGATCCATGGGGAAAACGATCTCGATCGCGTCGCTTTTTTTCCAGGTCCGCCGAATCCGGGCGAATCCCTTGTCCCGGTTCATGTCGACACGTTGTCCGTTCACTTTCAGTTCGATCTTCTGATCCCCGATCTGCGCCTGGCGATAGAGATCGCCCGGCACGGGCTTGTTCTGGGCCCAACCGGGCATGCGGACGAACACGGCGAACTCGCTCTCGCGGGCCGGTTCGATCGAGATCTTCACCGCCCCGTCCCAGGGATAGCGAGTATCCTGCCGGATGCCGACGGCGTTCCCCTGGAGATCGATCTTGGCCGAGCTTCCGACGAACAGATTGACATAGAGCGTATCGTCCTTGACGGCATAGACGTAGCCGGGGAAAGACGGCAGGAAGCGGCTGATGTTGCCGGGGCAGCAGGCCGTGCCGAAATACGGAGCGCGCCCGAGCCGGCCCTGGTTGAATCTGTATTTCCCGTCGGATTCGAGCGGATTCGCGTAGAAAAAAGCATCCCCGTCGAGCGACACCCCGGAGATCACGCCGTTGTATATGACGCGCTCCATGACATCGAGATATTTCGCGTCCCCCGTGAGAAGGAACATGCGGTGGTTCCAGAAGGCGTTGCCGATCGAGGCGCACGTTTCGGCGTAGGCCGTCAGGCTCGGCAGCTCATAAGCGTCACCGAAACGCTCCCGGTCGTGTCGCGCCCCGATGCCGCCCGTCAAATACATTTTCTTAGTGACGACATTCTCCCAGAGCCGCTCGATGGTCTCGAGATACTTGGCGTCGCCGGTCAGGGCGGCGACATCGGCCATGCCGGTGAACATGTAAGCGGCCCGCACGGCGTGGCCAACCGCCTCGGCCTGTTCGAAGATCGGCTTGTGGGCCTGGATCTGCTCGGCGTCGTTGTAAATGGCGAAACGGTTCCCGGGAGGATACTGGGTGAGCTTGACGTCGTGCCCCCGCTGGTCGAGGAAATATTTGGCCAGGTCGAGATATTTCTCGTTCCCCGTCACCCGGTAGAGCTTGACCAGGGCCAGTTCGATCTCCTGGTGGCCGGGGAATCCGCGCCTCTTGTCCGGGCCGTAAACGCTTTCCACTAAGTCGGCGTTCTTTACGGCGACATCAAGCAGGGTTCTTTTCCCCGTCGCCTGGAAATGGGCCACGGCGGCCTCGTAGAGGTGGCCCGCGTTGTAAAGTTCGTGACTGACGTTCTCTTCCACCCAGCGCTCGGGACCGATCCCGGGCTGGGGATGGGCGGGGTCGGCCGTCCGGGCCGTGAACAGATAGCCGTCCGGCTCCTGGGCCGCCGCGATCTTGACGATCAGTCCGTCCAGATATTTGTCGAGCCCGGGATCCGGATGGACCTGGAGCGAATAGGCCGCGCCCTCGATCACCTTGTAAACGTCCGTGTCGTTATAGCGCTCGCCCTTGTACTTTCCCGGCATCAGCCTGCCAGCTATGGCGAAGTTATCGACCCGGCCGGTCTCCTCATTCTTTTTCAGGATGAAGGGGATGGTGACGGTCCGGTTGGTCTCGATCCGCGGCAGCCAGAACGCGTCCGAGACCGCGACCTGAGTGAAGGGTACAGGTTGGATAGGGTAATCCTTTTTGGGCGTGTCCGCGGCGGCCGCTCCCAAGTTGGCCGCCATGAAAAAAAGAAGCGGGGCGGCGATGATGTTTTTCATGCTCATTTAATAACGCTCGGGAACGGCCCGAGGGCCCAGCCCATCCTCTTCGGGATCAGGGCTTTTTTAGTCAGCTTTTTGTCGCCGATCTCAAGCATGACAACATATTCGCCGGGATCGACCATCCCCCCGCCAGGTCCAAAACCCCCGGGGCCCCTGCCCGCGCCTTGTCCTTGGGGCCGCGGGGCGCGCATGTCCCAGAGGACGGTGTTCATCCCGGCCTCCGGCTTGCCGGCGAGCTCCCGGAGGACCTTTCCGTAGGGGTCGGTGACCTTGATGCTCACCTTAGCCGCGGTCTTGTCCTTCAGATAATAATTGATGACGACCGCGTTGGGCTCGTTCGGCGTCATCGGATGGCTGTCGCCCAGGAGCTGATAATTTCCGATTCCGCCCGTGACGCGCTGGACCTGCGGCTTGATATCGAAGAGATAGATGTCCTGGCCGAGGACGGTGTCGCTCAGCTCTTGAAGGGGAGTGATGTTCGTGACCCAGAGCCCGCGGCCGTACGTGCCGACGACGAGATCGTTCTCACGCGGATGGATGACCAGGTCGGTGACCTTGACCCAGGGCATGTTGCCCTTGAACGGGATCCACGCCCTGCCGCCGTCGATCGTCAAATAGACGCCCTGCTCGGTGCCGGCGAAGAGGAGGTTCGCGTTCTTCCGGTCCTGGACGACGACGTTGATCGGCCTAGCCGGCAGTCCCGCGCCGATCGACGTCCACGTCTCTCCGTAGTCCGAGGTCTTGAACAGGCAGGCCCGGAAATCGTCGAAGCGCAGCCCCGTCTTGGCCACGAAGGCTGCGCCCGCGTCGTGGGGCGAGGCCAGGACGCGGCTGACCCAGAAGTCCTCGGGACCGCCGACGGCGGCGATCTTCGCCGTCCGGTCGGACCAGGTCGCTCCCCCGTCCCTGGTCACCTGGACCTTGCCGTCGTCCGAGCCGCTCCAGATGACGCCCGGCGTCAGCGGCGATTCCGATATCGTCGTCAGCGTACAATATGAGATGTTGCCCGCTCCGCCCTGCTTCGCTTTCTCGTTCGTCGTCAGGTCCGGGCTGATCTCGGTCCAGTGGTCGCCCCGGTCGAGCGAGCGGAACAGGACCTGAGCGCCCGTAAAAACGATCGCGGGGTTGTGGGGCGAAAGCATGATGGGCGGCGTCCAATTGAAGCGCAGGGCCTCCTTGCCCGGCGGGCGGCGCGGCGTGATCGGCGTCTGGAGGCCGAGCTTCTGGTCGAACCGCCACATCGAGCCCATCTCCCGGTTATTGTAGAGCCAGCGGCTGTCCGTCGGGTCGACGCAGTTGTACATGCCGTCGCCGCCGCCGACCGTCACCCAGTCGGTGAGGGTGATCTCGCCGGCCCAGCCGTTCGACGGCCCTTTCCAGGAGTCATGGTCCTGCATCCCCCCATAAATGTTATAGGGATCCTCCATGTCGATGCCGATAGCATAGAACTCGCCGAGGGGGATATTGTAAAAGTGGTGGCAGGTCCGGCCTCGATCGTAGGAGATGTTCACGCCGCCGTCGCTTCCGAAGAGGAGGCGATCGGAATTGTCCGGATCCACCCACATCGCCCGCCAGTCGCCGAAGGCCTTCTGAAAAACGCCGTTCGACGGCCAGCTCAGCCCGTTCCAGGTCTTGCCGCCGTCGGTTGTGCTGGCCAACGACTGGCCGGTGATGTAGACCGTATTCGGATCGTTCTGGTCCAGCTTGAGCTCGTTGAATGAGTACGGCGCTTTGTTCAGGGCCGCTTCGTAACCGACGTTCGCCTTACGCCAGCTCTTCCCGCCGTCGTCCGTGCGGTAGACCTCATTGCCGGCCGTCTGCTCGCCCGGCTCGGCGCCGCGCTTCTTGGCCAGGTCGATCTCCGCCTGGGTAGGCGGCCGGCGGTTTCCGTTCTCGACGACCGCGTACAAGATGTCGGGATTCTTCTGGAAGACGTCCAGACCGATGCGGCCGATCTTGCCGGAGGGGAGGCCGCCGGTTAGTTTCTTCCAGGTCTTTCCGCCGTTGGTCGTCTTGTAGATCCCGCTCTCGGGCCCGCCCATCTCATAATGCCAGGGCAGGCGGACCTTGTCGTACATGGCCGCGAAAAGGACATTGGGATCGGCCTGGACCATGACCACGTCGATGGCCCCAATCTTGTCGTTGACGTAAAGAACCTTGTCCCAGGTCCGGCCGCCGTCCCGCGTCCTGAACACGCCGCGCTCGGCGTTGTTCGAGAACAGATGCCCCATCGCCGCGACATAGACGATGTCAGGGTTCTTGGGATGGATGGCCAGCCGGGCGATATGGTGGGAGTCTTTCAAGCCCATGTTCGTCCACGTTTTGCCCGCGTCCGCGGATCTGTAGATCCCGTCGCCCGAGTTCGAGCTTCGGGCGCAATAGGCTTCACCCGTCCCGACCCAGATTCCTTGAGCGGCGCCGCGGGAACGGCAAACGACGTGACCCACGAGCCGGCGCGGAAAGGCCCGAGGTTGCGGAACGCGAAACCCTTCAACAAGCCTTCATTGAACCGGTCCTGACTCGCCGCGAACGAGGCGGCGAGAAGGACGAAGACCAAAATGCCCACTAGGTTTTTTTTGAACGATTGAGAGTCCATGAGGCCTCCTCGATGCGAGTGATATTTTTATATCATACCTCCCTTCGATAGGAAAGACGCCGCGATATTATCGAAGGACTGGTCCGTCCCGGCTTCTATTGACAGCCCGCGACCCCGGCGATATAGTTTCGAGGAACACCGGACATGACGCCCCCCTCCGACACATCCGCCGCTCATTTAACGGCCAACGCCCGCATGGGCTTCATCTGGTTCATCTGTCTCGTCGCCGCGCTGGGCGGGCTGCTCTTCGGCTACGACTGGGTCGTCATCGGCGGAGCCAAGCCGTTCTACGAGAAGTTCTTCGCCCTGACCGATCCCGCGAAACAGGGTTGGGCGATGAGCTGCGCCCTGATCGGATGCTTGATCGGCGCCCTGATCTCGGGCGCGCTCAGCGACAAGTACGGACGCAAGCGGCTGCTTCTCGTCTCGGCGGTCATGTTCATCGTCTCCTCGATCGGGACCGCCCTGGCCGGCGGCCTCTCGACGTTCGTCGCCTGGCGGATCGCGAGCGGCACGGCGATCGGCATGGCCTCGAACCTCTCCCCGATGTACATCGCCGAGGTCGCCCCGGCAAACATCCGAGGGAAACTGGTGTCCATCAACCAACTCACCATCGTCATCGGCATCCTCCTGGCCCAGCTCGACAACTGGCTCATCGCCGACAAGGTCCCGCCCGAGGCCACGCCTTCACAGATCCTGGCCTCATGGAACGGACAGACCGGCTGGCGCTGGATGTTCGGCGTGACGGCCGTCCCCGCGGCGCTGTTCTTCATCGGGATGCTGGCCGTTCCGGAGAGCCCGCGCTGGCTGGCCAAGAAAGGCCGGCGGGAACAGGCGCGCGGCGTGCTGGCGAAGCTCGGCGGCGAGGCCTACGCCGAGCGGGCCTTGACCGAGATCGAAACCACGCTCGGGGAGGAAGTCCGGGCGGCCGGCTGGCGGGATCTCCTCCGCCCGGGATTGAGGAAGGTCCTCCTCCTCGGTGTCGGCCTGGCGGTCTTCCAACAATGGTGCGGCATCAACGTCATCTTCAACTATGCCGAAGAAGTGTTCGCCGCCGCGGGCTACAAGATCTCGGCCATCCTGTTCGCCATTGTCCTTACCGGTGTCGTCAACCTGATCTTCACCTTCGTCGCCATCGCCACGGTCGACCGGGCGGGCCGCCGGAAGCTGATGCTGATCGGCGCGGCCGGCCTGGCCGTCATTTACACGATCCTGGGCGCGGGCTACCAGGCGCACAGCCACGGCCCTCATATGCTGCTGCTGATCGTGGCGGCCATCGGCTGCTATGGGATGTCGCTCGCGCCGGTCACCTGGGTCGTCATCTCGGAGATCTTCCCCAACCGCAACCGCGGAGCGGCCATGTCCGTCGCCACCGCTTCGCTCTGGATCGCCTGCTTCATCCTGACCTACACCTTCCCCCTGCTCAACACGGGGCTCGGGGCGGCGGGCACGTTCTGGATCTACGCCGCGATCTGCGTCGCGGGGTTCCTCTTCATCAAACGGCGTCTGCCGGAGACAAAGGGCAAGACGCTCGAGGAGATCGAACGGCAATTAACCTAAAGGGGGACACTATGCTACGTCCCCCATTTCTGGAGGCGGCATGAAAAGCCAAAAAGGCAGATACACCCTCGGCCTCGATTTCGGGACGAACTCGGTCCGGGCGCTCCTCGTCGACATCCGGAACGGCCGCGAGCTGGCGACGGCCATTCACGCCTACGCCTCGGGGCGGGAAGGGATCCTGCTCGATCCCAAGAATCCCAGCCTGGCCCGGCAGGATCCGGCCGATTATCTCAAAGGCATCGAAGTCGCGGTGCGGCAGACCTTGGCCAAAGCGAAAAAGGCAGATAAGGTCTTTGATCCCTCCCAGGTCATCGGCATCGGGGTCGATACGACGGGCTCGACCCCGATCCCCGTCGACAGGGATGGGACGCCTCTCGCTTTCCATAAGGAATTCAAGAAGAACCTCAACGCCATGGCCTGGCTGTGGAAGGACCACACCGGGTTCGCCGAGGCGGCGGAGATCACGGCCCTCGCCGCCCGGGAGCATCCCGAATATCTGGCCAAGTGCGGTGGGACGTATTCCTCGGAGTGGTTTTTCAGCAAGATCCTTCACTGCCTGCGGGTCGACCCCAAAGTCTTCGATGCGGCCGCGAGCTGGGTCGAATGCTGCGATTACATCCCCGCCGTCCTCGTCGGCGAAACGCGGCCCGAACCCATTCTGCGGGGACGCTGCGCCGCGGGACACAAGGCCATGTTCAACGCCCACTGGGGCGGCCTGCCGGCGAAAGACTTCCTGGCGAAACTCGACCCCAAGCTCGGCGGGCTTCGCGACCGCCTCTATGACAAGACCTTCACGTCCGACGCGCCCGCGGGAAAGCTGGCCCCGGCCTGGGCGAAAAAACTCGGGCTGGCCGCGGGCATCCCCGTCGCGGTCGGCGCCTTCGACGCCCATCTCGGCGCGGTCGGCTCGGGCGTCTTCCCCGGCAAGTTCGTCAAGATCGTCGGGACGAGCACCTGCGACATCTGCGTCTGGCCGAGCGACCGGCCCCTTGCCGATGTCCCCGGCCTGTGCGGCATCGTCGATGGCTCGGTTCTCCCCGGCTATTTCGGTCTCGAGGCCGGACAGTCCGCGGTCGGCGACATCTTCAACTGGTTCGTCAAATACGTCCAGCCGGGCGGGCCGGTCCAGGACTCGCACGCCTCTCTGACCCGGCAGGCGGCGAAGCTCAAACCCGGACAGTCGGGGCTCCTCGCCCTCGACTGGAACAATGGCAACCGGACGATCCTGGTCGACCAAAGGCTGACCGGCCTTCTCCTCGGCCAAACGCTCCACACGAGGCCGGAAGAGATTTATCGGGCCCTGATCGAAGCCACGGCCTTCGGCGCCCTGACCATCATCCGCCGTTTCGAGGAGTACGGCATCCGGATCGACGAGGTCATCAACTGCGGCGGCATCGCCGAAAAGAACCCGCTGGTCATGCAGATCTACGCCGACGTCATCGGCAAGGAGATGAAGATCGCCCGCTCGGCGCAGACCTGCGCCCTCGGCTCGGCCATCGCCGGGGCGGTGGCGGCAGGGCGGGAGGCCGGCGGATACGGCACTTTCCCCGAGGCCCAAGCCGCCATGTGCGGAGTCAAGCCCAGGACCTTCAAGCCGGATCCCGGGAATCACAAGGTCTATTTGGAACTCTATAAGCTGTACCGCCAGCTCCATGACGCGTTCGGGACCAAAGATTGGTCGGGCTCGATGTATAATGTGATGAAGGACCTCCTGGCGATCCGGGACCGCCAGCTGACGTGAATAGAAAGATGGAGTTATAAGCCGATGCTCAACGAACTCAAGGAACAAGTCTTTCGGGCCAATATGGACTTGATGAAACACGGCCTGGTCATTTTGACCTTCGGCAACGTCAGCGGAATCGACCGATCCAAGGGGATTCTAGCCATCAAGCCGAGCGGTGTGTCCTACGAAAAGATGCGGGCCCCGGATATGGTCCTGGTCGATCTCGAAGGGAAGGTCGTCGAAGGAAAATGGAGCCCGTCTTCCGACACGCCGACCCACATCGCCCTCTACAAGGCCTTTCCTGGTGTCGGCGGGATCGCCCACGCCCACAGCGAATACGCCACGGCCTTCGCCCAAGCGGCCAAAGAGATCCCCTGCCTCGGGACGACCCACGCCGACCATTTCAACGGCCCGGTCCCGGTCACGCGCTTCTTGAGCGCTAAGGAAGTGAAGGCCGATTACGAGGCGCGCACGGGTGTTATTATCGTAGAACGGTTCGCCCGACTCGAGCCGCTCGAAACGCCGGCCGTGCTTATCGCCGGACACGGGCCGATCTGCTGGGGCAGAACGCCCGCCGAAGCGGTCCGGAATAACGTAGCCCTCGAGAGAGTGGCCAAAATGGCGATCATGACGGCCTTGGCGAATCCGACGGTCAAAGACCTTCCCACCTATCTCCTCCGGAAGCATTTTCTTCGCAAGCACGGTCCGCGAGCCTATTACGGGCAATCGGAACCATCCATCCCCAAGACAAGGAGCCCCAAAAAATGAAGAACATCCCGAAGGTGAAACTCGGGATCGTGGCCGTCAGCCGCGATTGTTTTCCGATCGAACTGTCCCGGAAGCGGCGGACGAACGTGGTCAAAGCCTGCCGGGCAAAAAGGATTTCCATCGTCGAGATCGCGACCATCGTCGAGAACGAGAGGGACGCGCTCAAGGCCCTGGCCGAATTAGCCGAGCGCGGAGTCAACTCCCTGGTCCTCTACCTCGGGAACTTCGGTCCCGAGGGGCCAGCGACCATCCTCGCCCGGAAGTTCGACGGCCCGGTCATGGTCGCCGCGGCGGCCGAAGAGACGGGCAAGGACCTTGTCGTCGGCCGGGGCGACGCCTACTGCGGCCTATTGAACACGTCTTATAACGCCGGCCTGCGCAAGCTCCGCCCTTACATTCCTGAATATCCGGTCGGGGTGCATGAGGAAGTCGCGGACATGATCGCCGGATTCATCCCGGTAGCCCGTGTCCTCCTCGGCCTGAAGAAGCTCAAGATCTTCGCCTTCGGACCCCGGCCCCAGGACTTCCTCGCCTGCAACGCGCCGATCAAGCCGCTTTACGACATCGGCGTCGAGATCATGGAAAACAGCGAGCTCGACCTCTACGACATCTTTCTCAAGGCCAAGGGCGATCCGGCGATCAAGGCCGTCGCCCGGGACATGGCCAGAGAGCTCGGGGCGGGCAACGCCTATCCCGATCTGCTGGACAAGCTCGCCCAGTACGAGGTCGCCCTGCTGAAATTCATGGCCGGCAACCTCGGCGCCTCCGAATACGGAGTCTTCGCCAACAAGTGCTGGCCGTCCTACGAGCCCTTTTTCGGGTTCGTCCCCTGCTATGTCAATTCGCGGCTGGCGACGCGCGGCATCCCGGTCTCGTGCGAGGTGGACATCTACGGCACACTGAGCGAATACATGGCCGCCTGCGCGACCGAGCTCCCCGCGACGCTCCTCGACATCAACAACACCGTGCCCTACGACATGATCAAGGCCGCCAAAAAAGCCGTCGGCGATTACAAGCCCAACGACCTGTTCATGGGATTCCACTGCGGGAACACGTCCTCGGCCTGCCTCATCGGCGGCGAGCTCAAATACCAGCTCATCATGCACCGCTTGATGGAACCCGGCAAAAAGCCCGACATCACCCGCGGGACCCTCGAAGGCCGGATCAAGGCCGGCGAGATCACCATCTTCCGGCTGCAGTCCACGGCCGACACGCTCCTGCGCTCGTACGTGGCCCAGGGCGAAGTGCTCGACATCGACCCGAAGTCCTTCGGCGGGATCGGCGTCTTCGCCATCAAGGAGATGGGACGGTTCTACCGCCACGTCCTCATCGAGAAGCGGTTCCCCCACCATACGGCGGTCGCCTTCGCCCCTGCCGGCAAGGCGCTATTCGCCGCCGTCCGGATGCTCGGCGTGGAAGACATCGGATTCAACCGCCCGGCCGGGATGCCGTACGCGACGGAGAATCCGTTCAGATGAAATCCGGGCAGAAGATGTCAAGCCGCATCTTTAGAACAACCCTGTTCACAATAACCGGATAAACAAGGAGGAGGACATGCGATTCAAGATTTCAACTCTACGCCAGCGGACATCAGGGTTTCTGGCGGCGGCCGCCGTCGCGTCCGCGGCCCTCGTCCTCATATCGAGCCCGATTTTCGCCGCCCGGTCCGGGCGCACGGAGCCACAGGAACAAGCCCAAGCTCAGGCCCAGACGCCGCCTCAGGCTCAAGTCAAGCGGCCTCCGCTGACTCCCGAGCAGCAGGAGATAGCCAAGCTCCGCCAGCAGATCCGCGATCTCCAGACGAAATATTTCGAAATGCGGGCGAAGCTTCCGGACGCCCGGGTCAAAACGGATATGGAGAACAAAAAGAAGGACGACGACCTCATCGCCCAGCTGAGTCAAGGGGCGGTCGATTTCAAGAAAATAACCTATGCCAGCAGCGCGGAGGGACTTCAGATCGCCGCGTATCTGTTTCAGCCCCTCGCTCCTCGAGGGCCGAAAGGGCACCCGGCCCTCATCTGGGTCCACGGCGGCGTTCACAGCAGCTTCTCCTCCTCGTTCATTCCCTTCGTCCGGCAGGCCGTTGAGCGGGGCTATGTCGTGATCGCCCCCGATTACCGGGGCAGCACGGGTTACGGGGCCGCGTTCTACGAGGCCATCGATTACGGCGGATACGAGATCGACGACGTGATGAGCGCCGTCGAGTACTTGAAGGCCAACGTTTCGGCCGTAGATATGGACCGGATCGGCGTCATCGGCTGGAGCCATGGCGGATTCATCGCCCTCCATTCTCTGATCCGCGACCAAGGCGCGATCCTGAAATGCGGTTACGCCGGAGTGCCCGTGACGAATCTCGTCTTTCGGCTGTCGTACAAAGGGCCGGATTACGTCGCGGATTTCGCCACGGAGAAACGGATCGGCGGCCAAGTTCACGAAAAGCAGGCCGTCTACATCGAGCGCTCGCCCGTCTATCACGTGGACAAGATCAAGGTCCCGGTCATGGTCCATGTCGCGACGAACGACCAGGACGTCAATTTCGTCGAGGACCAGTTCATGATCTACGCCCTGCAGTACCACATCCCGAAATTGGCCGAGACGAAGATCTATGTCGATCCGCCCGGCGGGCATTCGTTCGACCGGCTGATCAACAAGGAGAAGACCGCCCCCCAGAACACGCCCCCCCAGCGCGATTCGTGGAACAGGATTTGGGCTTTTCTTGAAACGAACCTCAAGCCCTACCTCGGCGTGGAGGGCAAGATCGTCGAGGGGAAGTGACCTTCTTTGAAAAAATTGTCAGGACGCCGTCGGACTAGCGTTTCAGCGCCGCTTTGAGCGTGGCGCCGATGTCGGCCGGGCTGACGGCCACGTGGACCCCGCCCGCCCGCAGGGCGTCCATCTTCTCCTGGGCCGTCCCCTTGCCGCCGGCGATGATGGCGCCGGCGTGGCCCATCCGCCGCCCCGGCGGGGCGGTCTGGCCGGCGATGAACCCGACGACGGGCTTGGGGAATTCCCTCTTGATGTAGGCGGCGGCCTCATCCTCGGCCGTCCCGCCGATTTCGCCGATGAGGATCACGGCCTCCGTGCCGGGATCGTCCTTGAACAGCTTGAGGAGCTCGATGTATTTCAGTCCGACGATCGGGTCCCCGCCAATGCCGACGGCCGTCGATTGGCCGTAACCTTGCTTCGACACCTGCAGGACGGCTTCATAGGTCAGGGTCCCCGAGCGGGAGATGATGCCGATCGTCCCGGGTTTGTGAATATGGCCCGGCATAATCCCGATCTTGCATTTTCCGGGCGAAATGATCCCGGGCGTGTTCGGCCCGATGAGCGCTACGGGCTTGTCGCGCAGGAACGTCTTGGCCCTGATCATGTCGAACGTGGGGATGCCCTCGGTGATGCAGACGACGAGGGCGACGCCCGCGTCGGCCGATTCCATGATGGCGTCCGCCGCGGCGAACGGCGGGACGAAAATGGCCGCCGCGTTGGCCCCCTCGGCCTTGACCGCGTCGGACACGGTGTTATAAACGGGGACGCCGAGGTGTTTGGCCCCGCCTTTGCCCGGCGTCATCCCGGCCACGACCTTCGTCCCGTACTCCAGCATCCGCTGGGCATGGAACGTCCCTTCGCTTCCCGTGATCCCGAGGACCACGACTCTGGTTCTTTCGTCAACAAGGATGCTCATCGCCGTTCCTCCCGGCGCTCGTTGACGAGCGCCACCACTTTCTCCGCGGCGTCCTTCATCCCGTCGGCCGATTGAAAGGCCAGCCCCGATTCCGCCAGGATCTTCTTGCCCAGCTCGACGTTGGTCCCTTCGAGGCGGATGACGACCGGGATCTTCGTCCCCAGCTCCTTGGCCGCCTTGACCACGCCGGCAGCGATCATGTCGCAGCGGACGATCCCGCCGAAAATGTTGATCAGCGCGGCCTTGACGTCCTTGTCCGCGACCAGGATCTTGAAAGCGTTGGTCACGGCCTCTTCCGTAACGCCGCCGCCGACGTCGAGGAAATTGGCCGGCATGCCGCCGGCGTACTTGACGATGTCCATGGTCGCCATGGCCAGCCCGGCGCCATTGACCATACAGCCGACCGTCCCGTCGAGCTTGATGTAGTTCAGGTTGTATTTGGCCGCTTCCACTTCGAGAGGGGACTCCTCGTCCAGGTCCCGCATGGCCAGGATGTCGGGATGGCGAAGAAGGGCGTTGTCGTCGAAGTTCATCTTGGCGTCCAGGGCGAGGACATCGCCCTGTTTGGTGATCAGGAGCGGGTTGATCTCAGCCATCGAGGCGTCCGTTCCCTCGAAAGCTTTATAGAGAGCGGTGATGAATTTCACCGCCTGCTTGAACGTTTCACCCGCCAGCCCCAGCTTAAAGGCCAACTTGCGGCTCTGGAAGCCGGCGAATCCAGCGCCGGGATGGACGTACTCCTTGAAGATAAGGTCGGGCGTTTCGGCGGCGACCTTCTCGATCTCGACACCGCCCTCGGTCGAGGCCATGACGACGGCGGCCTCTCGGGCCCGATCGATGACGATGCCGATATAGAGCTCCCGGGCGATGTCGAGGGCCTCCTCGATGAGGACCCGTTTGACGACCTTGCCTTCCGGTCCCGTCTGATGGGTGACGAGGGTCAGGCCGATCATGTCCTTGGCCAGCCGCTCGGCCTCGGCCGGCGTCGCGGCCAGCTTGACCCCGCCGCCCTTACCCCGGCCGCCGGCGTGGATCTGGGCCTTGACCACGACGCGGGGACCGATCTTCTCGGCGATCGCCCGCGCCTCGGCCGGCGTCGTCGCGACGCCCCCGCGGGGGATCCGCACTCCGTAGCGGGTCAGAATGCTCTTCGCCTGGAATTCATGGATTTTCATGTCATTCTCCCACGATCGATTAGGAATAAACCGGCATCTGTCATGCGGATGCTCCAATTTAACAAAGGGCTTTTCGGATGTCAATCGACTCGTCGAAGCGACGAGTCGATTGACACGTTTTCCGGGCGGATGATAAGATGCTGGCGGACTATTCAGACATGCCGAGCCGGAGCCTTATCCGCCGCTTTTTCGACCTTCCCCTCCGCCGCAAACTGATTCTCAGCTTCCTGGCGGTCATCTCCTTCGGCGGGATCATCACCCTCGTCATCGGGACGCGGATCGAACACCGGACGATCTTCTCGCTGGCCGAGTCCAAAGTCCGCAACGACCTGGCCGCCGCCTGGATGGTCTATAACGAAAAGCTGAACGGCATCCGCGACGTCGTGCGCCTGAGCGCGGCCCGGGAGTTCCTGCCGGAATTCTTCCGGACCGGCGGCCGGGACGAGGCGGCCAAACGGCTGGACGCGATCCGCCGCGAGTACGGCCTGGACATTCTCACCTTGACCGACGCCCAAGGCCGCGTGGCGCTCCGGGCCCGGCGCCCGGAGGCCTTCGGAGAGGACCGCTCCGGCGATCTCTTCGTTCAGCGCGCCCTTCGGAAAGAAACCCCGGCCGGGACGAGCATCGTCCCGCGAACGTTGCTGCTCGAAGAAGCCCCCGACCTCGCGGAGAGGGCTTACTTCCAATTCGTCGAGACGCCCAAAGCCGCGGCGCGGCCCGGCGATCACGAAGAGAACGGCATGCTGCTCCAAGCGACCGCGCCCGTCATGGACGGCGGCGGCGCGCTCATTGGCGCCCTCTACGGCGGGGTGCTCATCAACCGGAATTACGAGATCGTCGACCGGGTCAAGGACATCGTCTTTCGCGGAGAAAAATACAAAGGCCAGGACATCGGGACGGTGACGATCTTTCAGGGCGATCTGCGCGTTTCGACAAACGTCCTCGACGCCCAGGGACAACGGGCCGTCGGAACTCGAGTATCGCGCGAAGTCGAGCGGGCGGTCCTGGTCGATGGCGGGCGCTGGGTCGGCCCCGCCTTCGTCGTCCGGGAATGGCACATCACGGCCTATGAGCCGATCAAGGACATCGACGGCCGGATTATCGGCATGCTCTACGTCGGCACGCTGGAGTGGCCGTTCCTCGACCTCCGCAACCGGGTGATGGCGACGTTTGCCGGGCTGGCCGGCCTCTGCGCGGGATTTCTCCTCGTCCTTCTCTGGCTCGCCTCAGCCACCATCACCCGCCCCCTGCTGAACATGGTCAAAGCCACGGACACGATCGCCAAAGGCGACCTCAACCACCGGGTGGAGATCGGATCCCACGATGAGACCGGACAGCTGGCCGCCGCCTTCAACCGGATGACGGAGAGCCTGGCCCAGGCCAACGAGAACCTCGCCCAGTGGGGGCGGATGCTCGAAAAACGAGTCGAGGAGCGGACGCGCGAGCTGCGCGAGACGCAGGACGCCCTGGTCCAATCACAGAAACTGGCCTCGCTGGGAAAAATGGCGGCCGGCGTCGCCCACGAAATCAATAATCCGCTGACTTCCATCACCATCAACGCCCATCTCCTGCTCGAGGACCGCGGTCCGGACGATGCCGACCGGGACGCCCTGACGCTCATCGCCGAAGAAACCGGGCGCTGCGCCCAGATCGTGAAGGGCCTCCTCGAGTTCGCCCGCCAGACGCCTTCCGAGGCGAGCGACGCCGATATCAACGACATCGTCGAGCGGACCATCCAGCTTCTGGATAAACAGGCCTCCGTCCGGAACGTCAAGATCATCAAGGACCTGGACAAATCCTTGCCGCTCATCGTCATCGACAAAAATAAGATCCAGCAGGTCGTCTCGAACCTGGTCATCAACGCCTGCGAGGCCATGCCGGATGGCGGGACCCTGACCATCGTGACGAGTCCCAGTGACGACCGCCGGCAGATTGTGCTCCGCGTCGCCGACACGGGCGTGGGGATCCCCAAGGCGAACATGGACCTGCTCTTCGACCCCTTCTTTACGACTAAGAGCCATGGGACCGGCCTGGGCCTGGCCGTGAGCTACGGGATCGTCCACCAACGGGGCGGGACGATCGATGTCGAGAGCGAGGTTGGCAAAGGATCGACATTTACGGTAAAATTGCCGTTGGAGGAAACAGCTCCGGACAAAAAACCAGCGAAGGACCAACCATGACCGAACAAACCCCCAAGAAAATCCTCGTGGTCGATGATGAGATCAACGTCTGCAAAAGCATCCGCCGGGCCCTGATGTGCGACGAGTACGAGATCGACATGGCCACGGGCGGCGAAGAGGCCCTCCGCAAAGAGGCGGAGAAGCATTACGACGTGATCCTGGTCGACCTGATGATGCCGGGGCTGAGCGGGATAGACCTCCTCAGGTCCCTCAAAGGCCAGAGAAGCCGGGCCCAGATCATCATGATGACCGGCTAC
Source organism: Candidatus Aminicenantota bacterium (assembly GCA_026393865.1). Lineage (GTDB taxonomy): Bacteria > Acidobacteriota > Aminicenantia > Aminicenantales > UBA4085 > JAPKZI01. Next base: position 20,877 of record JAPKZI010000235.1, read on the forward strand.
CCCTCGACGAAGACCTCTCTCCATACAATGCAGCTCGGCGCGTTCGATTATCTGCCGAAGCCGTTCGTGCCCTCCGAGATCCGGAATGTGGTCATCCGGGCTCTGGAAGCCGGACGCGCCGAAGAATAGGATGCCCTCGGCGCGCAAGTCGCGCGATTTCGGAAAACGAACCTCCCGAGGGCCGTACCCGTAACGTCTTTAGCGTTCCCCGCGATCCGATTTATCCGGCTTTTTAATGATCCGCTTCTTGACCTGTTCCTCGTCCTTTTGCTGCCGTTCCGAAAGCGCCCGGCGTTCCTGATCGTGGCGCTTTTTTAAATCCTCGACGGCGACATCCCGCTCCTTCTTGATCTTGTTCTTTTCCGAGGGATCCCGGACGCCGTTCTCCTGCACGTCGTACTTGTCCCGCAGCCGGCGGAGATCTTCCAGATGGCTGCGCTCCATGACCCTGGTTTCCTGATCGAACTTTTTCCGGATGACGGACGTGTCCTCGCCCTGCGGCGTTTTTGGATCCCAGATCTTGGCCTGGTCCAGATCTTTCCGGGCTTCATCCCGGCTGACGAAGCGCTTCGGAGCACTCTCCTTGGATTCCTTGATGTCCGGCCTGTAGATCCTCACCCGATTTAGTTCGTCGCGAACCGGTCCCGGCCGGCGGTCGTCCTCGATCGTCTGTCGGGAGATCCGCTGGCGCGTCGCCCGGCGAACGGTGTCGACATCGATCCCTTCGTTGAACACCCGGTTGTTGCGGACGACGATGTTCTGATGGAGTTCGGTATAGCGGATGACCGTCAGGTTGCGCTCGAACGGAAAGATGTACGAATCGAGACGGCGGTCCATGAAATATCGCGATTCCACGAAGATCCAGTGGTGATGGGGCACATCGAACTCTCTTGAACTGAAGCCGTATCCCAAACTGAATTCGATCCCGGGCGGCACGGGCGCCCAGCCGAAATAGGACGGTCCTGAACGCCAGACGACCCAAGCCGGGGCCCAGACGGTGCCGGGAACCCAGAACCAGCCGATGTCGTCGTCGAATCCCCAGCGGCCGTAGTGGAAGCAGGCCCAACCCCACTCCTCCTCGGAGACCCACGTCCATCCATAATCCGTCCAGGCCCAATGGCCCATCGTATAAGGCCGCCAGCGGTAGCCCATATGGCGGGGAACCCAGACATAACCGTGCGGCGAGAAATGGACCCAGGCGCCGTGAGGCGACAGATAGTCGTAAAAATAAGAGAGGCTGGTTTCGCCGTAGTCGCCGACGTCTGCCTGCGGATAGTCCCTCGGCCGGGGCTCTCGGTTGACGTCCGTCGGGACATAGACAATACAGCTCGCGGACAAGAAAAGAACAATGATGACGGCAAAAATGGCTTTTTTCATGGTTATCGCTCCTACTAATAATATAAGCAATCTTTATGCCAAACTCAATGGGTTAAGACTCCATAAAACTAAGGCAAGAAAGGCGCGCGGGCGATCAGCCCGGGCTATAATGTCCTCTGCAAAGGACAATCCAGGGATCCCAAGCGGCCGGAGCGCCTTGACACTTCGTATTCAAGCGTCTATCATATTCGTTCATTCAGTCAAGCTGAACGCATTCATACCATGAGGAGATCATAATTGTCATGAAAGTCCTGGTCCTGAACAGCGGCAGTTCGTCCATCAAGTTCCAACTCATCCGGATGGAGGATGAGAGCCTGTTGGCGAAGGGCATCGTCGAGAAAATCGGCTCGAGCGACGCCATCATCACCTATCAACCCGAAGCGAAGAACAAGATCCGCGAGATCCGGGAGGTCAAGAACCACGAGGTGGCCATCGAGATCGTCCTGTCCCTGCTGCTCCATCCCCAGCACGGCGTCATCCGCGACAAAGGCGAGATTGACGGCATCGGCCACCGCGTCGTCCACGGCGGCGAGGATTTCTCGGATTCAGTCCTGATCACCGAGACTGTCAAAGCCACCATCCGTAAATGCATCCAGTTCGCGCCTCTGCATAATCCCCACAACCTCAAGGGGATCGAGGCCTGCGAGACGCTGCTGCCCGGGGTCCGCCAGATCGGGGTCTTCGACACGGCTTTCCACCAGACCCTTCCTCCCAAGGCCTTCATCTACGGCCTGCCCTACATCCTCTACAAGAAATTGCGCATCCGGCGTTACGGTTTTCATGGAACGTCCCACAACTATGTCGCCCACCGTGCCGCCGATCTTTTCAAGCGGCCGATGAAGGACCTCAAGATCATCACCTGCCACCTGGGCAACGGGGCCAGTATCACCGCCGTCGACGGCGGCCGGTCCATCGACACGACCATGGGTTTCACGCCGCTCGAAGGCCTGGTCATGGGGACCCGTTGCGGCAGCATCGACCCGGCCCTCGTCCCCTACATCATGGACCGGGAAAAGCTCGGGACCAAAGAAATCGACTCGATCATGAACAAAAACAGCGGCATGCTCGGGTTGACCGAGACGTCGAACGACATGCGCGAGATCGAGCAGGAGGCCGCGCGCGGCAGCGAACGCCATCAACTGGCCATCGAGATCTACTGCTATCATGTCCGTAAATATATCGGGGCCTACATGGCCGCCCTGGGGCGGGTGGACGCCATCGTCTTCACCGGCGGCATCGGCGAGAACTCCCGGCTGGTCCGCCGGCTCGTCACCGCAGGGATGGCCAGCCTCGGCATCGTTCTCGACCCGGCCAAGAACGAGCGCAACGAGCGCGATATCAGCTCCGGGCCGGTCAAGATTCTGGTCATCCCGACCAACGAGGAACTGGCGATCGCCCGGGACACCCGGCGGATCTTGGCGGAGACCCCGACCTGCGAGCCCAAGCCGGCCTTCGAAGCGGCGGCCAAGCGGCCCGAGGCGTTCCGCCCGGAGGAGACCGCCAAGCTTGTCCTGCTCTGGGCCCAGAATCCGAAAGCCGCCGCCGCCGGCCTGGCGGCGAAACTCGCATCGGACATCGGCCGGACCGTGACGGCGGAGGCCGTCCGGAAAGAGCTGGAGCGGCTTAGCCTGACGGGGTCCGACGCGGCGTCCAAAACGACGAAAACCAAGTAAAGGAAGACATCATGGATATCATTGATCGCGAAGAAGCCGGTTGGCTCGTGGCCCTTTCTTGGCTGAGCGCTTTGGAGGAAACGGCCCGCGACTTTCATGGAACCCGGCCCCGGGTTTTCAGCGAGCGGGCCTACGAGCACGCTGTCCAATATTATCTTCACCTCCTCGGCGACGAGTACGGCATGCAAATCAACAAGTCGGACTCGATCCGCAGCGCCGTCGAGAACTACATCCAGATCGGGATCGCCGGCGGCCTGTTCCGGGACGCCAGCCATTTCGAGGTCGTCGAAGTCAATCCGTCCCACGTCCAGATCACCGTCCACGACTGCGTCTATCTCAAGAGCTGCCAGTCACTGATCGAGGAAGGATTCTCCATCCGCGACCTGACCTGCGCCCGCATCGGCGCTTTCCGGGCGGCGGTCAAGTCCCTGGCGAACATCGACTGCGATTACCAGGTGAAGTCGTTCAATATCGACGGAGACTGCAAGGGCTATATCGAAAGGGTCTGACGTGGAATCCAAAGCGCTGAAACCGTTGGAACCCATCTTCCAGGCCGTCCGGGAAGGCCAGGACGCCTCCCTGGTCCGCTCGGCGATCATGGAGCTGGGATACGAGCCTCGCGAGGGAGTCTATCCCGTCCTCGTCGATAAGCTCAACGATCCCAATCCCGGCATTCAACACGCCGCGGTCATCTCGCTCGGCCGGCTCGGCCGGCCGGAGGCCATCGAGGAGCTCATCAAACCCAAGATCTTCCGCTCGACGGCGGCCAATATCCGTCAGGCCGCGGTCGCGGCCGTAGGGAAGCTGGGCGACTACAGGGTGATCGATTACCTCCTCAAGGCCGTCGAAGATCCGGAATGGATCGTCCGGACGCAGGCCGTCACGGAGCTGATGGGCAAGGTCCAGGAGATCCTCGACCACCGGGACGTCCGCCTCATCCATATCCTGATCCACATGCTCTCGCTGGAGAACGAGGAGATCGTCGGACTGGCCGTCGAAGGATTCAAGGAGTTCGGCGCGGACAGCCTTCCCGCCCTTCATGACGCCCTCAACAACTCTTCGCCGCTCATCCGGTCGAACGTCGCCCGGGCCCTCGGCAAGCTCAAGTCGCACCAGTCCGTTCCCTATCTCCTGGCCCTGCTCCAGGACAGCGAATGGCAGGTCCGGGCCAGCGCCGTGGAAGCCCTGGGCATGATCGGCTCCAAGGCCAGCATCGAAGCCCTCGTCCAGGAGATCCAGGACAATGTCGGGAAGGTCCAGGAAAAGGCGGCCGAGGCCACCATCCGCTTCGGAAAATTGGCGACCATGCCTCTTCTCAACGCCCTTTCGCGGGAACGGGACAAGTTCGCTCTGAGGGCGATCATCCTGGCCCTGGGCAAGATCGGCGATCCGAAATCCGTCCCATCCCTGGTCGGCCATCTGCGCAGCTCGTATTTCATCGTCCGGCAGGCGGCCATGACGGCCCTCGTCCGTTTCGGTCCGACCGTGGCCGGCGTCCTGCTGCCGACGCTCTCGTTCAACAGCTCGAATATCGAGCCGTTGCTCAGGGACGCGGCCGACCGACGCCGGCCGGAGCTCCAGATCCGAGCTATCAAAGCCATCGGCGGGCTGGAGGACCACCGGGCGGTGAGACTGCTCAAAGAGATCGTCGACGAAGGCCTTCCCGATGTCCAGGAAGCCGCCACTCAGGCCCTGGCCCTGATCGGCTGCGCCGCTTGGGGCCGCTGCTGCGCGATCAAGATCCTGGCCGAGGTCGCCGATTCCTCCCTCGCCCCTCTGATCACACCCTCCCTCAAGGACGATTCGGACAACGCCCGCTTCGAAGCGGTTCGGGCCTTGGGCAAGATGGACGGGCCCGAGGCCGTCAAGCTTCTCATCGGCGTCGTTAAAAAGGACCGGGCGGATTTCATCCGGGCCGAAGCCATCCGCGCCCTTAGGACCATCGGGGCCGGACAGGCGGGAGTTCTTGAAACGGCCCTGCATGGGCTCAAGGACAAATCCCGGGAAGTCCGGTCGCTTTCGGCCCGCCTGCTCGGGCTTTTCCACGACAAGAAATCCATCCTTCCTTTGCTGAAAACGATGGCCGATCCGCACTGGAGCGTCAGGGAGAGCGCCGAGAACGCCCTCATGAACTTCGGACACGATGCCGTCCCGCTCCTGATCGAGGCGTTGGGAAGTCCGACCTGGACGACGCGTTTCCGCGCGGCCCGCATTCTTGGAGAGATCGGAGACATCAAAGCCGCGGCGCCGCTGAAAAAGCTTTTGGTCCGAAAAGGCGAGCGCAAAGAAGTCCGCAGCGTCGCCTCCATATCCCTAAAAAAAGTCCAGAACAAACTTCCGGCTTGATATATTTCCGAAAGGAGAAGCACCATCATGGCCGAATTCCTTTATAGCCCCATGTTTTCCCTCGGACCGGACTCCGCCGGGTACCGGCTCCTGACCAAAGACCATGTCTCGCGAGGCTCGTTTGAAGGCCGCGACATCGTCAAGATCGCCCCGGAGGGATTGGCCCTGCTGGCTGAACAGGCCTTCACGGACGTCGCTTTTCTCCTCCGCCCTTCCCATCTCAAACAGCTCCGGGAAATCCTCGACGACCCGGAGAGCTCGGCCAACGATAAATACGTCGCCACCGAGCTCCTGCGGAACGCCGTGATCTCGGCCGAGCGCGTCCTCCCGATGTGCCAGGACACGGGAACGGCGATCATCAACGCCAAGAAAGGCCAGGCCGTCTGGACGGGCGGCGGCGACGACGAGGCGCTGTCCAGGGGCGTGTTCAACGCCTACACCAAGAACTATTTCCGATACTCCCAGAACGCCGCGCTGACCATGTACGATGAGAAGAACACCAGCTCCAACCTTCCGGCCCAGATCGACATCACCGCCGCGGACGGCGACGAGTACAAGTTCCTGTTTATCGCCAAGGGAGGCGGCTCAGCCAACAAAAGCTACCTCTTTCAAGAGACCAAGGCCGTCCTCAATCCCGAGTCCCTGCTCGCCTTTTTGATCAATAAGATCAAGAATATCGGCACCGCGGCCTGCCCGCCCTATCATCTCGCGGTCGTCGTCGGCGGGACGTCGGCCGAGATGGTCCTCAAGACCGTTAAGCTCGCCTCGGCTCGCTACCTGGACAACCTGCCGACGAAGGGCGATCTCTCCGGCCACGCCTTCCGCGACCTGGAGCTCGAAGTGAAGCTCCTCGAGGCGACCCGGAAACTCGGCCTCGGGGCCGGGTTCGGCGGCAAATACTTCGCCCTCGACGTCCGCGTCATCCGCCTGCCCCGCCACGGCGCGTCCTGTCCCATCGGCCTCGGCGTGAGCTGCAACGCCGACCGGAACGTCACGGCCAAGATCACTCGCGACGGGATCTACCTCGAGAAGCTCGAGACCGAGCCGGCCAAGTACCTCCCGCGCGACCTCAAACCGAGCGGGACGGTGGTCCCGATCGACCTCAACCGGCCCATGGCCGAGATCCGGGCCGCGCTCAGCAAGTATCCCGTGGCCACGATCCTCTCGCTCAACGGCCCGATCATCGTCGGCCGCGATATCGCCCACGCCAAGCTCAAGGAGCGGCTCGACCGCGGCGAGGACCTGCCTCAGTATTTGAAGGACCACATCATCTACTACGCCGGCCCGGCTAAGACCCCGCCGGGATACGCCTCCGGCTCGTTCGGACCGACCACAGCCGGCCGCATGGACGACTACGTCCCGCTTTTCCAGGCCCGGAGCGGCTCGCTGGTCATGCTGGCCAAGGGGAACCGGTCCAAGGGCGTGACGGAATCGTGTAAAAAATACGGCGGATTCTATCTCGGCTCGATAGGAGGCCCGGCGGCCCGGCTGGCCAAGGACTGCATCACCAAGCAGGAGGTCCTCGAGTATCCGGAGCTCGGGATGGAAGCCATCTTCAAGATCACGGTCAAGGACTTCCCGGCCTTCATCCTGGTCGACGACAAGGGCAACGACTTCTACGCCGGGATCCTGAAAGGAGCCCTTTTATGAATCTTCTCGAAAGCTTCAAGGACAAAGCCCGCAAAAATCCTAAACGGATCGTCCTGCCCGAGGGCGACGAGCCCCGCACGGTCAAGGCGGCGAGCATCATCACCCAGGAAAAGCTGGCCTTGGTGACGCTCATCGGCAACCGCGAAAAGATCGAGGCCGTGGCCAAGGAGCAGGGTGTGGACGTGAAGTCCGTCCCGTCGGTCGATCCCGAAACGGCCAAGGAGTTCGACGATTACGCCAACACTTACTACGAGCTGCGCAAGGCCAAGGGCATGACGCCCGAAGAGGCCCGCAAGGTCATGAAGGACACCGTCTTCTATGGGACGATGATGGTCCACAAGGGCGCGGCGGACGGCCTCGTCTCCGGCGCCCGGCATTCGACGGCGGACACGGTCCGGCCCGCTCTCCAGTTCATCAAGACCAAGCCGGGCATCAGCATCGTCTCGAGCTCGTTCATCATGATCGTCCCCGACTGCGAGTACGGCGATCAGGGCATGTTCATTTTCGCCGACTGCGCCGTCATGCCCGATCCGACGGACAAGGAGCTGGCCGAGATCGCCATCGCCTCGGCCGAGACCGGCCGCGTCCTCTGCGGCATGGAGCCGCGGGTGGCGCTTCTCTCGTTCTCGACCTACGGAAGCGCCAAGCACGAGCTCATAGACAAGGTCAAGAGCGCCCTGGCCGTCGCCAAGGAAAAAGCGCCCGGCCTCAAGATCGACGGCGAACTGCAGGCCGACGCGGCCATCATCCCCCGGATTGGGAAATCCAAAGCGCCGGGAAGCCCTATCGCCGGCCAAGCCAACGTCCTCATCTTCCCCGACCTTCAGTCCGGTAACATCGCCTACAAGCTCGTCGAGCGGCTGGCCAAAGCCCAGGCCGTCGGCCCCATCCTCCAAGGATTGAACAAGCCGGTCAATGATCTGTCCCGCGGCTGTTCGGTCGAGGACATCGTTCACGTCGTGACGATCACTTCGCTCCAAGCGTAAAAAAGGGAGAAAAAGATCCGGAAACAGCCTCGCTCCCGACTTTGGTCGACGCGGCGACAGGGCTATCCCCCGGCCCCCTTGGGAACCAGTCCCGTCGGTTCCCCCCATCGCAAGCGATGGGACCCCCCTTCGCTATGGGGGCCTTGGGGACAGCCCTGCCGTCGCGTCTTTGAATCATCCCTCAAAAAATTAGAGCACCAAAGGTCGGTTTTCATTACTGTCGCTTCGGATGCTTCCGGATCTTTTTCTTTGAAGTGAGGATGTGTCCCCAATGAAAGCCGTTGTTCTCACCGGGGTCGGGCGGGTCGAGGTCCGCGACGTCCCCAAGCCCGAAATTAAAACGCCGGACGACGTTCTGCTGAAAACCGCCGTCGCCGGCCTCTGCGGGAGCGACCTCCATTATTTCATTGCCGACCGCGTCGGCGGCGAAACGGTGGCCTATCCCTCCATCGTCGGCCATGAGTGCTCGGCCGTCGTCGAGGCTGTCGGAAGCTCCGCGGCCGGCCTCAAGCCGGGCGACCGCATCGCGGTGGAGCCGGCCATTTCCTGCGGAACGTGCGACCAGTGCCGCTCCGGCCGGCCCCATACCTGCCGCAACCTCGGCTTTCTCGGCCACCCCGGCGAAAAGGACGGCTGTCTGGCCGAATATTTCGTCATGCCCGCCCGGAAT
>JAPKZI010000215.1 GCA_026393865.1 Candidatus Aminicenantota bacterium
CAACAACGGACATGAACTGCGCCGGGGAATAAAAACTCTGGCCGAAATCATGAACGGGCGCGGCTATTCCACCGCGGCCTTTGTCTCGGCGTTCTCCGTCGATTCCCGATTCGGCCTCAACCGCGGCTTCGGCGTTTACGACGATACCTTTCAATCCCAGCTGCCCCTGAAAAGCGAAAACGCGGAGCGCCGGGCGGAGGAGACATTCGCCCGGTTTTCCGGCTGGCTAGAGAACAACGGACAAAACAAGTTCTTCGTCTGGATCCATTATTATGACCCGCACTTGCCATACGACCCGCCTTCGCCCTATGCCGAAGGATCGGGCGGCCATCCCTACGACGGTGAAATCGCCTACATGGACCATTATGTGGGCGCGGTTCTGGCCCGGCTGAAAGAGAAAGGGATTCTTGAAAAGACCCTCATCGTCGTCGCCGGCGACCATGGCGAGGGGTTGGGCGACAAGGTGGAGACCGGCCACGGCATTTTCATTTATGAAGAAACCCTTCGGGTCCCGCTGATTTTTTACAATCGCCGGATTTTCCCTCGTTCTCAAGTCATCGAGAGCGTCGTCAGGCTCGTCGATGTGGCTCCGACCATTCTGGACGTAGCCGGCTTGAGCGGCGAGGCCGCAGGCATGCAAGGACAAAGCCTGATCGACTGGATTAAAGGAAAAGAAAGGAAAGACCTCGATAGCCTGGTCGAAACCTATTACCCCCGGGATAATTTCGGCTGGTCGGAACTTGTCGGACTCGTCGCCGGTCCCTGGAAAATTATTCAGGCCCCCCGCCCGGAATTCTATGATCTGGAAAACGATCCCGGCGAGAAAAAAAACATCTTTGGGTCCTCGGCCCAAAAGGCCGGCGAATTATCAAATAAACTCAGACAGGAAATTCTCCGCTTGAGTTCCGGCTCACCGGTCGCGCGCGGGGGCGCCCCCGCCAGAGCCGAAGACCTGGAAAGGCTAAGATCTCTGGGTTACGTGAGCTTCTCTCCGGCCAAGCCGGGCTCGGCTTTCCCCGACCCGAAGGATAAGATTGGTTCGCTCAAGCTGATTCAGATGGCCCAGGCTTTCGAGTTCGAAGAGAAATACCTCGAGGCCGAGCGGATCTATCGCGAGATACTGGAGGACATCCCCGATTCTCCGGCCGGTTATGTCAATCTGGCGATCGCCCAGGCGAGGCAGAAGAAGTTTGACCAGGCCATAGCGACTCTGGGCTCGGGTCTACGCCGGATCCCGGATTCCGAGATCCTTCTGGTTCGCTTGGGCCACACCTATCTAGTCACGGGGAAGATCCCGGAGGCCCTGGCGACGATGGAGAAGGTCCTGGTATTAAACCCTCAAAGCGTCGATGCCCTGACTGTCTGTGCCGGCATCTTTGATACGGCGGGCAAGAAGGACGAGGCCCGCTCTTACTATGAGCGCGCCCTGGCCATTGAGCCGGAAAGCCGGCACTTGAGAACGAGCTATGCGGGGAACCTTGCTTCCGTCGGCCGATTGAGAGAAGCGATCAACATTTACGAAACATTGATCTCTGATTTTCCAGAAGAGCAAGCCTTCTATCAGTTCACCGGCATCGCTTTTTCTTACCTCGGAGAGTTCGACCGGGCGATTTCTCTCTTTGAACAGGCCTTAGCCATTAGGCCGACGGCGATCGGCTATTTCAACCTGGCCGTGGCCTACGAAAAAAGCGGCCGTCTCCAGCAAGCGATAAAGTATTTCCGACTTTTCCTGGAAAACTCCCAGGGTGAAAGCGAAGGCAATATGAGGAAGGCCAGGGCCGAGCTGGAGAGGCTGGAGAAAAAACTGAAGAATAACGACTCCAAGCCATAGCTATTGCCTTAAAAGTTAAGGAGGACAAATGACCGGAAAGAAAACGCCGGCGTTTTCGCGCGCTCTGCCCCGTGTCGAGGTCGGGATCCTGGGCGGGACGGGTTTATATGAGATCGATGGGATCGAAGACCTCAAGGAATACAGACTGCGAACCCCGCTCGGCGACCCGTCGGATGCTTACATCGTCGGACGGCTCGAGGGCCGGCGCGTCGCATTCCTCAGTCGCCACGGCCGCGGCCATCGCCTGCTCCCGATGGAGATCAACTATCGGGCCAACGTCTAC
>JAPKZI010000153.1 GCA_026393865.1 Candidatus Aminicenantota bacterium
CCGTCATCGGCCAGCGTCTCAAGCAATCGGGAATGGAATGGACCGTCCGCGGAGCGAACGCCATCATCGCCTTGCGATGCGTGATGAAATCCAACCGGCTTGAAGACTACTGGGAGTCCCGAGTCGCATGATTTACCCCACGGCTATGACGCAGGCCCTGTCGCAACTTCGGGGCCATCATTTGGCAATATAGCCGGAACGGTTGGAAACCTGGTAATGATTCCCCTTCACCGTAACTTTGATCTTCTTGAATTTTCCGTCGGCCTTGTATTCGGAAGGGACATAGTAGAGGAGATAGTAATTCTCCGGCGCCGTCACTGTTTTCCTGAAGACGGCCAGGGCGTTGGCTGAGGACTCCGTGATTCCGCCGGAGGCGTGCGACATCTCCCGGAAGGCCCCGAAGATGCTGCCGGACAGGTCCGTCAGGCTGCGCCCCTCAACACCACTCGGGCCTATAGAACGACAGAGGTCCGTGATGTCAAACGTGCTCGTCGTGGAATTTGTCAGAAAGAAAAAATTGACCGTCAGGGAGGCGTCTGCGAAGATTGTCTCGATGTCCTTGACGTTGTAGTCAATTGGCCTCCGGGCCTCCCCCCATAACCCGAGTCATCATATTTCGAGGCCGGAATCACGATCTCTTCTTTCTGGTAGAACAGGAAAATGATCTTCCGTCCTTCCTGAGCTTTCAAGGCCTGGGCCAGGTATCGAATTCTCTGATCGTTGACGGTCAGCCGGTCGCGTAGCTGCCGGATAAGATCCATGATCAATCGCCCCTTCACTTCACCGTCTTTTGCATCCAGATCCCTTATATCTTGAATGATGCTCTTATAATCCATGGCACCAAGGAGGATGTCCTTCCTAAGCTTTTTCTTGAGTTGACGGGCGACTTCATCGGGCTGAACGCGGTCGAACGTTTCCTGTTTGAACCGATACGTCCCCTTCGGGCTGACGACGGTCACCCGGTCCCCTTTATGAAAGACTTCTTTAAAGAAATAATCTAAGGCCTCATCGAGCTTCGGCATGGGATCATGGAGTTCGAAAATAAGCAGAAAATTCCGGAAGGTTTCGGGATCGAATTTGATCTTTGGAGCGGGCTCGGCCTAGGGATAGGGATTTGCTTTTTCGCACTCCGCGACATTCCTTCCTAAAAAGCTCGGAATCAATACCTCCCATCGCGTAAAGATGATAATCCCGGCCGCGGATCGTTGTCAACAATACGAAGATGGCCGCGAAGGAGGCCGTCCGGCCGTATCATCGTCGCGGTCGACAGGAAAATCGCCCGAAAAAGGATAAACTTCCCGCCCTTTCGAAATCACCCGACGCTAAAAATATTCCGCCTCGGCCGCTATGAAACTTGCGTATTTTGTGGTATTTTGGCTCCATTGACTTAGAGCCGGGGAGATATGATGGGCCCTCCGCGGGCCCTGTTAAGTTGCTGATAATAAGGCTGGCGGGAGGATGTGGGAATCGAACCCACCCAGCCCCTTCGTCAGAAGCCGTGCTGGATTTGAAGTCCGGAGGGGCCACCAGACCCCATGCCCTCCCGCATTTATTATATTGGAAAAGCGACCTAAATAGCTACGCGTTCGATATCAGCCATCGAAACAAGAATATTTCATATAATGAAACCACCCGTTACAGTTTTTGGTCATTCCCTCTATCAAAACGAGCGGCCCAGCTTATTGATCGTCAAGATCATCTCATTCAGGCGACCTGCGCTTTTCCTGTTATAGGCGAAAGCGATCCTGGGTCTCGATCTGAGATTCGGTTCGTCTTTTTCTTCGGGAAACGCCCGCGTTTTGAAAATTTTCCCCGATTCAACGAGGTCCTGAAACATATCGTTTAATTTTCTGACGTGAGCATCTTTGAGTTCTTTTTCCAGCCTGATCACGAGCTTGTCTCTGACCTGGCGCAGGGAGTGGTATGTTGAATAATAAGAGGTGATATAGTTTACGGCTTCTTCAGGAGAGCGCACAATTTTATAGAAACTCAAGTCCTCCGCAGAAATGAAGCCCCGGGCCAACAATTGCCGCCTTATAAACCGATCCCAAGTTTCCCAGTAATTTTCTCCAGGAAGTTCCATAAGGACAACGGGCATGAGCGGCGCTTTCCCGGTTTGAAGCAACGTTAACACCTCAAATCCTTCATCGTGCGTGCCGAAGCCGCCGGGGAATAGAGTAACCGCATCGGCTTCCATCACGAAAAATATTTTACGGGTGAAAAAGTATTTGAACCTGACGACTTTCGGATCGTCTCGGATGATTTTAGCCAGCCCTTTCTCAAAGGGCAGGAGGATATTCACTCCAAAGCTGTTCCGAAGTCCGGCTCCTTCGATCCCGGCTTGCATTATTCCTGACGCCGCCCCGGTAATGACCATAAAGCCCTTCTCAACCAGACGATGAGCGAATCTAACCGCGAGCTCGTAGTAGGGACTTCCCTTAGGTTCGCGAGCCGAACCGAAGATGGAAACCTTGCGGAACCGTCTGTATGGTTTAAATACGCTTGCGGCATGCCGTAACTCGGCCAGGGCGCGGTTGATGAGCTTCAGGTCTAAAATATCAAGTTCATCCCGTTGGCACTTCAGCGCATTGAAAAGAATATCCCGGTAGAGCAAGGTCCGAAGGTCTTTTCCTTCAGCTGTCAATGTCTTTTGCACCGCTTTGAGGACTTCATCGGTTTTCTGCAGCTTAGCGTTCGTCATGATGCGTATCCCCTATGAATCACTCCCGACGTAAAAACAAGGCTCATTATATCTTTGTTCGGTCGTGAAATGAAAATAGCGTCATCATCAAGAAAGCTCGAAAAGGAATGCAGAAATATCTTGATATTTTCTGGCCGATTTATTATGCAGGGCTATCTCCCTCGCCGTAATTTCTCGGCGAAATACGGAGGCAAACCCTGTTCCACGATGGCCGCACATGAAAAATACTCCGCGCCCGCGTCGGCCGCCATCAAGTGGGCAAATTGAGGACAAAATCGCTAAAAATGGCTCAGTTTAGCCCGCCGTTCGTGACCAGTTTAGCCATTCTGATATCTCTTTAGTATCCCAATCAATAATCACCCGCCGGCACTGCCTTTCCCGAGACGACTTGCCGAAGATGTTGATCTTCTCAAAAAAGTTAAAAGATCGTTGTGGTGATCACCGGGCTGCTTGGCACCCCGTGTCATTTGAAATCTAACTGAAGGGATCTCGTCGTCCTGGAAAAGAAAGAAAAAATCCGCTAGGAGATTATGATGATGATGAGGGAGTTGAACAGGATGACGATGCTTGAAGCCTTGCCAAACGGCCTCAATTAAATTATCATGAGAGACGGAATCAGTAGCTTAAGAAATTAGCTCGCGAATCCGAAACCGCCTGACGACAAACACCATGGAAAAACGAGCGTTCAAGAGATTTCTGTCAGACTACAGTATCTGGGGCTTCGCGTTCGGGTATTTTGCCTGTTACATCCCTTACAGTCTTTTGACAAAGATCATGAGCAAAGGACTGTTGCCGTCGCTTCACGGGACATCCATGGACGGGTTTGTCATCCTTCCCGTCGTCGCCGTTGCCACCCTGCTGGCAATGATTCTCGTGATCAGCCTTCTCGGCTGGTGGAAATACGCGAGCCATTCGACGGTATTCGGCCTCAGCGTGCCTCATCCGACGAAATGGACTTTTTTATCCGGCTTCTTTACCTCTCTCATCATCGGGACGACCACCCTAGCCTATACCTTTGAAAGCGTCAGCATCGTCCTGGCGATGCTCTTCATGCGGGGCGGTGTCTTGATCATCGGCCCGCTCGTCGATGCAAGCACAAAGCGGAAGATCCGCTGGTTCTCCTGGGCCGGTTTTGCCGGCGCGGGACTTGCGCTTCTCCTCAACGCCTTGGACGCGAAAAGCTTTCGAATACCCCTATTATTGGGACTGGTTATTCTGATTTATGTTCTCAGCTATTATATGCGCTTCCAGTTCATGAGCCGGAATGCCAAATCTGATAAAAAGGATGTGAATCTTCGCTATTTTGTCGAAGAAACCATGGTCTCTACGCCCATGCTGGTTATTATTCTGGGGATCTTTGCCCTCTTAAAAGGGAAGATCGGAGCCGATGTCCGGCTGGGATGGACTATGCACTGGAATCAGCCCTATCTCTGGGCGCTTTTACTGATCGGGGCGATGTCCCAGGGGACCGGCTTTTTCGGAACGCTGGTCTTTCTGGACAAGCATGAAAACACCTACTGTATCCCGGTCAACCGCGCGTCCAGTGTCCTTGCGGGAGTGATCGCATCCATGTTGTTGGCGCTTTTCCCGGGACAGAGTCTGCCGGCGACGACGGAGTTTATCGGTGCCGGCATTATGATCGTCTCCATTCTGTTCTTAAGTATCCCGCCTCTTATTCAAGCGAAGCGAAAGAGGATCTAGAATCCCTTGCGGCTGTTGTAGACCGTTCCTCGCTTTCTTTTATAAAGCTCCAAAACGGCAACGGCTTCGCCGCGTAAACATCCGCTTTCGACTTTGATGCCGCGATTCGGCAATTCCTGGGGCCAGTCAACCGGCAATGGCCTGCCCTCGACCCATCCCGAGAAGGTCAAGAAGCTGCGTTTTAGCGAACCGCTGGCCATTGTCGCAAGCAAGCCTTTAGGGGAACTAAAGACAGGGCAACTGATCCCCCAAGAAAAGCCTTATCGTTCTTCAAGCCAGAGGTGTATGTCCAAATGAATACGAGCAAGACCTTTCTTCCTAGCAATTTCATTTGCTAAGGATTGGAATTGAGAACTGACTTCTATCGATAGATTCTTAATTCCTGGCCAAACAGGAGATTTGATTGGAATCTTAAGCTTCCTCGATTCTCGCATTAAGCCTTTGGCAACTTTGCTATCGAGCGGGATTTCCAGCCACGGTTCGATGATGTCCAGTTGATATCGTTCAGCCAAATAACGATTGTAAAGAGAATCCCTCAGAAAGAGATTGATAGCTTTTCTGGCCGCTCCCCAGTTCTGTGCTTTTTTAGGAAAATCCTTTCTCAGTCTGTTTGTTTTCGAGTCAAGAACTGTATCAAAGCCAGCTCGCTGTTTAACTACAAAGTCGTTAAGGTCGAGGTTAGTTAGGAATTCTCTTGCGGTATCGATTACTCCAGATGCCCCTTGGTTCCTGAGCGAAGACGGCCCTATTGCAGTAACGGCCACGTATTGCTGTACCGTAGACAGGAAGCCCTTTGGATGTTTCATGTCTCGATTCCCAACCTGAGTATATCTCACGTCACTCTGGAGTCAAACAGAGGTTTACCCATGTGCCAACGGCTTGCAAATCCGTGTGGACACTACGGGGACAAAACCGCTAAAAACGGCTCAGTTTTAATAACTCAGGCTATCGAATAAAGTTGTGGAAAAATCCTAATTATCAGGGGAAAACGGGGAAATCGGATGGTGGAGCTGACCAGGGTCGAACTGGCGACCTCTTGACTGCCAGTCAAGCGCTCTCCCAACTGAGCTACAGCCCCACGTGAGGCCGATATCTTACAAGAAGAGGGCGATTCCGTCAAGGATCGGCGCTTTGATAAATCGGAGACACGTACCGAATTCCGGAGAATTCGGATACATGTCACCGATTTCCAAAATCGTCGTCGTAGGCAGTTCGAATACGGACATGATCGTCAGGGCGGCGAAGATCCCGAGGCCGGGCGAGACCGTAATCGGCGGCGAATTCCGCATGGCCGGCGGCGGCAAAGGGGCGAATCAGGCCGTGGCCGCGGCGCGGGCGGGCGGGGACGTGACGTTCATCGCCCGGGTCGGCGACGACGTTTTCGGCCGGCAGGCCGTTGAAGGCTTCCGTCGGGACGGCATCGAGACGAGATTCGTTTTCAAGGACAAGCGCGCGGCGTCGGGTGTCGCGCTGATCATGGTCGATAATCGCGGCGAAAACAGCATCGCCGTGGCGTCCGGGGCCAATGCCAAGCTGACCCCGGC
>JAPKZI010000160.1 GCA_026393865.1 Candidatus Aminicenantota bacterium
GCGGGGATGAACGCCCCGCTTCCGCCCCTGCGCATCGGATCGCTGACGATCGGCTTTCCCGAGTTTTCGCCTTGAGAAAATTCTGATTCTCGTTTACCATCTGAAGTCCGAGGAGAAAATCCCATGCTCAAGAAAAAACGGATCGCGATCCTGACCGGCGGAGGAGACTGCCCGGGCATCAACGCCGTCATCCGGGCCGTGGCCAAAAAGGCCATGCTCGAACACGGATGGGAGGTCATCGGCATCGAGGACGGCTTCGACGGACTTATCCACGACCGGCATCGGAAACTGGGGCCCGGCGAGGTATCCGGCATTCTGACCCTGGGCGGGACCATCCTCGGCACGTCCAATACGTCGAACCCCTATCGTTACGCCCAAATGAAAGGGAATAAATTCGTTTTCAAGGACGTCTCGAAGACGGCCGTCGCCAACCTGCGAGCGCTAGGCGTCGAGGCGCTCGTCTGCATCGGCGGCGACGGGACTCTGGGGATCGCTTCATGCCTGATGAATGACGGTGTGCCCATCGTCGGCATACCGAAGACGATCGACAATGACCTGCGCGGGACGGACGTGACCTTCGGATTCGACACGGCCGTCTCCATCGCGACCGAGGCCGTCGACCGGGTCCACACGACCGCCCAGTCCCACCACCGGATCATGATCGTCGAGGTCATGGGGCGGAGGGCGGGCTGGATCGCGCTCTACGCCGGCGTGGCCGGAGGCGGCGATATCATCCTCATCCCCGAGATCCCCTATTCTTTGTCGGCCGTGGCGGCCAAGATCAAGGAGCGAAAGAGAAAGGGCAAGCGCTTCAGCATCGTCGTCATCGCCGAAGGGGCCAAGCCGAGGGGCGGCGATGTCGTCGTACGGAAGATCGTCGAGAAAAGCACGGATCCCGTCCGGCTGGGGGGCGTGGGATTCGTCCTGGGTGAGCAGCTCGAAAAAATGATCGGGACCGAGACGAGGACGGTCGTTCTCGGACATCTTCAGAGAGGCGGTTCACCGACCGCGTCCGACCGGATTTTGGCCACCCAGCTCGGAGCGCGAGCGGTCGAGGCGGTCGTCGCCGGGGAGTTCGGCCGCATGGTCGCCGTCCGGGGAGGCAAGATCACGACGGTCGCCCTGGAAACGGTCGCCGGCGGCCCGCGAACCGTTCCTCGGGGTCATCCTCTGATCGCCGCCGCCAGGGCTCTTGGAACGAGCTTCGGGGATTGAATAAGCCGATCCGCTATCCGGTTTTATAGCCGGCGGACATGAGATCAGACGAACCCGCGCGTTCCGATTTTCGCGCAGTCTTGTCACCCCCTAAAAAATCGATCGTGAGTGATCCTGAGAATTGATAATTCTATTTATTATCAATAAGTTAGCCGCTAAAGTCGGCTGGCCTGACCGGCCAAAAACGAGGCCTTAGGGAGGGATCGGCCGGACAGGGATTACTCTTTGGGGCGGATAAAATCCCCTTTTGAATCCCCGCTTCCGAGGATGGCTATTTATCCATGCCGGAACTAATGTTGAAGTAGTTGATCGGATGAATGTTCGAACAAACTTGAAGCGAGCCGTGAGGACGCATCTGCGCATCTCTTTATTTCTGCTCATGACGGCTTCCGTGATCCTCCCGGCCTATCGATCGGGCAACCCCGTTCGTCCCAATGTCATCTTGATTGTGGTCGATACCCTCAGGGCAGACCATATGAGCACCTACGGCTATTTCCGGCAGACCACCCCGCGGATCGACGCCCTGTCGCGTGAGTCCATCGTCTTTAAAAACGCCGTAGCGCAGGCTCCCTGGACGACGCCGTCGATCGCCAGCCTCTTCACGTCCCAAGATCCCGCCGCCTTGGGCTTCGAAGGAGAGGATCCGGTCGAACTGGACGACTCCTTCGTGACGCTGGCCGAGGTCTTCAGAGACAACGGTTATAAAACCCAAGCTGTCGTCTCGCATGATTTCATCGGGACGAAGCTGAAGTTCAACAAGGGTTTCGACTCTTTCGATCAGTCCAACGCCAAGGGATATGGCCATATCTCATCCCCGGCAGTGACGAAAGCGGCCCTTTCCTTCGTCGAGCAGCACGCCCGGGACAGGTTTTTCCTGTTCCTTCACTACTTCGATCCGCATTTCGACTACGTTCTCCATCCGGAATTCGATTATGATCCGGATTACCGCGGTTCCATTCGGAGCGGAGAATTCAAGGACAGCCTATTGGCGAAGGCGGCGACGATGACGGAGAAGGACCGCAATCACCTGAAAGCCCTTTACGACTCCGAAATCAGCTTTACGGACGAATATATCGGGCGTTTCTTGGACGAGCTCAAAAGACTCGGCCTGTACGATTCCTCGCTGATCGTCCTGACGGCGGACCACGGCGAGGAGTTCTCGGAACGCGGCGACCACTGGATCGGGCATACGAAAAAGCTGTATCAGGATTTGATCCATGTCCCCCTGATCATCAAACTCCCGGACGGCGCGGCGCGGAGGACCGTCGAGGACGATGTGGGATTGATCGACGTGATGCCGACGATCGTCGGTCATCTTGCTTTAGAGACGCCCCGTTCGTACCGGTGCGAGGGCCGGAGCCTCGACTTGAACGGGAACGCCCCGCCGGAGCCCCGGCCCATCTTCAGTGAGACTCGAAGGTTAGCGAAACTTCAATCCGTCGTCTGGAAGGGTTGGAAGCTTATTTATGATTTGCGCCGGGGCTCCCAAGAGCTGTATGACTTGAACGACGATCCGGAAGAGACCAGGAATCTCGCCGCGGCTAATCCCCGAGAACGCGATGAGTTGCGGGCTTTCCTTTGGAGTTGGCGGGCCGAGATCGCCCGGCTCAGGGCTGGGATCAAGGTCGAACCGAAGAGGCCCATTTTCAACGATGTCGAACACGCCCGGCTCCGTTCTTTAGGCTACATTAAATAGCCGGCGCGGCTGAGCAAAAAAAATCTGTTGACAAACGCCTTCGGCCGCGTTATTTTATATAAGGTGAACAAAATGGTGAACAAAATACGGAAGGAGCTGACCCCCCGCCAGGAGAGGATCCTGAGGGCCGTCGAGGCTTTCATCCTCGAGCGCGGCTACCCGCCGACCGTCCGCCGGCTCGGCCGCCTTCTCGGCATCGCCAGCCCTTCGGCCGTCTTCAAGCACCTCGCCAGCCTCGAGAAAAAAGGCTACCTGAGACGGGACCGGGGAGAACTGCAGGTGGCCGGCGCGCCGTCCGTCCTGGCGGGCCGGATCCGGGTGCCGCTGGCCGGCATCGTCCCCGCCGGCTCGCCCAAGGAGGCCTTCGAGACCTCGGGCGAGGCGATGGACATCCCCGACTGGATGCTCGGCCGGAAGCGCGGCAACATCTTCTGCGTCCGCGTCGAGGGCAAGAGCATGATCGACGCCTACATCGACGACGGCGACAACGTCCTTCTCGAGCGGACGAACACGGCCAATTCGGGCGAGATGATCGTCGGGCTCCTCGAGGACGGCTCGGTGACGCTGAAACGGCTCCGGCGGGAGGACGGCCGGACGATCCTCGTGCCCGAGAACCCGGCCTACCAGGCGTTCGAGGTCGAGAACCTGCGGGTGCTGGGGAGGGTGATAGGAGTCTTAAGGAAGTATTGATAATCCCCCTGTGTCCCCCTTTAGAAAAGGGGGAGAATAAATGAGGGATTGGGAAAATGACGATTGAAACGGCGATTGCGGTGAGAGCGCCGCGGGCGGTCTGCTCCTCGCCCGGCGAGATTCCAGAGGACGCGCGGCGGGATCACCTTTTTAGGAACATGGGGACACTAACCTTAATTATCTTGAATCAAGGTTAGTGTCCCCGATTTTTGGGGCTTTACATGTTTGCGGTGACACGGAGAAAAGTGACCAGGTTTATCGTCCACATCGACATCGACGCCTTTTTCGCCGCCGTCGAGGTTCTCCTCAACCCGGCCCTCCGGGGCAAGCCGGTCATCGTCGGCGGCCTGCCCCACGAGCGCGGCGTGGCCTCGACCTGCTCTTACGAGGCGCGCGCGTTCGGCGTCCACTCGGGCATGGCCCTCCGCAACGCCTACAAGCTTTGTCCCCACGGCGTCTTTGTCCGTGGCAACTACCAGGTCTACCAGTCCTTCTCCGACCGGGTCTTCGGCATCCTCCATGAGTACACGCCCGACGTCGAGGAGGCGTCCATCGACGAGGCCTACCTCGACCTGACCCGCTGCCGGCCCCTCTATCCCTCGTTCTCGCGGACGGCCCGCGAGATCAAGGCCCGCGTCGAGCGCGAGACCGGCCTCAAGGTCTCGGTGGGCGCCGCGCCGAACAAGATCCTGGCCAAGCTGGCCACGAAGCGGGCCAAGCCGGCCGGCTATGTCGAGGTCGAGCCGGGCCGCGAGGAGGAGTTCCTCCGCGACCTCCCCATCGACGCCCTGCCCGGCATCGGCCCGAAGTCCCAGGTCGTCCTCCGCATGCTCAATATCCAGAGGATCGGCGACCTGTGGGGGATGCCGCGGACCACCCTCCACTCGATCTTCGGCCTAAATGGTGAGGACCTCTACCTCCAGTCGCGCGGGATCGACAGCCGGCCCATCGTCAGCGCCGCCGTGCCCAAGTCCGTCTCGCGTGAAACGACGTTCCTCGAAGACCTCTGGGACCGGCGCTTGTTGCTCGCCCACCTGGCCTATCTCTGCGACCGGCTGACCCTGGCCCTCCGGCAGGGCCACTGTTACGCCCACGTCATCGAGGTCAAGGCCCGCTATTCCGACTTCAAGACCGAGGTCCGGCGCCGCCTCATGCTCACCCCCCGCCAGGAGATGGGCGACGTCTACAAGATCGCCGAGGAGCTCTTCCTGCCGCTCTTCTCCGGGTCGCGCCTGGCCCTGCGCCTGGTCGGGGTGAAGGCCTCGGACCTGGTTCGGGCCCGGCCGCTGTCGCTCTTCGAGCCGTACTCGGACAGGCAGGAGCGGCTGGGCGCGGCCATGGACCGGGTGAGGGAGAAGTACGGCTTCGGCTCGGTCCTCACCGTCCGCGAAAAGATGCTCGACGCGATCTATCCCTTCGACCGGAACCGCGGCTTCATCCTGAAGACCGCCTCGCTCACGAAATAGGGGACCCGTGCACATTCCCCTCCGCGTCCATTCCGTTTACAGCCGGGGGAAGGGCGGGGCGACGCTCGAGGAGCTGTCCTGGTGGGCGGCGCACAAGAAGGTCCCCGCCGTCGCCCTTTCGGACGCCGGCAACATCTACGGCTGGGCCAAGTGGAAACGGGCGGCGAAGGTCGGCGGCTTCCGGGCCCTATACGGATGTGAGATCGAGGTCGGGGAGGAGCTGTTTCTCTTCCTGGTCAAGAGCCGGGAAGGATATGGCAACCTCATGGAGATCCTCAACCGGCGGGCGATCAGGGACGCGGCCGGGCTGGTGACGATCCATGTCCCCCGGCCGAAGGAAGGAAAGACGGCGCCGGAGCCGAACGGGGGACATCTCCCTCTAGACCCTCTTCGGGCCGGGGGCGATCTTTACGTCGGCGCCGATTTCTTCAATTTCAAGCGGGCGGGGGAGATCGCCGCGGCCCGCGGCCTTCCTCTCGTCTGGGCCAACCCCCTCAAGTTCATCAAGGGCCCCGAGCGGCTGGTCCTCCTCCATGCCTTCGAGAAAAAGATCCCCTATCCGCCCGAATGGGTCAAGTTCGGCCGCAAGGTGAGGCTCTTCGGCCCGGACCAGGAGACGGCCGCCCTCAAGAAATTCGGCGCGGAGGCGACCGACGCCTTCCGCCGGACGTTCGAGATCGCCGAGAAATGCGACTTCCCGTTCGCCGGCATCGT
>JAPKZI010000136.1 GCA_026393865.1 Candidatus Aminicenantota bacterium
ATAAATAGGGACAGAATGCGTCGTCCCCCTTTTTCCAGGCCACGAATTTCTTGGGGCTAACGAAGGTTCAGTATGGCCAATGTTTCAATGTGCGGCGTGTGCGGGAAAAAATCGTAGGCGCGGACGGCTTTGATCCGATAGGCGGGAAGGAGCGCTTTGAGGTCCCGAGCCAGGGTCGTCGGATTGCAGGAGAGATAAATGATCGTGGGGACCGGATGGCGTAGAAGCGCGGCCACGGCCTCCGGGTCCAGGCCTTTGCGCGGGGGGTCGAAAACCGCCGCCTCCAGTTTCTTTTCGAGCAGCCAGGGAACCCAGTCCCGGCTCGGTCCTTCGAAGATCTTGAAATGGGAGAGACCGTTAAGCGCGATGTTCGTCTTCAAGAACCGGATGTTGGCCGGATCGGACTCAACGCCGTAAACCTCTTTCACCTCGCGGGCCAAGGCGATCCCGAATGTGCCCAGACCGCAGTAGAAGTCGCCGAGCCGCTCCGTGCCCCGGAACGCCGCCAGCCGTTTCATATCCTCGATGACGGTTCCCAGCATCCCCACGTTGACCTGGAAGAACGAGCGGGCTCCGATCTGGAATCGGGCCTCACCGATCCGTTCTTCGATCCAAGGCCGGCCCCATTCCACGATCTCCCGTTCCGCCCCCCGCTGCATTAAATGAGAAACGACGCCGGCCAGGGGAAAGCGGGAGAGAAGCCGGGCCAGGATCGGGTCGAGACTCTTCGAATCCTGCGCGGACGTCCAAAACAGGTTCAGGAGAAGCTCTTTGCGGCCGGCCCGGTTTTCTTTAGCCTCGACTTCCCGGAGCGAGCTCAATCCCTCTTCCTCGATGACCTTAACCAAGGTTTTAAGCAGCTCGCTGATCGGCTCGGCGACGAGATGGCAGTCCTCGATCTTGACGAACTCGTCCCGCGATCCGGGCCGATGATAAGCCAGATGAGCCTTGCCCTCCTCCCAGAGAATGGAATAGCGGGCCTTGTTTCGATAGTGCCAGATCTCCGGGGAGGGGATGATCTCGAGTTCGTTTTCGCCGGAACTCAAAGTCCCCTCCAAGATCTCCCCGAGCTGGGTCCTTTTAAGCTCGATCTGATCTTCGTAACGGAGGGATTGGTAGGACGAGCAGGTCCGATAATGGGCGCAGAGCGGCTTGATCCGGCGTCCGGATTCACCGAGGATCGTGACGGTCCGGGCTTCGAGGAAATTCTTTTTTCGACGGACGATCTCGGCTTCGACGAGCTCCCCGGGAAGTCCCTCGTCGGTGAAGACGACCTGCCCTTCATGCGAGGCCATCCGCCGTCCGGGATAGACGATCTTGTCGATGACGATGCGCATGGCCCAAGCTAAAGGGAGGGGAACCGGTCGTAATTCCTCAGATCGATCTTTTGGCCCCGGCGGGCCCAGGGGACGGCCAGATCCGAGGGCAGTTTGGCCGAAGCGTAGCCGCGTTCGAAGATCTCATCCAGACCTTCGACGCGGATCCTGCCCCGGCCGGGAGAGCCTTCCCTGACCAAAAGATCCCGCGGGACGTCGACGATTTCGGGCATCGAATCCTGCATGCCGTTCAAGCAGAGGGTCTGGCTCATGGCCGCTTCCGGTCCGCAGACGGGCGGGGCTCCGGTTCTCACCGATCCCAGGCAGTCCCAGAGCTTCTTCATGGGCTCCTGGTCGGGGCAGCCGTAGGTCTTGAGCGAGCCGTCGGCCAGGCGCGCCTTGATGTCCGTGTTCCGTCCCTCGCAGAACACCGCCCCTCTCTCGAATTCAAAATGAAAGACCGGGCCCCGGTCGGCGCGGGAGGCGTGGCTGAGGAGAAAAAGGAACTCGACGCCGGAGGCGGTCCGGCCGCGGACGGCCGCCGTGTCGAAATTCTCGATGTCATAGGCGCGATAGAGCTCGGCTTCGACCTCGACGGGGACGGCGCTTAGCGGGATATCGCTCCCCAGCACATAGAACATGTTGTGAAGATCGTGGGCCATGGCGTTGTTGGCTGGGCTGTCCAGGACCCAGGCGCCCGCCCGATCCCGCTTCTTTCCCGCCCAATCGTTTCGGCCGTAATAAGCGTCGTCCCGCGGCCAAAGATAAAGGCATTTGTAGCGGATCGGCCTGCCGAAAAGGCCGCGGATGATGTCGGCCTTGAGCGCTTGGACGGCCGGGCTGAACGACCACTGGTACCCGATGGCGAGCCAGCGATCGGCCCAATCGCGCACTTGGGCCATCCGCCGGGCGTCCTGGATCGCGGCGGCGATGGGTTTTTCGCAGAGGACGTGGCTGCCGCGGCCGAGGGCCAGGCAGGTCTGCGCGGTGTGGAATTGAATGGGCGAAGAAACGATGGCGAATTCGGCCTTATGGCGGCGGTAGAAACTCTCCAGGTCCGGGGTGATCGGGATCCCCATCTCGTTCAACCGGGCGAGCTGGGGGCATCGTTCCGGAACCGGGTCCACGGCGCCCGCGATCCTGAAAGCCCCTCCTTCGATCCGTTCGAGCAGAGCCTGGAGGTAGACCGCGCCCATGCCTCCGATCCCGCAAAGGACGATCGAAACCGGCTCGGATCCGAGATGGTCAGGTTTCATTCTCGATCAGATCGACGTTCCAAAATTCTTTCGTTTTCCGACAATATCTCAAGGTCTTGATCTCGAAGCCTTTGATGTGGACCGTTGTTCTTGCCCGAACGAAAGGCATCTCCAGTTCGGCCGTTCTTTCGATCCCCGTCGGCTCGAAAAGGCGGATGATCAGGTCGTTTCCGTCCTCGGCCTTCTTGAGGGCCGCGAGCTGGACGACAGGGTCGCTGAGCACGACGCCCGGCCTGGCCTTTCGGCCTGTCCCGGGCGGGAAATAGGCGAGGACATAAAGGACCTCGTTCCTGGCCAGCGCTTCCCCCTCGACGGCGCTGAGCCTTTCTCCGGACCGTCCTCCGTTGATCCAGAAATGGAAGACGCGTTCGCCCTGGTCGATGCGAGGGATATGACGGTCATGATGGAGCAGAGGCCGGTCTCCGGCAGGATCGGCGGCGTGGGCGGGCGAGCGGAGCAGGGAGAGGCGCACCTCGCCGTCCGCGAAATCCGAGCCGTAGACGCCGTCGTTGATGATGGTCAGGGCCAGATCGGCGTCCCGGGACGCGACGGCCGCCCATTTCTGGCCGACAACCTCGTCGCCGTTGTCGGGCAGCTCGTCGATACCGTAGGCCGCCTGGCCGAGATATCGGCATGGTCCGAGATGCGTCGGCAGGGACAGTTTCAACATCCTGTCCTTCTCGTTCCAGAGGACCCTGATCTCAACCTCGATCTCGGTCCCCGCCTTAGGCAGAAAATATCTCAGGACGATGAAGGAGTGATCGTAACCGAAGAGGGCCTCGACGACCGTCCGGACCTCTCCGTCCTCGATGACGCGGACCGGGGGCAGGGAGGCCTTCGATACGCCGGCGAACGAGGCCGCCGCCGCCGGATCCATGAGGGTGAACTCGCCGACGACCTCCCGGAAACGGCGGACGCTCATCCCCCACGGATCGGCATTGTCTCCGATGACGAGGGGCTTGAACGCGTTCGCGGCCAATATATCCCGGCCCCCGATTTTGGCCCGGTCGAGAAGGCCGGTCGTCGTGTTGATGAGGACGTCCAGATCGTCGGTTTTGAAGCGGATCATCCCGCCTTCCTCAGCGATTCCCGGCCCCGGTTTTTGATCGATCTTTTCCAGGCGGCAGGAGAACCTGGTCATTCGTCCCGGCTCGAGCTCGGCGGAGAAAACGACCTTCTTGCGCCATTCGAGACTCAGGTTGCTCAATTCTTTTTCCGGCTGAGAGGGAAGACGCCGCCCGTGTTGGAAGATCCCGGGAAAAAGATAACCGCCGCCGAAGTTCGGCTCGTGGTCCTCGAACTCGCAGGCGAGGAGGGTCCGGATCCTGAACGGATGGGGATTATAGACGAGGATCGGGATTTCTCCTTCTTCGGCCGCCGGCTCGCCCGCGGCGAGGGCGAAAAAAGCCTTGGCCTTGACCCGCGAACAGATCTCCAGGCCGTGGTCGAGCAGGCGGACCGCTCCCTCTTCTCCCGGCCCGATGGACGAACCGGGGAGGATGTCGTGGAACTCGGAAAAGGCCAGGTCCCGGAACGCTTCGGCGAGGTCGCGGCCTGGATACTTCATCAATCCTTGGAAGGAGGCGATCGAAGCCATTTTTTCCGCGGAGAAGAGTTCGTTCTCGAGCCGTCGATGGCCTTGTTTCACGCGGACCATGGTCGTATAACATCCGACGGCCCAGGGATTGAGACTGTGGGCGACGCGGGGCAGGGCGTTCCTCCGTCGTCCGAGCTCCTCGAAATACGCCTCGGCGGTGGAGTGGAAGACCTCGAATTCCCCGTTCGAGGAGATGAGCCCGTCCAGGTCGTCGAGGTCTCTCTTCGACGCGCCGCCGCCGTGGTCGCCGATCCCCCAGAGCAGGAGGCTCAGGTCGCGGCCGGGGTGCGATTGGATCCATTCCTCGACCTTGGCCCGCGCCTTCCCCCCTTGGGAGTTGTAATGGGCTTTGACCCGCGTGCCCAGGACCTCGGAGCCGTCATAGCCGACCCAGACGAAGTCATCGTCCGGGAGGGCGAGAAAGGCCGCGTCCGGACGGCAGAAGAGATAGGAATGATACCCGCTCTTGGCCAGGATCTGGACGAGTCCCCGGGCATGGCCGAACGGGTCGAGGTTGGCGGCCGTCTTGATGTCCACCCCGAATTTTTCCCGGAAATATCTTTTTCCGAGAAGGATCTGCCGGACCAAGGACTCTCCGCTGGGCATGTTGCAGTCCGGCTGGAGGAACCACCCTCCCAGGATGTTCCAGCGGCCCGCCTTGACCAACCTTTGGATCCTTTTAAAGAGGGCGGGCTCGTAGTCCTCGATCCATTGGTAAAGGAGGGCTTCGTTGTGACTGAAGACGAAATTCTCCCGCCGCTCGCAGAAATCGGCGGCCGTCCGGAAGGTGGACAAGGCTTCGCCCGCGCCTTCCGGCCATTCCCAAAGCCAGACGGGATCCAGATGGGCGTTACAGACGAGATGGATACGTTTCACAGCTTCAGTTTGACGAACAGCGTGAGCAGGGTGTAGGCGGCGAGGGCGAAAAGGACCAGGCCCAGGACGAGGAAGATCACGCGGAACGTCTTGGCTTTGAATTGATGGTGATATTTGGCCACGTAATAGGTCAGGATGAAGTACCAGGCCAGGCCGCCGATCCCGACGGAGAGGGCGAACAGGATGGGGCTCGTCCCCGTATCTGAGACCCAATAATGGCTGGTCACCGTCCCGGCGACGACGATCCAGAAGGCGTAGAGGGCCGGGTTCGAGATATAGAGGAGGACTACGCCGAAAATGGCGTGGGGCGAGAAAGACGTCGATTTTTTATCGGGCATGGCTTCTTTGAAGGTCTTGGACTGCTGGACCATGCGAAATCCCAGAACGATAAGGACGAGCGCGGCGACGACCTTCATGATCGGCAACCCGAGATAGTGGTCCAGGTTGAAGGTGACCTGGGAGATGCCCAGGAGGGCGATCAGGCAGTAGATCGTATCAAGCACGGCGGCGGTCAGGCCGCCCATGAAGCCGTGAAAGAAATCCCGCTTGATGGTCTGGGAAATGACGAAAACGTTAACCGGGCCGAGAGGGATGGCGGCGATGAAGCCGAAAGCGAGACCGATCAGGATGGACATGATGTTACAGAGAAGTCCTCACCTCTCCTTTTCATAAAGCAAAATATCAGATTCGGCGCGGACGTGTCAACGGATTTTCGCGCCGTCGCCGCTTTCTTCGAGGAGGCTTCGGACGAGCTCTTCGATCCGGGCCAGCGCCGCGGAGACGGGTTCTGAAACCTCGAGCCCCAGGGACTGAATCTTTTCGATGGAGACCGTGATCAGGTCGATCCGGGGCAGCTCGCCCAGGAGGGCCGCGGTTTCGACGAGGTCGCGGAGGCCGATGTCATGGGCCGAGAGCGACCTCGGGAAATCGGAGGCGAAGCGGGGCCGGAGACGGGTGATCGTTCCCGGCGGCCTGCCGTCGGCCGCGGCGTCGATCAGGATGACGCGCGCGTAATCCTGGAGAAGGGAAAGAAGATGGAACCCGCCCGTTCCGCCGTCGACGATGTCGGCCTTGGCCGCCAGGTTCGTCTTCGCCAGGCGCAGGGCGGCCAGAACGCCGATACCCTCGTCGCCGAGCAGGAGATTGCCGACGCCGAGGATGAGCGGCCGCTCCGCCGTCAGCTGTTCTCCGGCTTGCATTCCTTCTCGACGAATTTCCAGCCGCCGGCCATGGAGGACAGGATGCCGCGGCCTTCGACGTAATCGTGGTAAAAGACCAGGTAGACGTGGACCATGGAAAAGATGATGAAGAACCACATGAACATGTGGTGCCACTGGCGCACGGCGAAGTCCCCGCCCATCAACGGGACGACCCAGGCGAACAGGCGGGGAAGCCAGGCGTCGCTCATGGCCGAGTACATCCCGAAGCCGGTCATGGCCTGAAAGGCGAAGGCCAGGAACGTCAGGAAGTAAGTGAAGCCGGCCAGGGCGTTGTGACCGATCGTGTCCATCGGCTTGACTGTCGCCTGGAGGATGTCCACTTTTAGAACCTCACCCATCTCCTTGAACTGTTCCTTGCGGTGAAGGATGAAGTTCTTCCAGCTGGCGAACGGATTCCCGACGAACCCCCAGTAGAGCCGGAAGAGGAAGTTGAAGAAGAAGAGGTAAGCGGCGACGAAGTGGATGAACCGGACGACGCCAAACCAGTAGGAAAAGGACGCCTCCGCGGCGCCCTGGATGGCCAGCGGTTTCCCGATCAGGTATCCCGTGACGGCCAGGGCCGCCACGGCCAGGAAGTTCAGCCAGTGATAGAAACGGACCGGGATCTCCCACACATAGACAAGGCCAAGAACGGATTTTTTCATGGCCGCCTCCTACAACGCGGTGACCCGGGCCACGCTCCGGCCCTTTTCGTCATAGACGTGGACGGCGCAGGCGATACACGGATCGAAGGAATGGATGGTCCGCAGGATCTCCAGGGGTTGTTCGGGATCGGCCACCGGCGTTCCTAGAAGGGCTGCCTCATAGGAGGAGCGCTGGCCGGCGCCGTCGCGGGGGGAGGCGTTCCAGGTCGAGGGCACGACTAGCTGGTAGTTGTCGATCTTCCCGTCCTTGATGACGATCCAGTGGGCCAGCGCGCCGCGGGGGGCTTCCGACAATCCGACGCCCCTGGCCTCCCGGGGCCAGGCGGCCGGGTCCCACTTCTCGCCGTTGTGCGTCCGGCTGTCGCCATTCTTGATATTGGCGATGAGGCTCGCGTAGAACTCCTGGGCCCATTGGGCGATCAGGAGCGTTTCCAGCCCGCGGGCGGCCGTCCGGCCGAGGGTGGAGAACAGCGCGGTGACCGGAACGTTCAGTTTTTTCAGGGCGCCGTCGACGACCTCTTTGACGTCCTCGCGGCCGCCGGCATAGGCGACGAGGAGCCGGGCCAGGGGGCCGACCTCCATCGGCTTTCCGTTCCAGCGGGGGGTCTTCAGCCAGCTGTATTTGCCTTCGACGCTGAGCTGGTCGTAAGGCGGTTTGGGGCCGGTGAAATTGAATTTCGTCTCGCCATCCCAGGGGTGCTTGCCGGCCGCGTCGCCGCCCGCGTATTCGTACCAGGAGTGGGCGACGAATTCCTGGATCTGCTGGGGATTCTTGCCGTCGACCTCGTGGATCTTGCTCAGATCCCGGTCGAGGATGACGCCGCGCGGGAACTTGAACTTGCCCGGGTCTCGGATGCCGTTGGTCGGGAGGTCGCCGTAGACCAGGTAATTGGACAGGCCGCCTCCGACCGCGCCCCAATCCTTATAAAAGGAAGCGATGGCCAGGAGGTCGGGGATGTAGACCTGCTCGACGAAGGTCTTGCCCTCGTCAAGGATCGACTTGACATAGGACAGCCGCTCGGAGTTGAGGGCGTTGGAGTCGTCGATGTTGATCGGGCAGGGCACGCCGCCGACGAGGTAGTTCGGATGCGGATTCTTGCCGCCGAAGATCGTGTGGACCTTGACCATCTCCTTCTGCCATTCGAGCGCTTCGAGATAGTGGGCCGTGCCGAGAAGATTGACCTCGGGCGGGAGCTTGAAGGCCGGGTGGCCCCAGTAGGCGTTGGCGAAGATGCCCAACTGGCCGCTCTGGACGAACGAGGCCAGTCGTTTCTGAACGTCGGCGAAGTAGTTGGGGGAGCTCTTCGGCCACCGGGAGATGCTCCTGGCGATCTCCGATGTCTTGGCCGGATCTGCCTTGAGCGCGCTGACCACGTCCACCCAGTCCAGGGCATGGAGGTGGTAGAAGTGGACGACGTGGTCCTGCATGTATTGGGCGCAGAACATCAGATTGCGGATGAGCTCGGCGTTGGGCGGGACGACGATGTCCAGGGCGTCTTCCACGGTCCGGACCGAGGCCAGGGCGTGGACGGTGGTGCAGACCCCGCAGGCGCGCTCGCAGAAAGCCCAGGCGTCGCGCGGGTCGCGGCCCTTGAGGATGATCTCGAAGCCGCGGACCATGGTCCCGGAGCTGTAGGCGTCCGTGACCTTTCCCCCTTGGACCTCGACCTCGAGGCGGAGGTGGCCTTCGATGCGGGTGATGGGGTCGATGACGATGCGTTTGGCCATTATTCACCTCCTTTAGAGGCGGCCGAGCCGCCCATGTCTTCGCTCGTTTCGATCCCTTCCTTGATGATCTTCCGCTTGCGGATATTGGTCGTGATGGCGTGGGCGGCGATGCCGGCGGCGGTGGCGACCGCGGCGACGGCGCCGACTTTGTCGGCCGTCGTCTCGATGCCGAAACCGGGGAAGGAGGCCAAGTGCCGGTAGAACGGGCCGTTGTCCCAGAACTTGGCCTCGCTGCAACCGATGCAGCCGTGGCCGGACTGGATGGGATAGCTCACCCCGTTGTTCCAGCGCATGACGCCGCAGGCGTTATAGGTGACGGGGCCGCGGCAGCCCATTTGATAAAGGCAGTAGCCGCGCCGGGCGTTCTCGTCGTCGAACGAATTGACGAACAGGCCGGCATCGTAGTTCGGGCGGCGGTAGCACGTGTCGTGGACGCGGCGCGAGTAGAACGCCTTGGGCCGGCCGAGGCCGTCGAGCTGCGGGATGCGGTCGAACGTGAGGAGGTGGGCGACCGTTCCGGTCATCACCTCGGCGATCGGAGGGCAGCCCGGGACGTTGATCACCGGTTTGCCCGTAACGATCTTGTGGACGGGGGTGGCCCCGGTGGGGTTGGGATGGGCCGCCTGGATGCAGCCGTTCGAGGCGCAGCTCCCCCAGGCGATCAAGGCCTTGGCGTCCCGGCCCGCCTCCTGGACGATATCGAGCGCGCTGCGGCCGCCGATGCAGCAGTAGACGCCGTCATCGGCCAGGGGCACGGCGCCTTCGACGAGCATGAGATACTCGCCCTTATATTTCCGCATGGTCCGGTGGAGGGCCTCCTCGGCCTGCTTGCCCGCCGCGGCTTGGAGCGTCTCGGTGTAATCGAGGGAGATCTTGTCCAAGACGATCTCGGCGATCAGCGGATGCGAGGAGCGGATAAAGGATTCGCTGCAGCAGGTGCACTCCTGGAAATGGAACCAGACGACGGGAAGGCGCGGCTTCGTTTCCAGGGCCTTGACGACCTGAGCCATGCTCGAGGAGGCCAGCCCCAAGGAGGCCGTCATCCAGGTGCAGGCGCGGATAAAATCGCGCCGCGAGACGCCCCTGGCCTGAGCGGACTCCCAAATAGTCGGTTTTTTTTCGTCGTCCATTCTGCCTCCTACCTTAAAAAGTGAATTTATTTTTATCCGAATGTCCCTCTTTTGTCAATTGGGATATACCGGTTGAGGATCGAGGATCATCGGACATTTTCGGGGAGGGTTCAATTTGCGCCGGCGATTTGTTAAACTCAAGGCGGGTGATCCTGCGCATGACTTCGAAGGAACGGATGGCCGTGGCGATGGGGATGGGAATCCCCGACCGGGTGCCGGTCATGGGCCAGATGAGCATCGGCCATATGCTGCTCCAGACGGGATTCCCGCCCGTGGAATTCTGGCTGTCGCGGGAGCTCTTCGCCGAAGGATTGTTGCGGCTGAGGCGGCAATACGCCTTTGACGGGATCCTCGTCAGTCTCCACGGGCATGGCCCGGACTGGGAGAGAGGGATCGTCCGGGTCGTCCGCGACTCGGACCGGGAGGTCGTTCACTGGAAGGACGGCGGCCGGACGGTCTTCCCGCGGGATGACCTGCCGCTGCACTATCCGGCCGCGGACAGGATCCCTCCCTCGATCGCCTCGTTCGATCCGGATTCGATCCCCGAGCGCCTGAATTTCATCCCGGTGTCCCAGGGTTTGCGATTCGCCATCGACCCCGAACATCCCTATGATATTTTTCGGACGGTCCAGGCGGAGGCGGGGGAGGGCTATTCGATCCACGGCGAAGTGACCTCGCCCTTCGATTATTTTCTGGACCTGTTCGGTTTCAGCGCCGGCTTTCTGGCCCTGGTCGAGGAGCCGGACAGGTCGAAGGCCGTCCTCGAGCGGCTGAGCGCGGGTGTCGTCCGGATCGCCGAAGAGCAGGCGCGGCTCGGGCTCAATGCGATCAAGATCTCTTCGCCCTATGCCGGGGCGGGCTTCATCTCGCCCCGCCATTACCGGGAATTCGTCCTCCCTTATGAGCGCCGGATCGCCCGGGCCGGCCGGGAGCTCGGCGTCCCGGTCTACCTCCATACTTGCGGGGCGATCCATGACCGGCTGGAGCTGATGGCCGAGGCCGGAGTCTCCGGTATCGAATGCCTCGACCCGCCTCCGCTCGGCAACGTCGACCTGGCGGAGGCCAAGGTCCGCGTCGGACGGACGATCTTCATCAAGGGGAATATCGATCCCGTGCACACGCTGCTGGCCGGGCCTCCCGAGCGGATCGAAGCCGACGTCCGGCGGCGGCTGGCCATGGGCGGGGCGGGAGGAGGGTATATCCTCAGCCCGGCCTGTTCGATCGCGCCCCACACGCCGCCCGGCCATATCGAGATCCTGTCCCGGCTGGCCGCCGAAACGGCTTACCCCGCCGGCTGAAAAAAATTATATTAAACCTATTGACTTTATAAATTTGATAGTCTATAATCCGTTCATTCCTGCTGCGCTGGCTGGGCAGGCTTACCCCTCCTTGTTACCCCCCCTTTAGCTTAATTCCCTGAAACAGCCAGCACTTCTTCTTTCAGGCCGCGCCGCCGGCTTCCCCGGCGGCCGGGGCCCCAGGCTTTGTCTGGGGATCCGCTTCCGCCGTACTCGCCCGTGTATACAAACCACGGGCGAGTGGCGAGCCGAAGGCTCGTCCCTTGACACAGTTCAAGTCTCGCCTCGTTGACAGCCCGCGGATTTTTTGTCAAGATGGCCGCGTCGAAGGAGGTCGAATGAAAAAAACGCTCGTCGTGTGTCTCATGCTTCTTTTGTTGAATGGACTCTCCGGCGCCGCCATTCGTCTGGGACTCTCCGGCGGCTACGCCAAGCATCTTGAATCCAATTTCGGGGGCGGCCCGGCCGCGGGCTTCTCGCTCGGCTTCGACCTGATATCGATGTTCGCCGTCGAGGCCAGGGGCCTCTGGTTCGCCTCCGACGTGGCCGGTTCGACGACCAAGCTGAGCAAAGGTCAAATGACGGTCATGCCGGTGGAACTTGCCCTCGTGGCCCGGTTCAACGCGGGCATTAAATTGATCCCCTATTTCGCGATCGGCGGCGGGTACGGCCTCAACAGCTTCAAAGTGGATTCCACCGTCGTCAGCGCGTGGAGCAAAATGGGCATGACCCTCGCCGAATCCTTAAAGGGCGGCCTGACCATCCTAGTCGGCGCGGGATTCGATTATATCCTCAAGCCGGGCCCGAAGCCGGGCCAAGGGCTCTTTTTGAATCTTGAGGCCCGCTATTTGATGGGCAAAGCGGATGGAACCTGGAGCCTGACGGACACCGCCAGCAAAGAGAAAGCGACGGGGACGCTCGGAGGGCTGAAGTTGGATTCCATCATGATCGGCCTGGGCTTGAAATACGGATTTTGAAAGGGGCGATCCGATGAAAAAGAATAAATTCAATCCGGTCTTCGCGGCCATGGCCGTTATTTTCCTGGGGCTGATCCTCTTCGCGCCCCCGAAGGCCAGCCTTCAGGTCGCCCGCCCCGATTTTCCGGGGCCCGTCGATCTTAGCGGCGTCGAGATCGTCAAGGATGTCCTGAATCCCAAAATCGAATACGCCCTCGGCAAGCTCTATGAGATCTACCGGACGGAGGGCGCCGACAAGGCCCGGGAATTCGCCGAGCGGCGGGGGATCGATCTCGACCTTAACGGGGTCCGCGTCGTGGCCGAATCCGCGGTCAGAAACGCCTCCCTCGGCCTTTTCCCGGAGACTTCGGTCCTGAAGAACCAGATCCTGGGCATGGGCGGGACGGTCGAGACGACCTATCAAAATCTCGTCCAAAGCTGCCTGCCGATCCCGGCCCTCGAGGCTTTGACCGCGAATCCCCTGGTCAAGTACGTCCGTCTGCCGCTCAAGGCGGCCCCGATGGCCGAGATCATCTCGGAGGGCGTGGCCGTGACGGGCGCCGATCTGTGGCAGAGCATGACCGCTTATCGCCGCACCGGCGGCACGAACGTCTGCATTCTGGACGCCGGCTTCTCGGGCTACAAAGCCCTCCTCGGCACAGAACTGCCCGCCACCGTGACCACGAAATCGTTCCGGGCGGACGGGAACCTCGAAGCCGATGTGCACGGCGCGGCCTGCGCCGAGATCGTCCATGACATGGCCCCGAACGCCAATCTCTGGCTGGTGAATTTCAGCACCGACGTGGAGCATCACAACGCCGTCAACTACATCATCGAGCAGGGCGCCAAGGTCGTTTCCTATTCCATGGGCTGGTGGAACGCGGGCGACGGGAAGGGGACCGGGCCGATCTGCGCGGACGTCGAAAAAGCGGAGGCCAATGGGATCCTGTGGTCCAGCTCCTCCGGCAACGCGGCCGAAACCCATTGGGAAGGGACGTTCACCGACGCGGACAACAACGGCTGGCTGAATTTTGCTTCCAATGATGAGATCCTGTCCTGGTGGGTGCCCGCGTATACGGTGACCGGAGCCTACGTCAACTGGGACGACTGGGGAACCTGGAACGGGTCCGTTTACAGCGGATCCAACCAGGATTACGATATCACGCTCTATTATTATCAGAACGGTGCCTGGAAAGTGGCGGTGTCATCTCAAAATATGCAGACGGGATCCCAGTGGCCGACGGAATGGGTCGGAAATTGGTACGCCACCTTCGCCACGTATTGGGGGATCGGCATCAAGAAATACGCCGCGACGAGAAACTGCAAATTGGAGGTTTTCGCTTACGGGAATTCCGGCCTGGTCAAATACAACATCCCTCAAGGAAGCCTGCTCATTCCCTCCGACTCGCCGTCGGCGGTGGCCGTCGGAGCGTCGGACTGGCGAGACGACTCGTTCCATTCTTACAGTTCCCAGGGTCCCACCCATGACGACCGCGTCAAGCCCGACTTCAGCGCGCCGTCCGGGGTTTCCACAAGCACCTATGGGGCTAACGCGAGCCCGGTTATGGGGATAGGGACGGCCGTCACCGCTCCCGCCGCCTTCTATGGGACGTCGGCCTCGGCTCCCTGCATGGCCGGCGCCCTGGCCCTGCTCCTGGAAAAGACGCCTTACAGCCCTGCCCAGATCGTTAAAATCCTGGCGGCGAGGGCGATAGACCTGGGTGACCCCGGCGCGGACAATAAGTTCGGCCAGGGGCGGTTGAGCTTGAAAAAGAAATAGGCGGGTGCCGCTCGATTTAAAGTAGGAGGATTCATGAAGTTTTCCAAGCGCTCTTGTATCAGTTTATTCGTGGCTTTGGCCCTGGCGCTCGTCGCCTTTGCGGCGGCGCAGACGAAGGCCCCGGCGGCCAAGACCGCCCCGAAGAAGGTCGAGAACACCGACCCGGCCCAGCGCCTCAAATGGTACGATCAGCATCAGGCCATGAAGGCCCAGACGCCGTTCAAAGATATGAAATGGCGGTTCATCGGGCCGGACATCATCGGCGGCCGCTGTGTCGACATCGCCGTGCCCAAGGGCAGCCGGAACGTCATCTACATCGCCTCGGCCGTCGGCGGCCTCTGGAAGACGGTGAACACCGGCATCACCTGGGAATGCCTGACCAACGAACTGCCGACGATGTCGTCGGGGGATATCGATATCTCCGAGTCCGATCCGAACGTGATCTATTGCGGAACGGGCGAGGCCAATATCTTCCGCGCTTCGATGGCCGGCACGGGAGTCTATAAATCCACCGACGCCGGGAAGAGCTGGACGCACCTGGGCTTGACCGGAACATATACCATCGGCCGGATTCGGATCCACCCGACGAATCCCGATATCGTCTACGTCGCGGCCTCGGGCCACGAATGGACGTACAGTCCCGACAGGGGCGTCTATAAGACCA
Source organism: Candidatus Aminicenantota bacterium (assembly GCA_026393865.1). Taxonomy (GTDB): domain Bacteria; phylum Acidobacteriota; class Aminicenantia; order Aminicenantales; family UBA4085; genus JAPKZI01. Next base: position 14,466 of record JAPKZI010000136.1, read on the forward strand.
CGGACGGCGGCAAAACGTGGCAGAAGGTCCTCTATCTCAATGAGAAGGTCGGGGCCATCGACCTGGTCATGGATCCCGGAAATCCCGATGTCCTTATCGCCTCGATGTGCCACCGCCTCCGCCTCCGCTGGAGCGACCCGCTCCCCGAGCCAGGCGACGGCCTATTCAAGACCGTCGACGGCGGGAAAACGTGGAAAGAAGCGAACGCCGGCCTTCCGGACACCAAGTTCACCGGCCGGATCGGCCTCGACTTGTGCTTGTCCAAACCCAACGTCGTTTACGCTTACGTGGACAATCACACGCCGGTCCGTGAGCCAGCGCCTGGAGCCCAGGATTCCTACGGCCGTCCTAGAACCTTTCCCGACTACGCCGGCGCCGAAGTCTACCGCAGCGACGATCAGGGCGGGACGTGGAAGAAGGTCAGTCCGTCGGACAGAAATATGGAGCGGTTCGGAGGGACCTACGGCTGGGTCTTCGGCCAGATCCGGGTCGATCCGAGCGACGACAACACGGTCTACCTCATGGGCCTCGGCCTGTCGAAATCCACGGACGGCGGCAAATCCTTCAGAAACCTGAACTATGAAGGTCTCCACGGAGACCACCATGGGCTGTGGATCGACCCGTCCGACTCAAACTACATCATCAACGTCAATGACGGCGGGGCCAACGCCTCTTACGACGGCGGAACCAATTGGCGCGATTTCCACAAGGGGATCCCCTCAATCCAGTTCTATAACGTCATGGTTGACATGAACAAGCCGTTCATCGTCTACGGCTCGGTCCAGGATCAGGGGACGATGCGCGGGGTCGGGGTGGGTCCGGCCCAAGCGCCGACGGGTCGGCGCTTCCGCGGCCAAGGCGTGCGTTGGGAAACGGCGCCCGGCGGCGAAGGAACCATCATCGCCGTCGACCCGACCAACCCCAATATTGAATACGCGTCTTCGTACTACGGGCGCCTCGTGCGCTCGGAATACAAGGACGGTCGGTGGACGAGCAAGGAGATCTATCCGAAGCCGGCTGCCGGCGAGCCTGAATACCGCGGTCAGTGGCTGGCGCCGACGATCCTCTCCCCGCACGATCCCAATATCCTCTATCACGGCTTCCAATACGTGTTCCGCTCCAAGGACAAAGGCGAGACCTGGGAGAAGGTCAGCCCCGACCTGACCTATAATGACCCGCAGAAGCAGGGCAAGCTTCCCTACGCCATCAGCTACGCCGCGCTGACGGCGCTCTCTGAGTCTCCGCTCAAAGCGGGGGTTCTCTACGCCGGAACAGACGACGGCCGCGCCCACGTCACGCTCGACGGCGGGGCCAAATGGACCGAGATCACGGCCGGGTTGCCTTATAACAAGCACGTCTGGTGCATCACGGCTTCCAAGTACGATCCGGCGACCGTCTATATCTCGCTCATCGGCCGCCACGACGACGATTTCAATTCTTATCTCTTCAAGTCCGCGGATTACGGCAAGACCTGGACGAGCATCGCCGCCAACTTGCCCGGCGGATCGACGAACGTCATCCGCGAGGACACAAAGAAGAACGGCGTGCTCTATTGCGGCACGGACTTGGGCGCGTACGTGACGACGGACGGGGCCAAAACCTGGAGCGTCCTGGGCGGCGGTTTACCCAACGTGGCCGTCTGGGATCTCCAAATCCATCCGCGGGACAACGTGATCGTGATCGCGACCAACGGCCGCGGCATGTGGGTCATCGACGACGCTTCGCCGGTGCAAAAATAAGTTGGAGTACGGATAGCTACCGGATGACGTTGAAGTTCTAGCGGTCTCGTCCGGCCGGAGCGGATCTTTATTTCGGCAAGCTCGCCGAAATTGTCAAGACATCCGTGTTTGCATATAATGCGGGCGTGCGCGAGCCGAACGCCCTGACCCCGATGATGGAGCAGTATTTCCGGATCAAGAAGGACCTCCGGGACACCCTGCTGTTCTTCCGGCTCGGCGATTTCTACGAGATGTTCTACGAGGACGCGAAGATCGGTTCGAAGGTTCTCGAGATCGCCCTGACCTCGAGGCAGAAAGTCCCGATGTGCGGCGTGCCCCACCACGCCGTGAATTCCTACCTGGCCAAGCTCCTCAGGCACGGCTATAAAGTGGCCATCTGCGAGCAGGTGGAAGACCCCCGGACGGCCAAGGGCGTCGTCAAGCGCGAGGTCATCAAAGTCCTAACGCCGGGAACGGCGGTGGAAGTCGACCCCGAGGGCGCCAAGGAGAACGTCTTCATCGCCGCGCTGGCGTTGGAAGAGGCGGGCTGGGGGCTGGCCCTCATCGATCTTGCCTCCGGCGAGTTGCGGGTGACGGAGCGCGACGGGCCGGAACGCCGGGCGCTCGTCGACGAGCTCACCAGGGCCGCGCCGAAAGAGATCGTCTTTCCCGAGGGCGGGGAAGAGAATCTCGCCCGGCTCCTGGCCGGGACCGACCTGAAGTCCGTGCTCAGGAGCCCGCTCGAGGCCTGGGCCTTCGATCCCGCCCAGGCCCGGCATCATCTGCTCGAGCACTTCAAGGTCCGATCCTTGGCCGGCTTCGGTCTCGAGGATAAGCCGAGGGCCGTCTCGGCCGGCGGCGCACTGCTGTCCTATATAAAAAAGGTGCGCAAGGATTCGCTCACCCTCGTCCATAAGATCTCGTTCCTCCACGCCTCCGACCGTATGGTCCTCGACACCGCCTCCATCCGGAATCTCGAACTGACCAAGAACCTCCGGGACGGGCGCGTCGAAAATTCCCTTCTCGACATCATCGATTTTACCGTCACCCCGATGGGCGGCCGGCGGCTCCGGAGCCGGCTTCTC
>JAPKZI010000164.1 GCA_026393865.1 Candidatus Aminicenantota bacterium
TATCCCCACGTCGGGAAGCGCCGAGGTCCTCGGCTTAAAAGTGGAAAACTTGTCGCACAAAAAAGCCGCCGCGCTGCGGAACCATCACATCGGATTCATCTTCCAGACCTTCAACCTCCTCCCCGTCTATTCGGTCTATGAGAACGTTGAATTTCCCCTCCTCCTGCTCGGGATGCCGCCGGCTGCCCGGAAGAAAGCGGTCATGGACGCCCTGGACTGGGTCCACCTTACCGAGCGGGCGCGATCGCGGCCGAACCAGCTCTCCGGCGGCCAATGCCAGCGCGTGGCTATCGCCCGCGCCGTCGTGAAGAAGCCGGAACTCGTCCTGGCCGACGAGCCCACGGCCAATCTGGACGCCGAGAACTCCCATCACATCCTGGACACGATGGAAGAGATCAACCGCGACCTGCAAACAACGTTCCTCTTTTCCACGCACGACCAGAAGGTCATCCAACACCTGCGCCGCAAGATCTCGCTCGTGGACGGCCGGGTCGCCAAGGACGAGATCACGGCGAACAGCCGGGAGGCGCGCCCATGATCATTCCCAAGCTGGCATTTCGGAACATGCTCGGAGCCGGGATAAAGACCTGGCTGAACGCAGGCGTGCTGTCGATGGCCTTCGTGGTCATTATCTGGTCCCAGGGGCTGTACCAGGGCATGGACATCGAGGTTTCCCGGACTATGATCGACGCCTTTTACGGAGGCGGACAGCTCTGGGTGGAGGGGTACGATCCTTTCGATCCGTTCACGCTCCAGGACGCGCATAGACCGCTCGCCGGCCCCTTGCAGGCCCTTATGGATCAAGGGGCGGTGACGCCGCTCCTGATCGTCCAGGGCACGATCTACCCGAACGGCCGGCTTCTTCCAACCCTCCTCAAAGGGATCGATCCCGGACAGAAGCTTTTGACCATCCCCTCCTCCGTCCTGAAAGCCGGGGATCACGAAATCCCGGCGCTGATCGGAAGCCGCATGGCCGAAACGAGCGGATTGAAGAAAGGCGACGTCGTGACCGTCCGCTGGCGGGACGCGCGGGGAACGTTCGACGCCAGAGACATCGAAATCGCGGAAGTGTCGTCGTGACGGCCAAGGACTCCGGGCTCCGGCCGGTTGTCTCCGGCTGGACCTATCGAGGCCTGGATTTCCTCCTGAAGGATGTCAAGGACCTCGTCCGGGGAAAGAGCATCGGGGCCTCGATCCTCTATGCGCTCCTCCTCTTCCTGGCCATGCTGGCCATCTTCAACACCCAGCTCCTATCCATCTGGCGCCGGCGCAAAGAGATCGCGACGATAATGGCCATGGGCCTCACCCGCTGGCGGGTGGTCGGCCTCTTCACCATCGAGGGCGCTTTGAGCGGGGTCCTGGCCGCGCTCATCGGCGCGGTCTACGGAATCCCTCTGCTGGCCTACACCGCGGCCAAGGGCTTCGGCTTCGGCAAAGGGCAAATGGACAAATTCGGCTTCGCCATCGGCGACCGGCTCTATCCCACCTACAGCGCCGCGCTGGTCGTCGGAACGACGCTCCTGGTCTTCCTTACCGCCACGGTCGTCAGCTTCATCCCGACGCGAAAGATCGCCAAGCTGAAGCCCACCGACGCCCTGAGAGGGAAGCTCTCATGATCCGCTTCCTTCTCAAAGGGATCCTGAGGGACAGGACGAGAAGCCTCTTTCCCTTCCTCATCGTCGTGGCCGGGGTCTTCCTGACGGTCGCTTTCTTCTGCTACATCAAGGGAGCGGAGACCGATTTCGTCCGCTATGGCGCCAATCTCAGCTACGGCCATGTCAAAGTGATGACCCTGGCCTACGCCAAGGAAGCAGAGCAGATGCCCAATGATCTGGCCTTGACGGATCTCGCCGGGCTGGTCGCCGAGCTGCGCCGCA
>JAPKZI010000162.1 GCA_026393865.1 Candidatus Aminicenantota bacterium
ACCGGCCGTCGACTGGAAGGCCGTCGCCGAAAAGGCGGGACGGCCGTCGCGCTTCAACTGCGGCAGCTGCCACTTTTACGGCGGCGGCGGCGCGGGAATCAAGAGCGGCGACCTCTCCCCCGCCCTAATCAATCCCGGCCCCGATCTGGATTACCACATGGGCAAGGTCGACATGCGCTGCCAGGACTGTCACTTGACGAAAAAGCACCAGATCGCCGGGCTGTCGTTCAACGCGCCCGTCGTCGAAGGCCGCGCGGGCTGCGAATTTTGCCACGGCGACCAACCCCACGGCATCACCGGGGTAATCAGCCAACACCTCGACAACCACGTTAAAACCGTGGCCTGCGAGACCTGCCACATCCCCCAGTTCGCCAAGCAGTATCCCACCCAGCTGTCGGTGGATTTCTCGACGGCTGGGCAGGACCGGACGGCGATTCCTCAGCTCTTCGGAAAACCCGCCTACGACAAGCGCTACGGCGAACAGACCTGGGGCCAGAACATCGTCCCGGTCTACCGCTGGTTCGACGGCAGCCGGCAGAACTACCAGCTCGGGGACAAGATCGATCCCCAGAAGACCATCGTCCTCAACAAGCCGCTCGGCGACAAGCACAACGCCCGGGCCCGGATTTATCCCTTCAAGGTCCATCGGGCCGTCCAACCGTACGACACGGAGCAAAAGATCCTGACCGCGGTGAAATTCGAAGACGCTTTGTGGAAAGACTACGACTGGAACAAGGCCATCGCGGAAGGGATGAAGACGATGGGCGCCTCTTTCTCCGGAAAATACGGTTTCGTCAAAACCGAGATGTATACGCCCGTCCATCACGAGGTCGCCCCGGCCAAGCAGTCGCTGGGCTGCGCGGACTGCCATGCCGCGCAGAGCGTCTCCTGCGCCCGCTGCCACAGCAACGCAGCCGGCATGAACCAGCCGGAGCATACGCGGAAGGTCTATCCCGCCTCGGCCTGCCGGTTCGATTTCAAGGCGCTTGGCTACGAGGGCGATCCCGCCGTGACGGGCGGCCGCTTCTACATGTACCTGAAGCGGGGCCTCCCGCCGAAATAATCCGGACGACCAAAAAAGTTAAGCTTCGGCCTCAAACCGCCTCGCGACCGGCTTCCTGAGCGGCGGCGAAATCGACTGGAAAAAAGTCATCAATATCATGGAGGTTATTCATATGAGCGACGAAGCTAAAAAAGAATGGACAAAGAAGTTCTTCACCGAGACGGACATGAAGGAGTTCGAGGAGATCGGCAAAAAGTATACGCCCGAGACGATGCAGGACTACCAGAAAAAATGGGCGGCTCTGATCGCCGAGGTCGAGAAGAACCTGGACGCCGATCCGGCCGGCCCCCTCGCCCAGTCTCTGGCGGAACGCTGGACGGCCTTACTCAACGAAGGGTACGGCGGGCATGAGGGGCTTCTCCGGAAGATCGGGAAAGCCAACCAAGAGGCGATGAAAACCGACCATCATCCGGCCACGCCGACGGGGAAGCCTCCCTTTGATCAGAAAGTCTGGGAATTCATCCAAAAAGCCGGCGCGGCCCGCAAAGCGAAATAGCCGACCGACGACAACTGTTCAATTCACTGCGCCACTTGACAAAACATGATTTCGTAGCTATATTTGAGCCTCATATGTAGTCACGATAAAAGGCAGCCATGCGATTCGTTAATGTCAGGGAATTGAAAAGCAAGACGTCGGAGATTCTCCGCGCCGCAGCCGGCGAGAATATTGTCGTTACCAATCGAGGGAAACCGGTCGCCGTCCTCCGCGGATTTGATAGCGCGGAATTTGAAAGAGCCGCGTTTCGGCCAGCGGCCGGAGTCCGCGAAACCCACGCTCCCTACGGCATGGCGGTCAAGGGACGAGCCTTCGACTCGCCACTCACCCGTGACTTTTATCCACGGGCGAGTACGGCGGAAGCGGACCCCCTGGCAAAGCCCGGGGCCCCGGCCGCCGTCGAGGAACTTCCTCCGCCCCCTCTTGGGCTCGGGGTTAAACTGTCCTGGAATCCTCTCAAAGCCGTCTTCTGGGACTATCCGGAGCTGACGGATGAGGCGGCCTTGGGCCGTAAAATCCAAGAGGCGCGGGATTCTACGCTCCAAGATGCCTTCCGTTGGTATTTAGCCCGTTTTTTGGAAAGCGGCAGCGTTGTGGATACGCTGCGATTTTTTCCGTTGGAGGAAATCCGGCGGGTCATGCCTTCGCTGAGGATTTCTCCCCGCGCCGTGGCCAAATGGGCCAGGATCCTGGCGGATTAAAGAAGGATTGCGAATCGTCCCGAAATCCCCTTAATCCCTCTTGATTATTCCTTGAAAAGAATTGAGAATATTCCCAAGCATCTACCCAGGCCTCAAAAAAGGAGCTGCGCGCATGATGAAGAAGATCTCCCGCGTTCTCGTTCTTGCATTGATCATCGCGATCCCGCTCATCGCGGCCGCGGACAACGGCCGGCGGGTCCCGACCGTCGATGATCTTTTGTCGGTCAAGTCGGCGGGAGGGGCGAGGATTTCGCCCGACGGCTCGCGCGTGGCGTTTACCATCTCCGAAACCGATTTCAAACAGGACGCCACCGTGACCCATATCTGGCTGGCCGATGCGGCCACAGGGCAGAGCATCCAGCTCACCCGCGGCGACAAATCCTGCTCGGGACCGGACTGGTCGCCCGACGGAAAATGGATCGCCTTCACCAGCAGCCGCTCCGGCGATAAAAATCAGATCTTCCTCATCAGCCCGGCCGGCGGCGAAGCCGTCCAGCTCACGAATGCCGAAACGGGTGTTACCGGTTTCCAGTGGTCGGCCGACGGGAAATCCATCGCTTTCGCGGCGGCGGATGCGGTCTCGAAGGCATCCAAGGACCGCAAAGAGCTTCTCGGGGATTACGAGGTCGTGCGGAAGGAATACACGCACACCCACCTCTGGACGTTCGACGTTGCCGAAGCTCTGAAGACGCCGCAGTCGGGCCGCCAGAGGACGAAGGGCAAGGATTACACGGTCGGCTCCTTTTCCTGGTCGCCGGATGGGAAAAGGATCGCCTTCAGCGCGACCGTCAATCCCGATCTCATCCAGGGCGGGACGGCCGACATCTATGTCCTCGACCTGGCCGATGATACAGTCAAAAAGATCGTCGCCCAACCAGGGCCGGACGGATCGCCGCAGTGGTCGCCCGACGGCCGGCAGATCCTATTCTCTTCGGCCATGGGCCATCCGAAATATTTCGCCGATAATTCCCGGCTCGCCCTCGTTTCCGCCGACGGCGGCCCGATCCGCTCGCTTACGGACGCTTTCGATGAGAACGCGGGGTTCGTCGCCTTGAAGGCCGACGGCATCTATTTCTCGGGGATGCAAAAAACCGCAGCCCATCTTTTTCATCTTGACCCGGCCAACCTTAAGATCTCGCGTGTCACCGCTCCCGACGATTTCATCGGCGGATCGTTCTCCTTCAGCCGGGACGGAAAGCGGATGGCCTTCACCTCCGGTTCCCCGACGACCCTGACC
>JAPKZI010000230.1 GCA_026393865.1 Candidatus Aminicenantota bacterium
GACATAGGCGTTCAGGTACTGTTTCTCGACGGTAAAAGCGGCCAGCTTGGCTCCTTCCTCGATATTTCCTCCCTGGGCCGCGGCCCGGCCCGCCGGAGCCGCTTTGATGAGATGGTCATAGATGTTCTTGTCGTCGAGGTCGGCCGGGGGGAGATCATAATCGGCCTTGATCATGGCCAAGGCCGCTTCGGCGACGTCGGGTTGTTCATGAACGACGGCGATCAGGTCGCCGGCCTGGACGACGCGGGCGCCGGGAACTTTTTCGGCTACGCTTATATCAAGCGTTTTCAGCTTCGCTCCGTGGGCCGGCGGACGGAGGACCTTGCCGTAAAGCAGGCCGGGCAATCGGATGTCGCCGGCGTACTGGGCCTTGCCTGTAGCCTTGTCCAGGGCATCCCGCCGGGCGGCCGGCTTCCCCATGACCTTGAATTCGGCCGGCTTTTTGAGGGCCGGCTTCTGCTTGGCCTGCCGGGCGATGGCTTTGCCCTGGGCCAGCTCGGCGTATGTCACCTTCGTCTGGGGCCGGCTTTTATCGAAGACGGCGCCGTCGCGGGCTTCGAGTCGATCGAGCGGAACGTTGAGCTTCTCGGAAGCGAGCTCCATGAGCACGACGCGCGCCTCGGCGGCCGCCGCCCGCAGGGGCGGGCCGAAGCTCCGCACGGTCAACGATCCGAACGTTCCCATGTCATAGGGACAAAGGTCCGTATCGCCCAGAATGATGTCCACGGTCTCCGGCCGGACTTCGAGCTCTTCGGCAAGCATGAGCGGCAAAACGGTCATGGCCCCCTGTCCCTGCTCGATCTTGCCCGTGAAGAGAGTGACCCGGCCGTCTCCCCCGATCCTGAGGAAGGCGTTGAAATCCGAGGGCAGGCCGCCCCGGCCCGCTTGAGGGCGGGTCGGCTCCTGAGCGAAAATCATGTCGCCGGCGGAGAAAAAGATGACGATGCCCCCGCCGAAAAGCTTGAGGAATTCCCGGCGGTCGATGGCCACGGGAAGGCCGCTGCCGTTCGATTCCAATAGCGGATATTTTTCGTCGCTCATTTCGTCACCGCTCCTTTCATCCGCGAGGCCGCTTCCTCGATCGCCCGGACGACACGGTTGTGCGTTCCGCAGCGGCAGAGATGGTCCTCCATGCCCTTGAGGATGTCCGCTCTCGACGGCCGCGGGTTCTTCTGCAGGAAACCGACCGCTTCGACGATCATGCCCGACGTGCAGAATCCGCACTGCATGGCCTCGTGCTTGATGAACGCGTCCTGGACCGGATGGAGACGGCCGTCCTGGACCAGCCCCTCGATCGTGACGACGGATTTGCCGGCGACGTTCTTAACGGGATAGCCGCAGGACCGCGTCGGGTCGCCGTTGACGAGGACCGTGCACGAGCCGCAATATCCCTCGCCGCAGCCGCATTTCGTCCCCGTCAGGCCGATATCGGTCCGCAGGACCCACAGGAGCATCCTCTCCCCGTCCACTTCCAGACGGACGGATTTGTCGTTGAGTTTGAACTGAATGGACTCTTTCATGCCGCCCTCCCCATGAAACAAACATGCGATGAAAAAAAGTTATCACAGGGAAGGGGGGATGTCAAAAAAGATTAACCGAGAACAAATCGCGTTTTAAGCCGCGGACGCGAGCAGAAATAGCATTTGACTTTTTTAAAGACGAAGCGGGATAATATGTTCGGGATTAAAGCAGTTTCAACGGATAAGGCAGCTGTATCTTTTTTAGTAGCCTTTCAATCATTATTTTTTTTCGGCGGGGCGCGAGAGCGGAGTGCCAGAATGGCAAGAGAGGAATAACGATGCCTTCCGATTCTTCCAAAAAACTATCAAATAGGAATCGCTTTCCTCTTACATCCCCTGGTGGGATGGATCTGAAAAAAGGACTTTTCGGGGCGATCGTTTTTATCGGCATCCTCATCGGATTCGCTTTGTGCCTATCCGCCCAGGTCAATCTATTGCACATTTTCAAGCCGACCGGGGCCTACGCGCCTGGAGGGACTTTAATCACGGATGGGACGTACTTCTATGGAATGACGGCAAGGGGTGGAGATTTCTTATGGGGGACTATTTTCCGTGTCCAGCCGGGTGAGAGCGGAATCCTGTTGCTCCATAGCTTTGCCGGGGGCGCCGCGGACGGGAGATACCCTCATGGTTCTCTGATCGTCTCTGACGGAAGACTCTACGGAATGACGTATAATGGAGGCGCCAGTGATCGGGGAACTATCTTCAAGATCAATCCCGACGGCAGCGGATTTGCGCTCCTCCATACCTTTGCCGGGGGCGCCGGCGATGGTCGATATCCTCATGGTTCTCTGATCTGCTCCGGCGGGGTGCTCTATGGAATGACGGAGGAGGGCGGCGCTAGTAATCGGGGAACTATCTTCAAGATCAATCCCGACGGCAGCGGATTTGCGCTCCTCCATACCTTTGCCGGGGGCTCCGAGGACGGTCAATATCCTTATGGTTCTCTAATCAGCTCCGACGGGGTGCTCTATGGAATGACACATGCTGGCGGCGCCAGTAATAATGGAACTATCTTCAGGGTCAAGACGTCCGGCGGCGGGTTTGAACTGCTCCGCTCGTTTGCCGGGGGCGCCGGGGACGGTCAATATCCTTATGGTTCTCTAATCAGCTCCGACGGGGTGCTCTATGGAATGACACATGCTGGCGGCGCCAGTGATAAGGGAACTATCTTCAAGGTCAATCCCGACGGCGGCGGGTTTGCATTGCTCCGCTCGTTTGCCGGAGGCTTTGGGGACGGGTGTAATCCTCGTGATTCTCTGATCTGCTCCGGCGGGGTGCTCTATGGAATGACGCAGGAGGGCGGCGCCAGTGATCGGGGCACTATTTTTAAGATCAATCCTGACGGCAGCGGATTCGCTAAGCTCCATACCTTTGCCGGGGGCTCCGAGGACGGTCAATATCCTCTTGGTTCTCTGATCGTCTCTGACGGAACACTCTACGGAATGACGTATGAGGGCGGCGCCAGTAATAATGGAACTATCTTCAAGGTCAAGACGTCCGGCGGCGGGTTTGCACTGCTCCGCTCGTTTGCCGGGGGCGCCGGGGAGGGGAAAAATCCTGGTGGTTCTCTGATCGTTTCCGGCGGAGTGCTCTACGGAATGACGAGCGAGGGCGGCGCTAGTAATCGGGGCACTATCTTCAAGATCAATCCCGACGGCAGCGGATTTGCGCTCCTCCATACTTTTGCCGGGGGCGCCGGCGGTGGTCAATATCCTTATGGTTCTCTAATCAGCTCCGACGGGGTGCTCTATGGAATGACGTATGAGGGCGGCGCCAGTAATAATGGAACTATCTTCAAGGTCCATACGTCCGGCGGCGAGTTTGTACTGCTCCGCTCGTTTGCCGGGGGCGCCGGGGACGGGAGAAACCCTTATGGTTCTCTGATTTACTCAAGCGGCGTGCTCTATGGAATGACACAAAATGGAGGCGCCAGTGATAAGGGAACTATCTTCAAGGTCAATACGTCCGGCGGCGGGTTTGCGCTCCTCCATGCCTTTGCCGGGGGCGTCGGCGATGGTCAATATCCTAATGGTTCTCTGATCATCTCCGGCGGGGTGCTCTATGGAATGACGCAGGAGGGCGGCGCCAGTGATAAGGGAACTATCTTCAAGGTCAATACGGCCGGCGGCGAGTTTGCACTGCTCCGCTCGTTTGCCGGGGGCGCCGGGGACGGGAGAAACCCTTATGGTTCTCTAATCAACTCCGACGGGGTGCTCTATGGAATGACACATAATGGCGGCGCTAGTGATAAGGGAACTATCTTCAAGGTCAATACCTCCGGCGGCGGGTTTGCACTGCTCCGAACGTTTCCCAGAGGCGCCGGGGACGGGTATTTCCCTGCGGATTCTCTAATCATCTCCGGCGGCACGCTCTACGGAATGACGAATAAGGGCGGTGACAGTGATCTGGGCACTATCTTCAAGATCAATCCCGATGGCAGCGGATTCGCTTGGCTCCATAGATTTGTCGGGGGCTCCGAGGACGGCCAGTATCCTTATGGTTCTCTGATCATCTCCGGCGGCGTGCTCTACGGAATGACGTATGAGGGCGGCGATGCCGACTGGGGAACGGTGTTTTCCAAAGAATTACCGACATCGACCATTTCCGGAACGGTCAAAGTCGGCCAGACGGCCTTGGAGAACGTGGTGATGTCGGGTCTTACGGGAACCGTGAAGACAAACACCTCGGGCCAGTACACGGCCACGGTTTACTACGACTGGTCGGGGACGGTGACGCCGACGCTCGCCGGATATGCCTTCGATCCGGCGAATAAAGCCTATGCCTCGGTCACTTCGAACCAAACCCAGAACTACGCCGCGACGCTCTTGACTTACACGGTCTCGGGCACGGTGAAAGTCGGAGAGACGGCCCTCGAGAACGTCGTCATGGCCGGTCTCCCGGGAACCGTGAAGACCAACGCCTCCGGCCAGTACTCCGGGACGGTCGACTACGGCTGGTCCGGGACGGTGACGCCGACACTCGCCGGCTATACCTTCGATCCGGCGGATAAAGCCTATGCCTCGGTCACTTCGAGCCAGATCCAGAACTATGCCGCGACGCTCCTGACTTACACGGTCTCGGGCACGGTGAAAGTCGGAGAGACGGCCCTCGAGAATGTCGTCATGGCCGGTCTCCCGGGAACCGTAAAGACCAACGCCTCCGGCCAGTACTCCGGGACGGTCGACTACGGTTGGTCCGGGACGGTGACGCCTACCCTCACCGGCTACACGTTCGATCCTGCGAGCAAATCGTATACAAACGTGACCTCGAACCAGACGTCCCAAAACTACGCGGCGACGCTCAACCGGCTTCCCCAGATCGGGCTGTCGAGAACAAATCTCAATTTCGGGGCGACGAGCGGAGGGACGGGCACCTCGGCTCAAAAAGTCGTCGCTTCGAACGCCGGCGGGGGGATTTTGAATTGGTCGGCGATTTCGAGTGCGACCTGGCTTTCGTATTCGCCCGGGTCGGGGACGGGATCGGGCGTCATCCAGGTCGGCGTCAATCCGGCCGGGCAGGCGGTGGGGACGCAGACAGGGACGGTCACGATCTCGGATCCGAACGCAACCAATAGTCCCCAGACGATCAACGTCACGCTGACGGTCAAGGCGGCCGGGACGAGCACGGTCCCCTTCGGGGATTTTGCCACGCCTCTGGACGGGACGACGGGAGTTACCGGCGCGATCCCGGTGACGGGCTGGGTGGTGGACGATGTGGAGGTCGTCAAGGTGGAGATCCTGCGGGACAACGTCGCGGGGGAGACGCCCGGCCAGTGGGCCATCGGCGACGCCATCTTCGTCGAGGGTGCACGGCCCGACGTTGAGCAAGCGTACCCTGACTATCCTTTGAACTACCGGACCGGATGGGGTTACATGATGTTGACGAATTTTTTACCAAACAAGGGAAATGGGACGTATAAGCTCTACGCTTACGCCACGGATAAGGAAGGGAACCAGGTATTATTAGGGACAAAGACGATCACCTGTTCCAACGCTACGGCGGTGAAGCCCTTCGGGACGATCGATAGCCCCTCGCAGGGCGGGGACGCCTCGGGAAATCCTTATCTAAACTTTGGCTGGGTGCTGACGCCGCTGACAAAGACGGTGCCCCAGAACGGATCGACGATCCTGGTGTATGTGGACGGGGCGTATGTGGGGAACCTAGGGACGGCGCCTAACGTTTATGACCAATATAGGGTGGACGTATCGACGGCGTTTCCGGGATTGAACAACACGGGGGCGCCCGGAGCAGGCGGGCCGGTGGGGGCATATTTCCTGGACACGACGAAGTACCCGAACGGGGTGCATACGATCGCGTGGGTTGCGACGGACGACGGGGGGGCGGCGGACGGGATCGGCTCACGCTATTTCAACATCATCAATACGGGCACGAACGGGCAAATTAGCGCAGAAGCTCGGGCTATGGATCTGAGTTCGCCTCTGTCTTTTGGCACCGTGACCTTCGAATCCCTGGCCGAGCTGTACGTTTCTTTCGATTCTCTTTGGTTGAAGCGCGGGTTTGAGAGAGACAGACCGGCGGAAAAAGTGATGCCTGATGACTTCGGCCTGTCCAAGATCATGATCGAGGAGGTCGGACTTTTGGAAATATCTCTAGATCCGAATAATCCCCCCCCGCCCCCCTTTAGAAAGGGGGGGGAAGTCTCAAAGTACGCCGGAAAAGTGGGGGAGGAAATGCGGCATTCGGGCTTTAGAGAAGCCGGGGAAAATGTCCGCTATTCAGGTTATCAGATCGTCGGCGATGAACTGCGCCCGCTGCCGATCGGCTCGACCCTCGATCCCTGGAACGGCCGCTTCTCCTGGATGCCGGGACCGGGTTTCCTGGGTGATTATGATTTCGTGTTGGTGAGGGAAGATACGGCCGGATCCATGATGAAGACGAGGTTGAGGATTCGAATTCTGCCTAAGTTCTAACCGCCCCGAACCGCCCTAGATCTGCATGATCTCTTTTTCTTTGGCCGCGGCGACTTCTTCGGTCTTCTTGGTGAAATCGTCGGTGAGCTTCTGGAGTTCCTCGAGACCCTTGAACTTGTCGTCCTCGGCGATCTCTTTTTCCTTCTCCAGCTCCTCGATGAATTCCTTGGTCTCGCGGCGCATGTTGCGGAGGGCGGTCTTCTCGTCCTCGAGCATCTTTTTGACGCCCTTGACGATCTCACGCCGCCGCTCTTCATCCAGGGGCGGGATGGGGATCTTGAGGACCTTGCCGTCGTTGATCGGGTTCAGGCCCAGGCCGGCCGCCTTGACGGCCTTGTCGAGCACTTCAAGGAGCGACGCGTCATACGGCTGGACGGTGATAAGGCTGGGATCGGGGATGCCGATCTTGGCCATTTGGTTGACCGGCGTGGCGACGCCGTAATAATCAGCCTTGATGTCTTCGAAGATGGCCAGGTTGGCTCGGCCCGTCCGAAGTTTGCTCAATTCCCTGCGGAAATGCTCCAAGGATGTTTTGAACTTCTTCTCGAGATCCCGTAAGACGTCTTTGACCATGGTTCGCCCTTTCGGAAAGAATCAATAGACCTTGGTGCCGATGTCCTCGCCGAGGACGGCCCGTTTGATGTTGCCGTTTTTCCTCAGGTTGAAGACGACGATCGGCAGGTCGTTGTCCTTGCACAGGGAAATGGCCGTGGCGTCCATCACCTGGAGCCCCCGCTTGAGGACATCCATAAAGCGAATGGAGTCGAACCGTTTCGCTTTCTTGTCCTTCATCGGGTCGGCGGTGTAGACGCCGTCGACCTTGGTCGCCTTGAGGATCACTTCGGCCTTGATCTCCAGGGCCCGCAGGGCGGCCGCCGTGTCCGTCGTGAAATAGGGGCTGCCGAGGCCGGCGCTGAAAATGACGACGCGGCCCTTTTCCAGGTGCCGGATGGAGCGCCGCCGGATGAAAGGCTCGGCCATCGCCCGGATCTCGAGCGCCGAGACGTGGCGGGTGAAGACGCCCAGCTTCTCCAGGGCGTTCTGGAGGGCGATGCCGTTCATGATCGTGGCCAGGAGGCCCATCTGATCGGCCGAGACCCGGTCGAGACCCTCGGCCGTGCCGTGAATGCCGCGGAAGATGTTCCCCCCGCCGATCATGACGGCGATCTGAACGCCCAGGGCGTGGACGTCTTTGATCTCCTGGGCGATCGACAGGGTCGTCTTGAAATCGATGCCGTAGTCCAGCTTTCCCAGGAGGGATTCGCCGGAAAGCTTCAGCAAGATCCTTTGATAGGCTGGCTTCGGCGCGGACATCGGCGTTTACTTCTTGATCTCGTACCGGGTGAACCGGCTGACCCTGGTGTTCTCCTTGAACTTGGCGATGAAGGCCGTGATTAGGTCCTTGATCTTCCGCTTGTCGTCTTTGATGTAGGGCTGTTCGAGGAGGCAGACCTCCTCATAGAACTTGGTCATCTTGCCCTGGACGATCTTTTCCACGATCTCCGCGGGCTTCTTGCTGTCCTTGAACTGCTCGCGGACGATGTCCTTCTCCTTGTCGAGGATATCGGCCGGGATATTTTCGGGGGCGATATAGATGGGATTGGCCGCGGCGATGTGCATGGCGATATCCTTGACCAGCTGCTTGAATTCCTCGTTGCGGGCGACGAAATCGGTCTCGCAGTTGACCTCGACGAGCACGCCGATCTTGGCGTTGCTGTGGATATAGGCGCCGACCGCTCCTTCGGACGTGGCCCGCTCGGCCTTGTCCTTGGCCCGGGCGTGGCCCTTCTTCCGCAGGATCTCGATGGCCTTTTCGGCGTTTCCGCCGGCCTCTTCAAGGGCCCTCTTGCACTCCATCATGCCGATGCCCGTGCGCTCGCGCAGCTCTCTGACCTGTTCGGCCGTGATATCCATGATGAACTCCTTCGTTGATTCCGATGCAGGGCGGCTCAGGCCGTCCCGCCGCCTTCGAGCTCCGCGTCCGGCTCCGCGCCGGCTGGGGACTCCGTCGCCTTCTTGTCCTGGGCCATTCCTTTTTGGATGCGGCTTTTCTTCCCTTCGAGGATCGCGTCCGCCACCTTGTTGGCGAAGAGCTCGATGGCCCGGACCGCGTCGTCGTTGCCGGGGATCGGATAGGTCAGGTTGTCCGGATCACCGTTGGTATCGACGATGGCGATGATCGGGATGTTCAACTTCAGCGCTTCCGAGATGGCGATCTCCTCGTTCGACGAATCGATGATGAACACCGCTCCCGGCTTGCCGGTCATGCTCTTGATACCGCCCAGGTTCTTGGACAGCTTTCGGTAGACCTTGTCCTGTTTGGACTGGTCCTTCTTCGAGAGCAGGTCCCAGCGGCCGTCCTCCCGCATCTCCTCGAGCTCGATGAGCTTGTCGATGCTGCCCCGGATGACTTTGAAATTCGTCAACAGGCCGCCGAGCCAGCGCTGATTGACGTAGCTCGACTCGCACCGGCCGGCCGCGTCGCGGATGATGTCCTGGGCCTGTTTCTTGGTGCCGACGAAGAGGATGTTCTGGCCGTTCTCGGACAGGGTCCGGATGAACTGGAGGGCCTCTTTGAAGACCTTGACCGTCTTCTGGAGGTCGATGATATAGATGCCGTTGCGCTGGCCGTAGATGAACTCTTTCATTTTGGGGTTCCACCGCTTGGTCTGGTGGCCGAAATGCACGCCGGCTTCCAAAAGCTCCTTCATAGATACTTGGACCATGGCCTTCCTCCGTTCGCCTTAACGTTTATGATACTGCGGAGCTTTGCGGGCGCCGAGCAATCCGTATTTCTTCCGTTCCTTGATCCGCGAATCCCGGGTCAGCAGGCCGGCGGCCTTGAGCGTCGGCTTGAGCTCCCGGTTGAACTCGAGCAGGGCGCGCGCGACGCCGAGCCGGATGGCCTCGGACTGGGCCCGCACGCCCCCGCCCTCGATGCGCAGGAAGACGTCGAACTTGTCCTGCGTCTCGGTCAGCATGAACGGCTGTTTGACGGTCAGCTTGTAGGATTCGAGATGGAAATAGTCGTCGAAGGGCCGGACCCGTTTATTGACGAAAAGCGTGATCTCGCCTTTGCCGGAGCGCAGGAAGACCCGGGCGATGGACGTTTTCCGTTTTCCCGTGCCGTAATATTGGATTAGACTCAATGGGCCTCCTAAAACGTGTATTCTTTCGGGTTCTGGGCCTCGTGAGGATGGGTCGGCCCGCGGTAGACCTTAAGCTTCTTGTAGACCGAGCGGCCGAGCTTGTTCTTGGGGATCATGCCCCACACGGCTCGCTTGATCGCCTCCTCGGGCTTCCTGGCCAGGAGGTCCTCGAGAACCTCGGTCTTCAATCCTCCCGGGTACTGGGAATGCGAATAGTATTCCTTTTTGGCGAGCTTCCGGCCCGTGACCGTTACCTTTTCGGCGTTGATCACGATGACGAAATCACCCGTATCGAGGAAATTGGAGAACTGCGGTTTATTCTTGCCCCGGAGCAGCACCGCCACCCGCGTGGCCAGGCGTCCCAGGATCTTGCCGTCGGCGTTGATCACCCACCATTTCTTCTCGATGTCATCCTTTTTTGGGACAAAAGTCTTCATCCTAGAGTACCTCAAACGATAAATTTTTAAACGACTTATGAGTTTTCGTTTAAGTTAAAAGGCTGCAATAAGATACTAAATTCCGGCCTTAAAGTCAACCATCCCCTGTTTTTTTCAGCCCCTCCAAAAAAATCTCCCTTCCCTCGTCCTGGAGGGAAGGGGGAGGGAAATCGTCAGGCGGCCCGACCGGCCGGGCTCAGCCGGTCTTTTTCAGCTCTTTTTCGAGCTTCATCCGTTCGAGCTGGCGCTTTCGGGCTTCGTCATACTTGATGCCGTACTGGCTGGCCATTTCCAGATAGCGGCTCTCCTTCTCGGGGAAGATCTTGGCGTGGACGTTGAGGTAGAGGACCCTCATCCAGACGATAGGTTCCGGCCAAGCGGGATCCAGGTCGATCGCCTTGAGAAGGTTCTTTTCGGATTCATTGGCCAGGGCTTCCTTCTCCGCCTGCGACAAGAAGTTCTGAAGGGTGAAGACTTTCCCGTAGCGGTTGATGCCGATCGTGTAAAAGACCACGGCGCTGTTCGGATCGAGCACCTGGCGCCTCTTGACATAGGCCAGCGCGTTGTCGAACTTGTCCTTGTTCACATCCGGGGGCAGCTTGTCGAAATAATCGGCCATGTAGGCATAACCCTGGACGTTCTCGGGATCGGTCTCGATCCGCCGCAGGTACATGTCCTGGGCCTTCTCCTTCAGTTCTATCCGGTCGCCGGCATAGCGCTTGTAGAATTCGGCCACGACATAATAATTGTTCATGTTGCCCGGTTCGAGGTCGACGATCCGCAGGTACATCTTCTCGGCCTCGTCGAAATTCTTCAGCCTGTCGTACATGTCGCCGAGGGAATAGATGACGTCCTTGTTGGTCGACTCGAGTTCGTACGCTTTCTTCAAGGCGGCCAGGGCCTTCTCCGCCCGCGCCTTGTTCTCCGGGTTCTCCTTTCCCGGAATGTACAGGTTCTTGTAGCTTTCGCCCAGGAACCGGTAGGCGTCCTTCATGTCCGGGTTGTACTTAACGACCTTTTCGTATTCAACGATGGCCTTGCTGTACTTGGCGTCCTTGAACAGCTGGTTGGCCTTGGAGAAATAGTAATTGGCGCTGAGCTTGCTGACGCTCACTTTTTGGCAGCCGACCGAGGCGAGAACCACGATGAGGGCGAGGGTCCAGACGAATATCGCAGAAGTGCGGTTGCGAGACATCATGACCTCCTCAGACATCTGTCCATTCTTTTGAATAAAATAAATTTATAATAGAATACGCCTGTAAAGTCAAGGAAAACGAGCGCCGGAAGAGGTCCTGGAGAGGGGAAAACCCCCTTCTTACGGGCGCCGGGAACTTCCGACCCCCGCCGCTCGTATATTCTGATGGTGAAGGAATTTGGCCTAAGGACGGAACCATGAACAAACCCCTGCAACGAGGCCTGGCCGTTCTCATCGCGGTCCTGGCCTTTTCGCTCGCGCTTCCCGCCCAGGACAAGACCGAGGTCATCGAGAAGTCGTTCCGGCCGGACCCATCCCGCCCGGCCGTCCTCGAATTCCATGACGTCGACGGCCGGCTCATCCTGTCGCCGTCGGCCGACGGGGCCATTTCGGTGCGGATCCGCAAAGAAGTCAGGGTCCGCGACGACAAGCGCGCCGAGCGGCTCCTCCGCGACACGAAGGTCGAGATCGGAGAGCGGGGCAATACCGTGACGGTCCGGATCCGATACCCGCGGTTCCGCGGCCTCTTTTTCTGGCTCAGCGACTCCGCGCGGGTGAAGGTCACCTCGGAGATCACGGTCCCGGCCGGCGTCCGGATCAAGGCCGATCTCGTCGACGGTTCGATCCGCGGCGATAATCTGGAGGCGGACCTGGACCTGGAGGTCGTGGACGGGGACATCCAGCTCAACGGCCTGAAAGGATCGGTCCGGGCCGGCTCCGTGGACGGCGGGATCCGCGTCGCGGGCGACATCAAGGGCCTGGACCTCAAGGCCGTGGACGGCGATATCCAAGTCGACCTATCCCCTCCCTCGGTCATGGCCGAGAGCTGGAGGATCCGGACCACCGACGGCGACGTGGACATCCGCCTGCCGGAGGGCTTCGCCGCCGACATGGAGATCCGGAAAAGGGACGGGCGCATCCAAACCGAGTGGCCCCTGACGACCGTGAAAAGGCTGGCGAGGAACACACTCAGCGGCAAGATCGGGGCCGGCGGCCGGGTCTTCGAGGTCAGGACCGTCGACGGTCAGATTGCGCTAAGAAAAAAATAACTCAATTATTTTTTAGACGGACTTTTCAGAACCAGCTTGATCGGCGTGTCCCGGAGATCGAACGCGTCCCGTATTTCCTTCACGAAATATTTCTCATAGGCGGGGGCGAAGGAGGCCTGGGTGTTCGTGAACAGGACGAACGTCGGCGGCAGAACGTCCTTTTGGGTCATATAGCGGATCTTGAACCTCTTCCCCGTCTTGGACAAAAGCGCTTTGGCGGCGCTGATGGATGCCAGCCACTTGTTCAGGCGAGGGGTGCCCACTGTCTTTAATCCGCTCTGGTAGACCTTGTCGGCGAGGTCGAGGATCCTCATCGTCCGCTTCCCGGTGAGCGCCGAAACCGTCACCAGCGGAGCGTAATCGATGAACTCAAGCCTCCGGAAGACGAGGTTCTTGGCGTCCTCGAGCGACACCCGGTTCTCGTCGATAAGGTCCCATTTGTTCAGGGCGATGAGGAGCGGCTTGCCCGAATCGAAAGCCAGCTTGGCCACGGCGGCGTCCTGGTGGGTCGGGAATTCCTGCGCGTCGAGGACGAGGCAGAGAACATCGGCCAGGGGGATGTTCTTTTTCGCCTTGATGACGCCGGCGCTCTCCCGCTCGTCCGCGACCCGGTTGAGCTTGCGGATGCCGGCGGTATCGACCAGTCGATAGGATCGCCGGTCCGTCCGGATCAGGACGTCGGAACTGTCGCGCGTCGTGCCGGGAAGCTCGCTGACGATGAAACGTTCTTCGCCGCACAGACGGTTGACCAGCGACGACTTGCCGACGTTGATCCGGCCGATGATGGCGATTCGCAGCGGCGGGGGCTCCTCCGCGCCGGCCGGCTCGGCCGCCGGCAAGGCCGCGGCGACGGCCTCTTCCAGGTCCGAAAGACCGAGAGCATGTTCCGCGGATATGAAGAAAAGCCGTTCCTCCCCCAGTCGGTAATAATCGCCGAGACCCGCCTCCTGGGCAGAGGTGTCGATCTTGTTGACGACGACAAGCAGCGGCTTCCCCAGCTTCTTAAGCGCCCGGTAAAGGTCCGTTTCGGCCGGCGCCAGCCCCCGCCGTCCGTCCAACAGGAGCAGGAGGACGTCGGCCGTCTTGGCCGCCTCCCAGGCCATTTTTTTGACCTGGGGGGACAGCGGCTCGGCCAGGGAATCGAAGAATCCTCCCGTATCCACGAGCTCGAAACGTTTTTCGTGGAGGACGCAGGGCGCCGAGACGCGGTCCCGAGTCATGCCCGGCAGGGAATGGACGAGCGATTTTTTCTGATGCAGGAGGCGGTTGAACAGCGTGGACTTTCCCGCGTTCGGATATCCGACGATCACGACTTGGCGCATTTATCGTTTGGCGATGAGGGAATAATCGGGCAGAAATGGCCGGTCGAGCTCGAGATGGCCGTTCAAGGTCTCCCGCTCCTCTCCTTCGACGAGGATGAAGACCCTTTTGATCGACTTGAAATTATAGGTCAACGAATTGACGACCGCGTAGACCGTGGAGATCTCGGCCTCCGTCCCCGACGGATGATTGTCGACGAGGTCCCGCGAAAAATCGACATAGGCCGTCCCGTCCTTGGTCAGGAAGAGCCGGCCGAGCTTCGTCTCCGCGGGGACCGTCGCGACAAGCTCGCCGCTGGGGCCTTTGATAAGCTCGGCGAGGACCTCCTCGGCCTCATGGACGAGCGAGGCGTCCGTCGCGATCGGACGCTCCTCGGCCACCAGCCGGCCGTCGCCCTCCCGCAGGAAGAAGAGAGAGACGGTCTTGGTCGGTTTGTCCGGCGCGTTTTGGACCGCCTCGGCTGTCGACGGCCCGGCCGCCGTCGTCACGATCTTTTCCCGGCCGCTCGTCCTGAAGAAAAGAACGACCAGCACGGCGAGGCCGATACAAAGGCCAAGAAGGAGCGCGGATCTTTTGTTCATGACCGGGATCACTTTTGGCCGGTGAGCTTGACGAACTTGGCCAGGCCGTTATAGATGGCCAGAGCAACGTTGGTCTGGAATTCGTCCTTGATGAGCCTCTGTTCCTCCTCCGGATTGGAGATGAAGGCCGCTTCGACGAGGACGGCCGGGCAGGCCACGCCCGTCAGGACCTTGAACGGCGCCTGCTTGATGCCGCGGTTCTCCGTCTTGAGGAGCGGATCGGAGGAGAGTTCCTGCTGAATGAGCTCCGCCAGGCGGCTGCTCTGCTTGATATAGGCCGCCTGGGCCATGTCCCAGAGGATCATCTTGACGACGTCCTTATCCTCCTCGGCGATGCGCTGCTCGAGGGCGGCGGAGCTGTTCTCCATATAGGCCAGCTTCCGGGTCTCTTCGTCGGAGGCGTTCAAGCTCATGAAAAATGTTTCCGAGCCCTGCGCTTTTTTGCGGAAGGAACCGTTGGTGTGAATGCTGATGAAGAGGGCGGCGTCGTTGTTGTTGGCCAGCGCGGCCCGGCTTTCGAGAGAGACGTCGATGTCCTTGTCCCGGGTCAAGACCACGCGGCAGGCCAGGTTCTGCTCGATCAGCGCTTTCAGCTTGAAGCTGATGGCCAGGGTGATGGACTTTTCGAGCGCTCCGAACTTGCCTTTCGCGCCCACGTCTAATCCTCCGTGGCCGGGGTCGATGACGATGGTCCGCTGGTCTTTGGTCTGGGCCGCGGCGGGCGCCGTCCCGCCGGGAGAAATTAGAGCCAAGGCGAAGGCGGCGAGGGCCGCCGCGCTGAGGCAGGCGGTCAGGCTTCTTTTTTTCATCGCGCTGAAAAAAATGGAGGCGGCGGGAATCGAACCCGCGTCCGAAGACGTTCAGCGGAAAGCATCTACATGCTTGTCCTCTTCTTTGTTCTTGTTCCGCGGTGCCCGAAGAGGCAGGGACTCCGCGAAACCAGCCCCGAAGAGGCTTCGCTCGCCGGGCTCAAGGCCGACCCGGTCCGCTATCCTGCTTGTCCACGCTTCTCAAGAACCGCAGGAGTGAACCTGAGAAACGGCATACCTTTCTTTAGGCAGCTAAGGGTTGTGCTTCTGCACTTACTTGGTTCCATCGTTTTACGAGGTGTATGGGATCTCGACATGCCGCTTTCGCCTCACTATCTCCGTCGAATCCGTTCGCCCCCATATCAAAACGATAATACGGGTGCCTTGAGAGATCATTGTAGCGGATGGGAGGCGACAAAGTCAATTTATTGAACTCGTTCACTTCCTGGAACTTTCACTTCACCGGTGGTACACTCAGGGGGCAGGTCATAAGGACTGGAATAGAAAAGTGATTGAAACTCAGAGCGGCTGAAAAGCAACCCGGCTTCATGGGGCGCGTCATGGGGGAAAAAAATAACGACAAATGCTTAAATAAAACTCGTGCGCCTGAAGGCATTCAAAAGAGCGCAAGGTATATCAGTATTTTTCTGCTGCTGATCTTTCTCGGGATTTCTCCCCTTCTCAACCGAATGACGATTATTGAATCAGGGAAAATTGAACAGCAATTGACGAACCTGCCCCGGTTTTTCGATTCGTTCGCCTTTTTTAAAAGTCAGTGCACTTTTACCATGGGCCTTGTCTCGGGCTTGATGATCCTGGCCCTCGTCTTGACCAGATCCGTAAAAAAGGCGGATGTTCCGGTCGCCGTCGCCGCGTCCATCTTTGTTGCTCTTGCCTCCGTATCG
Source organism: Candidatus Aminicenantota bacterium (assembly GCA_026393865.1). Lineage (GTDB taxonomy): Bacteria > Acidobacteriota > Aminicenantia > Aminicenantales > UBA4085 > JAPKZI01. The sequence goes on from JAPKZI010000230.1 coordinate 15,900, forward strand.
ACCCTGTTATCGCCGGTCCGGCCGATAGCCGTTTCCGGCTTGTTTGACCGGTATGAAGGGGTTGGGGTTTGGGTCGGCTACCTGCTGTCGATGGTCTTGGCGATGCTGGTGATGCGCGGCCAAGGGGAATGGAAATGGCTGCGAAACGCCCTGCAATTCCTTTTAGGAATTCAGGTCATCATCGGATTTTCACAGTTTATTGATAAAAACTTATTGGATTTTCGGCTGCTTAAAGCTTTGATCGTTCCTGACGCGCTGGTAGAGCAGTATCACATTGGGATTCTTAATGGCGCCGGCACCGTTTATGGCACCATTAACAACGCCAACTTTTACAGCCAAACAATGGCCCTGCTCATGGTCATCATATTCCCGGGAATTGCGGCCAAAGCAAAAAATAAGATTCCCAAAATGCTATTTGTCGGGGGGGGCGCGTGTTTGGTTTTTGCCGGTAGTTCCGGGGGTCTCGTCGGTTTCGTGGCTGGAATATTCGCGGTTTCCATGATCATGGAACTGGAGACTCAAGCCGTGAGGAAGTTTCTGCCGTTTCTCGGCGTTCCCCTGTTTGCGGGGGTGTCGTTAAAAGTGATTGGTTTTAAGCCGCCCACGACGACCGACCTGCTTCTCTGCGGGATGATTCCGCTGGCATTTTTGACGGGAATCCTGGTGAATCAGCTTTTTTTGAAGCGTTCCAAAAGGAGCCTGAGAAAGTGGGGACTGATAACCCTCAGTGCCGGAATCGCGGCTTTCGGGTTTTGGGTCTTAACTCCTGATTATTCGAAACAAGCCGTTCGTCGTATCTCCATTAAAGACAATCGGATGCAGATCGATTATCCCGATGGCCGGTTAGCTCTGGTCGTCAACGCAAAGAATGAAATAACATCGCTGGGAAGCGACGGACAGGTTCTTTCCGAGAATGTCCCGTCCGGAACCGTCAGCCTGGAAACGCTTCATGAGAATATCCAAATTGAAGCCCACAAAGGGTTCAGTATTCTTACGCTCCAGCGATTAAACGCCCGATTTGTGGCCGTTGACCAGAAATTTTTCATTCAGGATTCCCGTTACCTGCCGGTCCGGAACGATGACAACCCCGCTTTTTTTGGTTTTGTGGGGAAGGAAAAGTTCGGAACCGGCAGGGGATTCATCTGGTCCCGCTCCATCCCTATGCTGAAAAGATCACTCATCTGGGGAATCGGTCCGGATGTATTCCCGTATATGTTTCCTCAGTCCGATTACGCCGGAAAAATAAATCGGGGCGACCCGAATATCCTGATTGATAAGCCTCATAACTGGTATCTGCAGGTCGCCGTCGGCACCGGAATTGTTTCGCTTCTGTGTCTTCTTTTCATCTGGTATCAAACCGCTTTAAAAGCGCGACGGATCCTGAAGAATTCCTTTGGCGATGAAACGAAGAAAATGGCCATAAGCTTTCTCGGCTTTATCACGGTTTATGCGGTGACCGGGCTTTTCTACGACAGTATCATCAGCGTCTCGATGTGGATTTGGCCGGTCCTGGGAGCCTTTGTCGGACTGCTGGGCAATGCTGATGGGGACAAGAGAACTTGAATATCGGCAATCAGTTCTTAAACTTCGGCAGTATCGTCACCTTGACCGGGATTCGAGTCGCGATGACAGGCACTATCGGCAGTTTTGGGAAAGGGGGAATCACTTTTTGGCGGCGTCCAGGACGGCCTTTTTTAAGGCGGCTTGGACCTGGACCTTTTGGGACTCCGCTTGCTCGAGGGCGGCGACCGCTTCGGAGTATCGTTTCTGGCCGTAGAGCAGGCTGATCAGGTTGTTGGCGGCGTTGGCGTGGGTGGGGTCGGCCGCGAGCGCGTTGTTATACAGAGCTTCGGCTTCCTCGTATCTCTTCAGCCGGTACAGGCAGTTGCCGTGGAAGTACAGGTATTCGGCGGGCGCGGCCGCCTTTCCCTTGCGGAGCGCGTCCGGCTTTTCGTTTTTCGTCTCGTTGAGCTTGTTCTGAGCGTCGGTTATGGCGGCCATATAGGTAGGAGGTTTGCAGACGGATTGTTCGTAGGCTTTCTCCAAGGCCGGGATGAGATCGGACAGGGCCTGTTCCTTATCCACATCCTTCATCATTTTGTTCACCCGGGCCTCTTCCAGGACGGCCGCGAAGTGGGCATAACCGCTCTCGGCCGTCAGCATGTGTTCGAGGCCTTTGGCGAAATCGCCCTGCTTATAACGGATCTGGGCTTTAATATAATGGGCTTCGTGATGATCGGGGACGGCTTTCAAGCATCTGTCCAGCTCTTTTTCCGAGGCGGCCAGGTTCCCTTTCTCGAAGGCGGACCGGGCCTTGTCCATTGAGCCGAGCAACGTTTTGTACTTCTCCAGAATGATGAGGTCCGTTTGCTGCGCGGCGGCCCATAGAGTCGTCGTGACGATAATGGCGGCAAGGATGGTTTTTCTGAACATCGTCCACCTCCCGCGAGGCGCCCCGAGCGTGGCGGGCGCCCCGGATTTCGGCCGAGTCCCTATTATAATCCATCGGCCCGCGTTTTTCATCTCCCCCTACCCCCCTTTTATGACGCAGGCCCCCGACCCGTCAAGTCGCAGCGATTCGGTTCAGCTTGGCCGGATCTGAAAGCCTGGCGCCGTCTTCAGTCAACCGCGCCAGGCCGCCTCAAGCCGGCTGGCTTTCCTATTCTCGATGGCTCTCGAACTTCGGCCTGATCGTCACCTTGACCGGAATCCTTCTCGTGATCCCCAATCCACCTTCCTTAATAAAAACCAAATCGTATGTCCCCACGAATCCCGGTCCTGGCATCCAGGAGAAGGTCCCGGTTCGTTGGTCCAGCGTCGAACCAATCGGCAGAGATCGCAATTCTTCACCAACAACGTGGTATCCCCTGATCGGTTTGGCTTTCCCTAGATCAATTTCGACTCTTTCAACCTCTTTTATCTCGATATGTAGAGTCCCATAATTATCTGGCTGGAGGACTTCCGGATCTGGCTTAAAGCTAAAACCTCTTTTTGCCATTAAGGGCTCGAAACTCACCGGGAGATTCATTAAGGATTCAAAGTAATTGGCTTTTTCTGGGTTAATTGACTGTGCACTTGCCGGCGCCGAAGTTCCCGTATTGACGATGCTGAAGTATCGGCTGCCGATCCCGTCCGCCTGCCCCCCGTCATCCGTGGCGATCCAGTAAATGGTGTGGACGCCGTTCGGGTAGGTCGTCGTGTCCAGGTAATATGCACCCACTGGCCCGCCGGCCCCGGGCGCCCCTGTGTTGTTCAATCCCGGGAACGCCGTCGCCACATCCACGCGGTACTGGTTATAAACGTTTGGCGCCGTAGCTAAATTCCCGACTTTAACACTATCCACATACACGTCGATCGTCGACCCGTTTTTGGGCACCGTTTTCGGCTTCGGCGTCAATACCCAGCCGAAGTTGACGAAAAGGCTGCCCGACGCGTTCCCTCCCTGCGTCGGCGTGTCGATCGTCCCGAACGGCTTCACCGCTGTAGCGTTGGAACAGGTAATCGTCTTCGACCCCAACAACACCCTGTTGCCTTCTTTATCCGTTGCATAGGCATAGAGCTTGTACGTCCCGTTCCCATGCGCCGGGAGCATGTTCGTCAGCATCATATAGCCCCAGCCCGCCTTGTAGTTCATCGGAAGCGTCGGAAACGCCGCCTCGATATCGGGCCGGGCGCCCTCGACGAAGATGGCCTCCCCGATGGCCCATTGGCCGGGCGTCTCCCCCGCAAAGTTGTCCCGCAAGATCTCCACCTTGACGACCCCGATATCGTCCATGGCCCAACCCGTCACCGGGACGGCTCCCGTCACTCCCGTCGTCCCCTCCACCGGGGTATCGAACGAGCCGAACGGAACCGTGCCCGCCGCCTTAACCATTAATCCGACGTTTATAGCCTGAGGGCTATTGGTGGCGTTCGGATCCGAGACAGTGATCGTCCCCGTATACGATCCGGCCGCCAGCCCCGCCGGATTGACGCTCATCTGAATGACCGCCGTTCCCGTCCCCGAAGCCGGGGTCACCGCGAGCCAGGTCTGGCTGGAGTGGGCTGACCAATTCAGCGTACCGCCTCCCGTGTTGCTCACGATGACCGACTGAGATTGCGTTACGACGCCCCCCGATTGCGCCCCGAAATCCAGTCTTATCTTGCTTAAACGGATTGTCGGCGGTGCCGGGATGAAAATCGTGAACGAGGCGTCGCTCGTATCCGAAACGGCGGGGTTGGAAGCGTCACTCACCCTCACCCGGCAGTTCGTCGAGGCCGCCATGAACCATTGCCAAGCAAATTCCCCAACGTTCAACGACGAGGCGATGATCGTCGTCCAGTTCGCCCCCCCGTCGGTCGAGTACTCGAGTTTGACGTTGGCGATCGTTCCGGTCGTCGTCCACGTGAGGGCATGCATGGACCCCGCCGCCCAGATCTCTCCCCCGTTGGGCGCGGTGACCGTGATCGACATGCCTACGAGCGTGAAGGCGGCGTCGCTGACGTCGAAGGCCGCGGCGTTCGCCGCATCGCTGACCCGGACCAAGCCGTTCACCGAGGACGCGTCCGGCACCGTCCAGGCATACGTCCCCGTGTTCGTCGTCGAGGCGACGATCGTCGTCCAGTTCGCCCCCCTGTCGGTCGAGTATTGGAGTTTGACGTTGGCGATCGTTCCGATCGCCCGCCAAGTGATGTTGCGCACGGACCCCGCCGCCCAGATCTCCCCCCCGTTGGGCGCGGTTACGAGGACCGGAACTTCCTTAATTTTGGCGACGAAAGCCGCATATCTTCCGTACCAAGTCAGGTCCGGTCCTGTCACGACAGGGAAAAAAGGGTCCCAGGCGGAGGTGCGACCCACAACATACGCGGCCCCGAAATCGTCCACGGCTATGCCCCTGGCTACCTCTTCGGTATAGCTGCCGATATATCCGCAATAGACTAGCGCCTTGCCCGAGGAGTCCACCTTGGCCACAAAGGCGTCCCCCTCTTGCGGAATGCCGCTGTCGTTGTATGTGAGGTCCGGACCCGAAACGACCGGAAAAGTGGCCTCGCTGGAATACGTCACGCCCGCGATATACGCGTTCCCGGAACCGTCGACCGCAACCCCGAGGGCGGTTTCGTGATCCACGCCGCCGATATACCCGCAGTAAATGAGCGCCGTGCCCGTGGGGTTGATCTTGGCTACGAATGCGTCTGCGCGGTCTAACCCGGGATTGTTATAGGTCAAGTCCGGGCCCGCGACGACGGGAAAGGTGTCCTCGGCAGATCTCGTCTCGCCGGCGACATAAGCGTTTCCCGAGCCGTCCACATCGATCCCGTAGCCTCGGTCATAACCGGAACCGCCGATATATCCGCAATAGACCAACGCCGTCCCAGTCGCGTTCACCTTGGCCACGAAGACATCGTAAGAGCCGTTCTGCGTCAGATCAGGACCTGAGACGACGGGGAAGTCAGTGTAGCTCGTTTCTCCAGTGACATAAGCATTTCCGAGATTATCCACGGCGATCCCGTAACCCCTGTCATTGCCGGAACTGCCGATATAGCCGCAATAGTCAAGTGCCGTCCCCGTAGCGTTCACCTTGGCGACGAAAACGTCCTCGCCTCCGTTGGACGTCAGGTCAGGCCCCTCGACGACGGGAAAAAGCCACTCGGGAGAAGTCGTCCAGCCCGTGACGTAAGCGTTTCCGGAACCATCGACCGCAATGCTTAAGCCTCTATCATCCACACCGCCGCCGATGTAGCCGCAATAGACGAGCGACGTCCCCGCGGCGTTCACCTTGGCCACAAACGCGTCAGGCGGCTGGTCACTGAAGATCAAGCCGGGGCCCGAAACGACCGGAAAAGTCGCCTCGGCGGAGGCCGTATCTCCGGTGATATAAGCATTTCCGAGATTATCCACGGCGATCCCGTAGCCCCTGTCATAGCTGGAACCGCCGATATAGCCGCAGTAAACAAGCGCCGTCCCCGAAGCGTTCACTTTGGCCACGAACGCGTCGCCGCCGCCTGTCAGATCCGGGCCCACAACAACTGGAAAGGAGGCCTCCGTGGAACCGGCATAGCCCACGATATACGCATTCCTTGACCCGTCCACGGCAATCCCAGAGGCCTCATCCCAACCCGTACCGCCGATATAGCCGCAGTAGACAAGGACCGCCGGGTCGAGGACGAGCGGCCGGCTGCGGTCATATTCCCCGACCTCGAATCCGTAGACTTGACTCCCGTTCCCGCCTGCGGCTTTTTCCATTTTTTGCAAAACATAGGCCGCGGGGACATCCGCCTTCCCACGATCGCCGTCTTGCCAGGCCACCGGGACATCATCCTCGAAACCGCCCACGGGCGTCGTGACCGCGAGCCGCCCTTCCTCCGTCACCTCGACCGAGTCCGCTCCTCGATAGGCCAGCCGGATACGCGACGGATCCGCTCCGGGATGAACGATGAACTCGTATTTCATCCGGTCGACCGTCCCGGAATAGAGGAGATCGATCCCAGGCCAAAGATCTTGATAGATAATCTTCGAATATGTCGGAAGGCCTGTCTTCCATTCCTCGGGTTTTCCCTTGAAATAGGAAATGACGGCCTCGGTCTTCTCAACGCCCGTCGGCCTCGCTGCGGGATTCGCGTCCACAAAATCCAGCTTCACCACCCATCGGGACTCCGGCGCGGCTTCGATTTTCTCTCTTTCCCTCTCCCGGCCGATGGGACCCGATAAATCCGGAGTTTTCGATCTGCCTTTTCCCATCTCGTTCCCGCTAAGAGCGATGGTCATTCCTTCTGATGTGAAGTACAGGCTCTTATCCTTCCCCTGCACATAATAGGCCACCCGCTCGTCCATCTGCCCCCGGTTTTCGATGAAATAAACCGGCATCTTCCCGAAATTCATGTCCGTCTTCAGCCCCGACGACTTCAAGGAAAGGGAGATCCCGGAGGATGTCTGGATCATCCCGACGCTCGTCGATCCTCTCTCGATGGAGACAAAAGCCAAAAGGAAAGAAAAAACGCAGATGAAACGTCTTTTCATATCAACCTCCCGCCGGAATCGATGACATAGGCCGGGAGCCAATTTCTCGACCTTATTATGGATAGGCTATCTGTGAATAATTCTTGGATAAAACACCATAAAAGTCAAGCAGCGGAATGCGGAAAAAGGGGGAGGAATAAGGTAGGCATCCTTAGAAAGAGTCTTGCCAAAACGCCTTTAAGACTCTGAATTAGTGATATCTATCCCCCCTACCCCCCTTATGTCAAATAAGGGGGGCCCCGAAACATGTAGGCGTTTTGGGGATTGTATGGTGGGGCCGACGAGACTTGAACTCGCGACCTCTGACGTGTAAGCCCGATACTCTACTGTTTCCCGCCGGACATTATCACTTTGCGGTAACAGAGTACGCGGCTTATTTCGCCCTGAACTTCGGCTTGATCGTGACCACCACGGGAATTCTTCTCCCGATGCCGAACTCATCTTCCTGGACGAAGAGGAGGTTATAAGTCCCTAGGAATCCGGGTCCCGGAAGCCAGGAGAACGTGCCTTTCTTGGTGTCGAGCGTCGAGCCGATGGGCAACCCTCGCAGCTCCTCGCCCACAACCAGATAGCCTTTGAGGCCCGGGCCTTTCCCAAGATCAAGTTCCAGGCGCTCGACCTCCCTCATTTCCGTCCGGATCACGCCATACCGGTCAGGCTCGATCATTTCGGCCGGAGCGGACAGATCGAAGCCCTTTTTCACGGAAACGGAATCGAACGATACGGGGAGCCTTCCGAGAGTGCCCATCTTGGGAACCGCCGCCGCAAAATCAGGGGCGATGGTCGAACCCACGGCCTTGATTTCATTGGCCGTGGTCCCTGTATTCACGATGTTAAAATAGCGCGAGCCGATCCCGTCCGCCTGCCCCCCGTCATCCGTGGCGATCCAGTAAATGGTGTGGACGCCGTTCGCGTATTTCGTCGTATCCAGGTAAAAGGCTCCGACCGGTCCCCCGGCGCCAGGCGACCCCGTATTGTTCAATCCGGGGAAGGCGGTCGAGACATCCACCCGATACTGATTGTAGACGTTCGGGGCCGTGGCCAGGGTCCCCGCTTGGGTCCCATCGACCCAGACCGAAATTGTTGACCCGTTCTTCGGCACCGTCTTCGGCAGCGGCGTCAGCACCCAGCCGAAGTTGACGAAAAGGCTGCCCGATGCGTCTCCCCCCTGAGTCGGAGTGTCGATTGTTCCGAACGGCTTAACGGCTGTCGCGTTAGAACAGGTGACTGTCTTCGTCCCCAACAGCACCCGGTTCCCTTCTTTATCCGTGGCGTAGGCATAGAGTTTGTATGTCCCATTCCCGTGCGCTGGGAGCATGTTCGTCAACAGCATGTAACCCCAGCCCGCCTTATTATTCATCGGATACCCCGGCAAGGCCGTCTCGATATCGGGCCGGGCCCCCTCGACGAAGATGGCCTCTCCGATCGCCCACTGGCCGGGCGTCTCGCCCAAGACGTTATCGCGCAGAATCTCCACCTTGGTTACCTCGATATCATCCAGCGCCCATCCGGTCACCGGAATCGCGCCTGTAATCCCCGTCGTCCCCTCCACCGGGGTATCGAACGAGCCGAACGGAACCGTGCCTGCCGCCTTAACCATTAATCCGACGTTTATCGCCTGAGGGCTATTAGTGGCGTTCGGATCCGAGACGGTGATCGTCCACGTATAGGATCCCGCCGCCAGCCCGGCCGGGTTGACGCTCACTTGAATGACTTTCGTTCCCGTCCCCGAAGTCGGGGTCACCGCGAGCCGGTAATGGTTGGAGAAGGCTATCCAATTCAGCGTACCGCATCCCGTGTTGCTCACGATCACCGATTGGGATTTGGTCGAAACGCCGCCAGCCACCGCCCCGAAGTTCAGAGCATTTCGGCTGAGGCCGACCGTCGGGATCCCGACGATAGTGAACACCGCATCGCTCAGATCACTGACCGTTGCGTTCGAAGCGTCGCTCATCCGGACAAGACAGGTAGTCGAGGGCGTATTCGGTATAGTCCAAGGATAACTCCCTGTATTGGATGTCGAGGCGATGACGGTCGTCCAACTTGTTCCGTTATTCGTCGAATACTCGATCTTGACGTTGGCGATCGCGCCCGTCGAGGCCCAGGTGATGTTGTGAGCCGATCCCGCCACCCAGATCTCTCCCCCGTTGGGCGAGGTCACGACGACCGGAACTTCTGAAATTTTCGCGACGAAGGCGTCGTAATCGCCTCCGTTATATGTCAGGTCAGGTCCTGTCACGACGGGAAACCGCCAATCCCAACCGGTGGTGTGGCCCGCAACATACGCGTCCCCGAAATCGTCCACGGCTATGCCCCAGGCTCCGTCTTCGCTCCGGTCGCCGATATATCCGCAATAGATTAGCGCCCTTCCCGAGGAGTCCACCTTGGCCACAAAGGCGTCCCCGGGCACCGGCGTGATGCCGAAGTCGTTGTATGTGAGGTCCGGACCCGAAACGACCGGAAAAGTGGCTTCGGTGGACCACGTCTGGCCCGCGATATAGGCGTTCCCGGAACCATCGACCGCAATGCTATAGCCTCTATCATCTTCACTGCCGCCGATATACCCGCAGTAAATGAGCGCCGTGCCCGTGGGATTGATCTTGGCTACGAATGCGTCTCTGGCGAATAAACCGGGATTGTTAAAGGTCAAGTCCGGGCCCGCGACGACGGGAAAGGTGTCCTCGGCAGATCTCGTCTCGCCGACGACATAAGCATTTCCCGAGCTATCCACGGCGATCCCGTAGCCATCGTCAGCGTCGGAACCGCCGATATATACGCAATAGATGAACGCCGTCCCCGAAGGATTCACCTTGGCGATAAAAGCATCGCCGCCGCTGGATCCGGTGATATAAGCATTTCCGAGATTATCCACGGCGATCCCTCTACCCTGCGGACAGCCGATATAGCCGCAATAGTCAAGTGCCGTCCCCTTAGCGTTCACCTTGGCCACGAACGCTATGATGAATCCGCCGTTGAAAGTCAGGTCAGGCCCTACGACGACGGGAAAAAGCCACCAGGGAGACTCCGTCCAGCCCGTGACGTAAGCGTTTCCGGAACCATCGACCGCGATGCTGTAGCCTGCATCATCCCCACTGCCGCTGATGTAGCCGCAATAGACGAGCGACGTCCCCGAAGCGTTCACCTTGGCTACGAACGCGTCGGGTGGTCCGATAGAAGTCAGGCCAGGGCCCAAAACGACCGGAAAAGTCGCCTCGGTGGATTTCGTGTCTCCAGTGATATAAGCATTTCCGAGATTATCCACGGCGATCTTTCTTCCCCTCTCCCAGCTGGAACCGCCGATATAGCCGCAGTAAACAAGCGCCGTCCCCGAAGCGTTCACTTTGGCTACGAACGCGTCGCTGCCGCTTTCTGTCAGATCCGGACCCACAACAACTGGAAAGGAGGCCTCCGTGGAACCGGTAGTGCCCACGACATACGCATTCCTTGACCCGTCCACGGCAATCCCACCGGCCGTATCTTGTCCCGAGCCGCCTATAAAACCGCAATAGACAAGAACCGCCGGGTCGAGGACGAGCGGCCGGCTGCGGTCATATTCCCCGACCTCGAATCCGTAGACTTGACTCCCGTTCCCGCCTGCGGCTTTTTCCATTTTTTGCAAAACATAGGCCGCGGGGACGTCCGCCTTCCCTCCATCGACGTCTTGCCAGGCCACCGGGACATCATCCTCAAAGCCGCCCGCGGGCGTCGTGACCGCGAGCCGTCCTTCCCCGGTCACCTCGACCGCGTCCGCTCCTCGATAAGCCAGCCGAATCCGCAACGGATCCCCGCCCGGATGGACGATGAACTCGTATTTCAGCCGATTGACCGTCCCGCCATAGACAAGATCGATTCCAGGCCAGAGATCCTTATAGATAATCTTCGAATATGTCGGGAGGCCCTTCTTCCATTCCTCGGGTTTTCCCTTGAAATAGGAAATGACGGCCCCGGTCTCCTCGACGCCCGTCGGTTTCGCTGCGGGATTCGCGCCCACAAAATCCAACTTCACCACCCAACGAGCATCCGACGCGGCCTCGCTCTTCGCTCTCTCCCGCTCCCCGTTCATGGGACCAGGCAAAACCCGAGCTTCGGGCCTGTCATTCCCCTTCGTGCTCCCGCTGAGGACGATCGTCACACCTTCGGATGTGAAATAAAGGCTCTTATCCTTGCCCTGCACGTAATAGGCGACTCTCTTATCCAACTGACCCTTGTTGGCGATGAAATACAGCGGCATCTTCCCGAAATTCATGTCCGTCTTCAGCCCCGACGACTTCAAGGAAAGGGAGATCCCGGAGGATGCCTGGATCATCCCGACGCTCGTCGATCCTCTCTCGATGGAGACAAAAGCCAAAAGGAAAGAAAAAACGCAGATGAAACGTCTTTTCATATCAACCTCCCGCCGGAATCGATGACATAGGCCGTGAGCCAATTTTTCGACCTTATTATGGATAGGCTATCTGTGAATAATTCTTGGATGAAATGCTTTAAAAGTCAAGCAGCGGAATGCGGAAAAAGGGGGACCCCGAATCAGGAAGGCGTTTAAAGAAAGAGCTTTTCCAAAACGCCTTTAAGACTCTGAATTAGTGATATCTATCCCCCCTACCCCCCCTTCCAAGAAGGGGGGAATCGTCAGCGTTAATTGCCCAAAACGCTTCCATATCTTTTTAGTGATCTTATCCCCCCTACCCCCCTTCCAAGAAGGGGGGAATCGTCAGCGTTTCGGGAAAGGAATGGCGGGGCCGACGAGACTTGAACTCGCGACCTCTGACGTGACAGGCCAGCGTTCTAACCAACTGAACTACGGCCCCGCCCAGGAGAGTAGATTATAGCCGGAAAGGGACCGTTTTTCAACTCCAAACCTTCGCCGATCCCATTCCGCTTTTTGATTAGCTATGGCGAGGGGGTATGCCGCTTGGAACCCGTCCGAGAGCGAGAGCGGGCACGGTTCGGAAAAACGGAGTTTTTCCGAGAGCTCGAGAGCGAGGTCCGAGCGGATTTTCCGCGCTGGGGAAAATCCGCGTGGTGACGGGCGGCATCCCCCGAGCCCTTTACATTTTTTCCAGGGCGGCGATGCGCTCCTCGATCGGAGGGTGGGTGCTGAACATCTTGTTGACCATCCCTTTGATGTTCTTCAGGGGATTGACGATATAAAGGTGCGCCGTGGCCTTGTTGGCGGCCTCGAGCGGCTCGGTGTCATCCTCCAGCTTGCGGAGCGCGGAGGCCAGCCCCGCCGGATAGCGGGTCAGCATCGCCCCGCTCGCGTCGGCCAGGAACTCGCGCTTGCGGGAGATGGCCAGCCGGATGACCTGGGCGATGAGCGGCGAGAGAAGGGCCATGACCAGGCCGACGACGAGGAAGATCGCCCCGACACCGCTCTTGTCCCGGCCGACCCGGCGCCGGCCGCCCCACATGAAGGTCCGCATGATCCAATCGCTGAGCAGAGCGACGATGCCGATCATGACCACGGTCAGGGTCATCAGGCGGATGTCCAGGTTCTTGATATGCGACATTTCATGGGAGATGACGCCTTCGAGCTCGGCCCGGTTCATCTTCTCGAGCAATCCCGTCGTCACGCAAATGACGGAATTCTTCGGGCTGTGGCCCGTGGCGAACGCATTCGGCGCGGTGTCGTCGATCACATAGCACCGCGGGGCGGGGACCCCGGCGGCGATGGCCAGGCCTTCGACGACGTTATGCAAATAAGGAAATTCCTCTTTGGTCGCCGGACGGGCATGGCTGATGGCCAGGGTGATGTTGTCGCTTCCGTAGTAACTCGCGAACGAGATCCCGCCGGCGATGAGCAGCGCGGCGATCAGACCCCCATTGCCCATGCCGGCCAGCTCGGCCAAGACATAGGCCAGGACAAAGATCAAACCCAAAAAGAAGGCGACGAGCAGGAAGGACTTCCGCTTGTTGCTGGCGATCTGTTCGTACATCGAATCTTAAAGACGGGGATGCCTAAATACGGGGACACGTACCGAATTCCGGAGAATTCGGAACATGTCCCCCATAAATCAAAACGATACTTTGACCGGTTCTTTCGCGGCCGGCTCTTCGATGACGAAATATTCCCTCTCTTTGAAGCCGAACATCTTGGCGATGATGTTGGAGGGAACGACCTGCTGTTTCTGGTTGAACTTCATGACCTGGTCGTTATAGAACTGCCGGGCGTAGGCGATCTTGCTCTCCGTCCCGGCCAGCTCTTCCTGCAGCATCAGGAAATTCTGATTGGCCTTGAGGTCCGGGTAGTTCTCGGCCACGGCGAAGAGGGTCTTCAGCGCTCCGGTCAGCTGATTCTCCGCCGCGCTCTGGTCTTTGACCGTGCCGGCCCCGATCGCCTTGGACCGGGCGTCGGTCACGTTCTGGAAGACCTCGCGTTCGTGCTTGGCGTAGCCCTTGACCGTTTCGACCAGGTTGGGGATGAGGTCATACCGGCGCTTGAGCTGGACGTCGACCTGCGACCAGGCGTTATCGCAGCGGTTCCTCATTTGGATCAGGCCGTTGTACATCCCGACGGCGATCAGGAACAGCCCGGCGATGATGATGAGAAAGATGACTAGCGCTCCCATGGTTCACTCCTTAATTGGAACTTCGCTTTTCGATATTCCATGAAAGAGCATAAGCCCTCCATCGGGAAAAAGCAAGCCGCGGCTGATCGGGAAAAGCGCGGTTCCGGCCCCACGCCCGGGCGCCGTTTCTCCCTCTTCCCGGGCGGTCATTTCTTGATTGACAGGCCCCTGGTCACGTGTTATATTTTTTCCATATCATTCCTGGAAAAGGGATTGATAAATACGTTTTATATCGAGGAGGTTTCTGAATGGCTTCATTAAAAGAAAAATTTATGACGAAGATCGCCCCGATGAGGGAGCGGGTCCAGAAGCTCAACAAGGAATTCGCCAACGTCACCGTCGATGACGTCAACATCGGCCAGATCATCGGCGGGATGCGCGACATCCGTTCGATGTTCTGGGTCATTTCGGACCTGGATCCGCAGGAAGGCATTCGCTTCCGCGGCTACACCATCCCCGACCTCCAGGCGAAACTGCCCAAGGCGCCCGGCGGCTCCGAGCCCATGCCCGAGGGCATCTTTTATTTCCTCTTGACGGGCGAGCTTCCGACCTACGACGATTGCGTCGCCGTCACCGAGGAATGGCGGAAACGCAGCGCCCTGCCGGCCCACCTGATCAAGACCATGGAAGCGGTCCCCACGGACACGCATCCCATGACCCAGTTCGCCATAGCCATCCTGGCCCTCCAGCGCGATTCCAAGTTCACCGCTAAATATCGCGCCGGCATGCCCAAGGGCGACTACTGGGATCCCATGTTCGAGGACGTCATGGACCTCCTGGCCAAGTTGCCCGAAATCGCGGCCCGGGTCTATCGGCGCGCCTACAAGGGCGGCCATTACATCGCCCCCGATCCGAAGCTCGACTGGGCCGCCAACCAGGCCCATATGCTCGGCCTCGACAAGCCCGAATTCTACGACCTGATGCGGCTCTACCTCGTCATCCACAGCGACCACGAAGGCGGCAACGTCTCGGCCCACACCTGCCACCTCGTCGGTTCCGCCCTGTCCGACGCCTATTACAGCATGTCGGCGGCGATGGACGGGCTGGCCGGTCCGCTCCACGGCCTGGCCAACCAGGAAGTCCTGCGCTGGATCATGGACGTCATGAAGGACCTCGGCGGCGTCCCGACCAAGGACCAGCTCCACAAATACCTCTGGGACACGCTGAAATCCGGGAAGGTCATCCCCGGCTACGGCCACGCCGTCCTCCGCAAGACCGATCCGCGGTACGTCGCCCAGCGCGAGTTCGCCCTCAAGCACCTGCCCAACTACGACATGTTCCGGGTGGTGAGCGATATCTACGAAGTCGCCCCCAAGATCCTGATCGAACAGGGCAAAGCGAAGAACCCCTGGCCGAACGTCGACGCCCACTCCGGCGTTCTCCTCTACTACTACGGCATCACCGAGTACGACATTTACACGGTGTTCTTCGGCGTCTCCCGGGCCATGGGCATCCTGGCCCAGCTCATCTGGAGCCGCGCCCTCGGACTGGCCATCGAACGGCCGAAGTCGGTGCTCATCGAGTGGCTCGAAGAACAGGCGAAGAAAGCCCCGGCCCCGGCGAAGTAAGCAAAGCCAACGGTTTTAAGAGTCTGAGTCTTTTTTAAGCCGGCCCACGAATGGGTAAAGGGCCGCTCGAAAGCGAGCGGCCCTTTTTTTTATTCGTCGGGGAAATCCATATTTATTTAAGGGATTTAAGGGGGACGACGTATCCTGTCCCCATATTCTCCAATTGAAGCAGTTTGATCATAAACGGGAATAAAATGGGGACAGGAGGCGTCGTCCTCCTTTACATCTTCGACAGGCGGAAGAGCTTCAGCATCTCCATAAAGTCATTCGTCGTGAACGACACCGTATGCTCGTCCTTGCGGACGGCGCCGGGGATCCAGCTCGCTTTTTGGGCCAGCGCTTCGTCGGCGAAAGCGACGTCGAGCGCGTAGGGCGGATTGAACTTCAGCGATTTGAAATCCTTCAGGCGCTTGAGCGCGGCCGTGGTTTTGTCCCGGATCAGGTCGCGCGCTTTGGAAGGATGGAGCATGATGGCCGCCGTGGAAATAGCTTCCTTGACGACGGCGGTCTCGATGTCGCCGAACAGCTCCTTGGCCTGGCGGGCGATCGCCTGGTCTCCGGAGACAAGGACGACCGGCACGCCGAAGTGTCCGGCGATCAGGCCGTTGATGCCGGCCTCCGGCATTTTCTTGCCGTTGATGATGACGTCCAGGAGCTTCGTGGTCATCGTATGTTTGAGGACGGCATCGGGTGTCCCGGCGCGCGCGTGATAGCCGATGAAGATCGCGGCATCATAGGTCTTATCGATTCCCTCCATCATGCTCAGCGGGCCGTACGTCCATTCCCGGAGCAGACGGGCGCGAGGATCCAGAAGTTCGGGGAGGATGTTACGGGCGGAGTCGTGCGCGTCGCGGACCAGGATCTCGGTCGCGCCGGCGGCGACGGCCCCGGCGATGGCCGCGTTCACTTCCTGGGTCATGAGCGTCCGGAACATCCCATAGTCCGGCCCGCCCTGGCCCGTCTCGTCCCAGTTGATGACCCCGCAGACGCCCTCCATGTCGACCGAAATGAAGACTTTCAAGCCTTTGGCCGGCGTCTGGCCGGCCGCGGCCATGGCGAACATGAACGCAAGCGCTAAACCAAAGACAACGGTTTTCTTGATCATATTCCCTCCTTCGACACAATAACATTCAAAGTGAGCCCATATTAAAGCCATCGAATGACAGTGTCAAACCCACCCGTAGTTTTGACTTCCCGCGCCGGTATAGGCTAGGATATGTGGTGCTCTTATAAAACCCCGAATACGGAGGAATTTTCATGAAATACAAGATCGCGCTCGTCGGCTGCGGGACCGTCGGACAAGGCCTGCTGGAGATCCTCGCCACTAAAGCAGAAGCACTCAAAAAGGACTTCGGGTTCGAAGCGAAAGTCGTCGCCATCACCGACAAGATCAAAGGGACGGCCACCGCGCCGGGAGGCCTCGATATCAAAAAAGTCCTCGCCCTTTTGGCCCAGGGAAAACCGCTTTCGGACTACAAGCCGGGGAAAAAGGCCGCGGAGGCCGACCCGCTCGACGTCATCGCCTTGTGCGGCGCCGATATCGTCGCCGAGCTGACGTATACCAACATCCAAACCGGCGAGCCGGCGACGAGCTATATCAAAAAAGCCCTGCAGACCGGAAAACACGTTGTCACCTCCAACAAAGGACCGGCCGCGCTCCATTATCACGAGCTCAAGGAACTGGCCAAAAAAAAGAAGGTCCAGCTTCGGATCGAAGGCACGGTCATGAGCGGCACGCCCGTCTTCACCCTGTTCGAGAGCGGTTTCGCCGGCAACGAGGTCAAGGAGATCAAGGGGATCCTCAACGGCACGACCAACTTCATCCTGACGAAGATGGAGCTCGAGAACATGGACTACGCGGACGCCCTGGCCCTGGCCCAGAAGCTCGGCTATGCCGAAGCCGACCCGACAGCCGACGTCGGCGGATTCGACGCGCTGGCCAAGGTCGTCATCCTCTCCAACGTCATCCTCGGCGGTCGGATCAAGCCTTCGGACGTCACGCCGGTAGGCATCACCGGGATCACCAAACAGATGGTTATGGAGGCCAAGCAGGAAGGCTTCCGCTACAAGCTTATCGCCCAGACCAAGCGGGACGGCGGCACAATCACGGCCGGCGTCGCGCCGCGGAAGCTCCCCCTGTCCGACCCCCTGGCCGGCGTTATGGGGGCCCAAAACGCCCTGACCTTCGACATGGACCTCCTGGGCCTAGTGACAATCCAGGGGCCGGGCGCGGGCAAGCTGGCCACGGGGGACGCCATCCTTCAGGACATGCTTGCCATCCACCGGAATTTGAAATAGACTGATCTCTAGGGAATTGGAATAGCGTGATCCTGTATCATGCGTTTTAAAGCGCATCACAAGCGAAAGGCAGGCTTCCGCCTGCGCTTCCTCTGTTAGTTTTTGTCATGGAGCATTTATAAAGGAACGATACCCGACTTTTTTGGGAGGAATCATGTCAAGCCCAACGTACGGCCCGGGAGTCATGAAGTATGTGGAAGCGGCCAAAAAGCTGCTCGCGGAGCGGGAGGCCCATCTGGCCCAGGCCAAGAAGTGGAAGTTCGACACGGTCGCCGTCCACGGCCTATACTCCGTTGAAGAGGCGTTGCAGCACAACCAGGGGGCCATCATCGAGCCGCTCTACCTGGCCAGCTCGCAGGCCTACCACGATGCCGATGAGCTGGAGGCCGCCCTGGCTTATCTCGTCCCGACCTGGTGCTATACACGCATCGCCAACCCGACGACGTATTACCTCGAATGGACCATGGCCCTGCTCGAAAGTTATAAGACCGGCTGCGACGCTTCCTGCCTGGTGACAGCCTCGGGAATGTCGGCCATCGCCCTGGCCGTCGACGCGTTCCTGGTCAATCAGAAGACCGGCCCGGAAAAGATCAATTTCGTCACTTCGATCCGCCTCTACGGCGGCACGTTCCAGCATTTTTCGGTGCGCAAGATGAAGGAACACGGCATCGAGGTCCGCTGGGTCCTCCATCCCGAGGACATGAACGAATGGAAGACCAAGATCGACGAGGACACGCGGTTCCTCTACATGGAGGCGCCGAGCAACCCGCAGCAGTCGTTCTGCGACGTGAAGGCGCTGGCCGACGTCGCCCATTCCTGGGAGATCCCGCTCATCTTCGACGCGACCTGCGCGACGCCGGCCTTGATGCGGCCGATCGCTTCCGGATGCGACGTCGTCGTCCATTCTCTGACGAAATCGATCACGGCCGGCGGGACGGCCATCGGCGGGGCCCTCATCAGCCGCAAGCCGATCGTGACCAAGGTCAAGAACGATCATCCCCTCTTTAAGGAAAGCTTCGCCGAATACATCAAATTCCTGCCCTACCGGGACCACGGCCCGTCCGCCTCGCCGTTCAACGCCATGTTCGCCCTGAACGACCTGCGGACGCTCCGCTCGCGAATGGACCTGGTCAGCCGGAACTGCATGGACGTCGCTCAATTCCTGGAGACGCATCCCAAGGTCTACCAGGTCGATTACCTGGGCTGCCCGGGCGATCCCCTTCATCCGATCGCCAAGAAATACATGACCCTGGTCGATTCGAACGATGGCAACGGGAACGAGATCAACCGCTACGGCCATCTCATGAGCTTCCGCGTCGACGGCCCGCCGGAGAACGCGCGCAAGGTCTTCGACCGCTTCAAACTGATCTACCGGGCCACGGACCTCGGCCGGATCAAGAGCGTCGCGACCATCCCGTCCATCTCCACCCACCAGCAGCAGGGCGAGGAAGCGCGCCGCATGGCCGACATCCCGCCCCAGCTCATCCGGCTGTGCGTGGGCGCCGAGGACCCGGCCGACGTCATCGCCGACCTCGATCAGGCGTTGAACGCGCTCTGACCTCACCGACATCGGGGGACACCATCCGGCGTCCCCCGAACGTTGAATTTTCCCCCTCGATAGACTACAATCCTTTCGTGGAAAAGATCCGCATCTTCGGCCATCACGATCAGCAGCTGAAAGGGACCGTCCGCATCAGCGGCTCGAAGAACGCCGTTCTGCCGGCCATCGCCGCCTCCCTTCTGACCGATGAAAAACTCCGCCTCAAGAACATCCCGCTGGTGAAGGACGTTCATTCCATGCTCAGGCTCATGAAGGAACTGGGCGCCGACGGCGACATCAAAAAGAACACCCTCACCATCCAAGCCCGAGGGATCCTGTCCGAAGAGGCCTCGTACGATCTCGTTCGCGTCATGCGGGCCTCCTTTTTGGTCCTCGGCCCCATGCTGGCCCGCTTCGGCAAGGCCGTCGTCGCTCTCCCCGGGGGCTGCGCCATCGGCTCGCGACCCATCGACCTTCACATCGCCGGGCTCCAGAAGATGGGCGCGAACATCACCCTCGAACACGGTTACGTCAAGGCCGAGGCCGACCGGCTCCAGGGGGCCGATATCCGCTTCGAAAAAAAGACGGTCGGCGGCACGGAGCATCTGGTCATGGCCGCCGCGCTCGCGCGAGGCGAGACCGTCCTCCGCAACTGCGCCCAGGAGCCCGAGATCTCCAATCTCTGCGAGCTGCTCGTGAAAATGGGGGCCAAGATCGAGGGGACCGGAGAGGAGGTCATCCATATCCAGGGCGTCGGGGAGCTGGGCGGCGCGACGCACGAGATCATCCCCGACCGGATCGAGGCGGGCACGTTCCTCGTCGCCGGCGCCCTGACCCGAGGCGACATCACCCTCACCGGGACCGAACCCGGCCATCTTGCGGCCATCATCGAAAAACTTCGCTCCTCGGGCGCCGTCATCGAGATGGACGGAAAAAAGACTCTGCGCGTCGTCGGCAGCCCCGAGATCAAACCCCAGGACGTCACGACCTCTCCTTACCCGGGGTTCCCGACCGACATGCAGGCCCAGTTCATGGTCCTTATGACCCAGGCCTCGGGCACGTCCATCATCACCGAGACCATCTTCGACCGCCGCTTCCTCCACGTCAACGAACTCCTCCGTCTCGGGGCGAACATCGAAGTCTCCGGCGACAAGGCGGTCGTCCGCGGCCGGACCCTCCTCTCCGGAGCCGAGGTCATCGCCACCGACCTCCGGGCTTCCGCCTCCCTGATCCTGGCCGGTCTGATCGCGGGCGGCGAGACCATCGTCAACGAGGTCGAACACATCGATCGGGGGTATGAGGCCATCGAAGAGAAGCTCAAGGCTCTCGGCGCCCGGATCGAGCGGCTGAAAATGGTGGAATAATCCCCCTTCATCCCCATTTAGAAAAGGGGGAGAAAGCGAGAGGACAAGAGAATTTTAATTCGAAATCGTTGAGAGGTCTGCTATGGACGATTGTCTTTTTTGCAAGATCATCGAGAGAAAGATCCCGGCCAAGATCGTTTACGAGGACGACCGGGTCCTCGCCTTCGACGACATCCGCCCCCAGGCGCCGACACACACGCTCCTCATTCCCAAAGACCACTTCGCCTCGTTGAACGACGTCCCCGCCGACAAGGCGGACATCCTCTCGGACATCCTTCTGAAGGCGCGCCGGATCGCGGCGGACAAGGGCATCGCCTCCTCCGGCTACAGGATCGTCCTGAACACGGCCCGGGACGCGGGGCAGGAGGTCTTTCATCTTCACTTCCATCTCCTCGGCGGCCGCCGGATGACCTGGCCGCCGGGATAAGATGTCCGCTCGCTTCCTCTGTTCATAATTAAGGAGAGCCAAAATATTTTTTAGCGAAAGAACTATCATTAAAGCGATAAAAAAGGAGGTCAAGTATGCTTGACATCACCTATCTCGGCCATTCGGCCGTCAGGATCAAGGGCACCAAGACCGTCTTCATCGATCCGTTCCTGTCGGGCAATCCGAAGGCGGCCCTCGCCCCGGAGAAGATCACCGCCGCGGACGTCGTCGTCGTCACCCATGATCACAGCGACCATCTCGGCGACGCCTTCGCGATCGCCAAGAGGACGGGCGCGGTCCTCGTGGCCATGCACGAGACCGCCGTCGAGGCCGGCTCCCTCGGCATCACGTCCGAGGGCATGAACATCGGCGGGACGGTCGAAGTACGGGGCGTCAAGGTCCACATGGTCCCCGCCCTGCATTCGGCGGGGAAAGGGAACGCCGCCGGCGTCGTCGTCGAGATCGACGGAAAGAGGATCTATCACGCGGGCGATACGGGCCTGACCTATGACCTGAAGCTCGTCGGCGAATTCTTTCATCCCGACCTGAGCTTCATTCCCATCGGCGACCGCTACACGATGGGCCCGGCCTCGGCCGCCAAGGCGGTCGAATTCATCAAGACCAAAAAGGTCGTTCCCATCCATTACGGAACATTTCCCCTCATCGCCGCCGATCCCGAGGAATTCAAGCGACTCGTCGGAGCGGCGGCCGAGGTCCTCATCCTCAAGCCGGGAGAGACGACCCGCCTTTAACCCGTCATGGCCTATCTCATCGACGGCAACAATCTCCTGGGAACGCTGTTTCCCGGGCATCACCGGGACCCCGAGAACAAGCGGAAGCTCGTCCGCCGGCTGATCGCGTTCCAGCGCTCGACGCGGTCCCGGATCATCCTCGTCTTCGACGGGGCCGCTTCGGCGGACGCGGAAGCCATGGCGGCGTCCCAGGACCGTTTCGCCATCGTCAATCCCCCGCCCGGCGAGAGCGCGGACTCGGCCATCCGGGAGATCCTGGACGGCCTGGGCGACCGGAGAAAAATGGTCGTCGTCAGCTCGGACCGCGAGATCCGCTCGTTCGCCCGCCTCCAAGGCGCCGCCGACATGTCCAGCCGGGATTTTAAAACCGAGCTCAGCCGGACGCTCAGAGCGTGGAAAAACGAGAAGGAGATGGAGAAGAAAGAGGCCGGGCCGACAACGCTCGAGGTCCGGCTGTGGTCCCAGATCTTCAAGGAGAACAAATGACCGGGGTGGCCATCATCGGCGCGGGCCGATTGGGAACATCGCTGGGTCGGGCGCTGGCCAAAAAGGGACACCCCATCCTCTGGATCGCGGACAGGAAGCCGGCGGCCGCCCGTGAAAGCCGGCGGATCATCGGACAAGGCCGGGTGACGTCCGACATCGCCCGGGCCGCCGAAGCCGGGATCATCGTTCTTGCCGTTCCCGACGAGGAGATCGAACGGACGGCGCGCGCCCTGGCCAAAACCACCGCGGCCTGGCGCGGCAAGGTCGTTTTGCACACGAGCGGAATCCTCTCCTCGGCTGCCCTGGCCGCGCTGCGGTCCAAAGGCGCGGCCTGCGCGTCGTTCCATCCCGTCCAGTCGTTTCCCCGGAAGGACATGCCGTCCGACCATTTCAAGGACATCGTCATCGCTCTTGAAGGCGACGCGGCGGCCTTAAACACGGGCAAACGACTGATCCGTTTGTTGGGCGCCCGGCCCTATCTTCTCCGGGCCCGGGACAAGGCTTTTTTTCACGCCGCGTGCAGCATGGCCTCCAATCTCTTCGTGCCGCTGTTCGAAATGGCCCGGACTCTCCTCCGCGGGATCGGGATTAAGGACGCGGAAGCGACAAAGATCCTGCTCCCGCTCGTCGCGGGAACTTTACAGTCTGTAAAACATTTTGACGGTGCGGACGCTCTCACGGGTCCCATCTCGCGCGGGGACGCGGCGACCGTCGAAAAGCATCTCGAGGCCCTGAGACGTTATCCCGCCGCCCTGCGGGCTTATCAGGTCCTCGGCGCCGAAGCCCTGCGTCTCGCCCGGAAAAAGGGTCTTCCGCCCGGTAAGTTCAAGGCCCTGAAAGGGCTGATGGCAGGAGAATAACGTCTTCGAAAGAAGATCGAGAGGATCAACCGATGCCTGAACCCGAACTTGTGACGACTTTGAGCCGGCTCTTCCTCCACACGTGCCGGACGTATCCGAAACCCGAGCTCCTCAAGGCCAAGGTCGACGGATCTTGGCGGGCGCTCTCCACCTCCGAATTTGAGCAAAAGGTCCGGCGCCTCTCGCTCGGTCTCCAGGCGCTGGGATTGAAGCCGGGCGACAAGGCGGCCCTGCTGGCCGAAAGCGCGCCCCATTGGGTCGTCGCCGACTTCGCCATCCTCTGCGCCGGCGGCATCACC
The DNA here is from genome assembly GCA_026393865.1 of Candidatus Aminicenantota bacterium. Taxonomy (GTDB): domain Bacteria; phylum Acidobacteriota; class Aminicenantia; order Aminicenantales; family UBA4085; genus JAPKZI01. Next base: position 39,057 of record JAPKZI010000230.1, read on the forward strand.
GTCCCCATCTTTCCCACGCTCCCCGCGGAGCAGGTCCGCTACATCCTGGAGGATTCGGAGGCCAAGTTCGTTCTCTCCGCAGGCGGCGTTTTGTGGGACAAGATAACGGCGGTCCGGCCGCGCCTGGCGGGTTTGAAGCGGGCGGTCCTTCTCACCGGCGGGAGCGTGGAGAACGGCCTGACGATCGATGACGTCATAGCGATGGGGGCGAAAGCCGAGGCTGCCGACCCGGGAGCTTTCGAGCGGCAGGCCTTGGCGGTCGGAGCCTCCGACCTGGCCTCCCTCATCTACACGTCGGGGACGACCGGCCGGCCCAAAGGCGTCATGCTGACCCACGCCAATTTCGTCAGCAACGTCCTCGCCCTCGACTCCGTCGTTCCCTATGATGAGACCGACATCCACCTGTCCTTTCTCCCCCTCTCCCATGTCCTGGAGCGAACGGGGTCGTTCCTGTTCCTGTACAAGGGAGGGACGATCGCGTTCTGCGAGAATGTCGCTTCCGTGGCCGAAAATCTGCTCGAGATCAGGCCGACCAAGATGATCGGCGTTCCCCGTCTGTTCGAAAAAATCTACGCCCGCGTTATGGATCAGGTCCTGTCCGGTTCGCCCTTGAAAAGGGCGATCTTCTTCTGGGCGGTCCGGACGGGAAAACTCGCCGCGGCCCGCGGCGCGGAAGGGAGGCCGCTTCCGAAAGGACTGGCCTTGCGCCTGCGCCTGGCTCGCAAGCTCGTCTTCGATAAGATCCTGGCCCGGACGGGCGGACGGGTGCGTTTTTTCATCAGCGGAGGAGCGGCGCTGGCGCCCGACATCACCGGGTTCTTCGACGCCCTCGGGCTGATCATCCTGCCCGGATACGGACTGACCGAAACTTCCCCCGTTCTCACCGGGAACACTCTGCGCGACCGCCGGTTGGGGACGGTCGGCAAGGCCATCCCCGGCGTCTCGCTCCGGATCGCCGAGGACGGCGAGATCCTGGCCCGCGGGCCCAACCTCATGCGCGGGTATTACAAGGACGAGGAGGCCACGCGCAATGTAATGGTCGACGGCTGGTTCCATACGGGAGATATCGGACAGCTGGACGGGGACGGATTCCTGACCATCACCGACCGGAAGAAGGACGTGATCGTGACCTCGGGCGGCAAGAACGTCGCCCCCCAACCCATCGAGACACTGATCTTGGCCACCCCGTATATCCAGAACATCGTCGTGGTCGGAGCCGAACGCAAGTTCATCGCCGCGCTCGTCGTTCCGGATTTCGTGCGGCTCGAGGCCTACGCCCGATCGCGCGGGCTCGATTACCGCGACCGAAGCGAGCTGTGCCGCCGGGAGGAAATCATCGCCTTCCTGACGGCCGAGATCGACGGGGCCACCTCCGACCTGGCGCCTTACGAGAAGATCAAGAAGATCGCCGTCCTGGACCGCGATTTCGAGATCGAAGCCGATGAGATCACGCCGACGCTCAAGATCAAGCGCAACATCATCGAGCGCAAGTACAAGGCCGTCATCGATTCTCTATACAACGGTTGAGGGCAGGAACATAACCTCTTCTTCAAGCACGATCCCGAACTTGGCCCTGACCCGTTCTTTTAGTTCCGCGGCGAGGGCGAGAACGTCGCGGGCGGCGGCGTTGTCCGCGTTGATAAGCAGATTGCAGTGGCCGGGAAAGACGGCGGCCCCCCCGATCTTGAGTTCCTTCGCTCCCACCTGCTCCAGTAGATAGCCGGCCGCGGTCTTCTTCCCCTCCGCGAGAGGAGGGTTCTTGAAGTAGCTCCCGGCGTAGGCCGTGTCCGGAGCCGGATGCCTCTTCGTCCGGACGGCCAGGTTCCCGGCGATCTTCGCCCGGATCACTTCCCTATCCCCCGGCCGCAGGCGAAACGTCGCTTCCAAAAGGATGTCATGATCGATCTTGAGCTTCGAATGCCGGTAGCCGAACTCGAAATGGTCCCGAGAAACGCGGACCTCTTCCCCTCTTCGGCTCAAGAGGACGGCCTCTTCGAGGAAATCGCCGAGGCATTGCCCGAAGGCTCCCGCGTTCCCGGATACGGCCCCGCCCACCGTCCCCGGGATCCCGGCCATGAACTCGAGCCCTTCCAATCCGTTGGCAAGGGCATAATCGACCAATTCGCTGATCAGGGTCCCCGAAGCCGCTTTCACACGGAGGCCGGGATCGGCGAGGGCCAGGCCCCGGGCGGAATTCTTGAGGATGAGCCCGCGAAATCCCGCGTCGTCGAACAGGATATTGAATCCGCCGCCGATGATATAGAACGGAACTTCTCCGTCTCGGACGGCCCGGACGGCGGATCTCAATTCCCCGTCGCTTTCCGCCTCGAAGAAAAAGTCCGCCGGCCCCCCGATCTTGAAATTCGAATAGTTCCGCAACTCGACGTTTTCTTCCAGCGGTTTGCCGACGATCTGGAGGAAAAAGGCAAGGAAATGAGATCTATTTTGGTTCATTAAAGACATTTTAACTAAACATCGCTCTCTTTTCCAGGCGAAGGGGAAGAAGGCGAAGCGACCATAAGGGAATCTCGCCGCTGCGGTTCGGTTTTTTCGGCGGACGATTCAAGGACGCAGCGGCAGGGTTGGCCCTAAGGCCCCCATAGCGGAGGGGGGTCCCCTCGGCTTGGCCGAGGGGGGAACCGACGGGACTGGTTCCCCAGGGGGCCGGGGGCCACCCTGTCGCCGCGTCGACTATTTGTATCAGCCGCCGAAAAAACCGAACGATGCAGGCGTCAAGATATCCGCGGGGAGCTGGCTTCTTTCCCGAGCCCTCTTGGCATGTTTATTGCTTATATAATCCATGAGGGAGGACACGCGGAAATGGTGTCCTACTCCCCCCCGGAAATGTCGAAATATTGACATTTTAGGAGCGGTGGGCTATCATGCCCCAAATTGTGATGTGAGGTAGCGAATGAAAAAACTCGTCCTAACGGCAGCCGTTCTCATCCTCCTTTCGAGCGGCATCGCCTTGGCCCAGAACGAATGCGATCAGGCCTATATCAAAGCGATGACGGCCAATACCCCGGCCGAGCGGGTGGCCCTCCTAAAGGAATTCCTGACCACCTGCGCCGGCAAAGGGAGCCAATACGAGAATTTCGCCAACGCCAACCTGTGCGTCACCGGCTGGCAGGGCAAGACCGAGCAGGAAACTCTCACTTATGGCGAAAAGGCGCTGGCCCTGGGCGGGATCGACGACGTGATGAAGTGCCAGGTTCTGTTACAGCTCAGCAACGTCTCCACCAAACAAGGAAAGGCCCTGGACAAAGCCAAGAGCTACGCCAATCAATTGATCCAAACCGCGACGGCCGCGAAGGCCAAGGAACCCGAAGGGGCCAACTGGAATGCGCTGATCGGCGCCGGACATTATCTCCTGGCCCAGGCCCAGCACAAAAGCCGGGAAATGAACGCCGCCGTCGAATCCTATGTCCATTCGCACGCCATCCTGAAGGACCCCCAGATCCTGAACGATCTGAAAAGGCTGGCCAAGGATCTCTATGACGCCAAAGCCTACATGGACGCCGAGAAGGTCTATCGGACCCTCGCCCAGGCCAACCCGAAGGACACGGAGAGCCAGACTCTGGTCGCCCAGTGCCTCTATAAGGCCGGCAAGGTCGCTGAGGCCTTGACCATGTGGAAGGACATGTTCACCAAGACCAAGTCCGCCGACCTGGCCTACAACATCGGCATCACCGTGGCCAAAGAAGCCAAGGCTAACCCGGCCCTGCTGAACGACGCCATCCGCTATCTCATCGACGCCGCCCTCCTCTCGGCCAAGCACAAGGACGCCATGAGCATGGCCGAGAACCTCTTCCTGGGCAGCGACAAAGATTACAACAACCGGGTGAAGCTGATGCAGGAAAGCAAACAGCTCATCGACGAATGGACCGCGACGATCAACAAGAAGTTCGGGGACAAGAGCGAAGACGACCTCTCCTCGGACGAGAAACGCGAATACCGCAAGATCAAGGAAAACATCGACAAGGAACAGAAGACCCTCGACGCCCTCCAGGTGAAACACAAGGCCTCCACCGAAGGATTCACCAAGATCCTCGCCGAAGAAAAACAGAAGCTGGGCATCAAGAAGTAAGGGTCGTTCGGAGAGAACCAAAAGCCCTTTATGGCCCCTCCACGAAGAGGAGCTATAAAGGGTTTTTTTTTTGGCCCATAACCGTTACAATGTCGGAGTGAGCGCATCGCCCCGGCCGGGATCCAAGGCTCTGACCCGCGAGCGGGCGGAGGCCCGCGTCAAGGGCCTCCGCGCGGAGATCGAGTATCATGAGAAGAAATACTACGCGGACAGCGATCCGCAGATCTCGGACGCCGAGTTCGACCGGCTCGTCAAGGAGCTCGCGGACCTCGAGGCCCGCTTCCCGGACCTGATCACGCCCGATTCCCCGACCCAGCGCGTCGGCGAAAAGCCGGCCGATGGTTTTCCGACGGTCCGCCACAGCCGCCCGATGATGAGCATCGACAACGTCTATTCGGTCGAGGAGCTCGAGGAATTCGACCAGCGGGTCCGCAAGCTCCTCCCCGACCAGCCGATCGAATACGCGGCCGAGCTCAAGATCGACGGTCTCGGCATCACGATCCTTTACCAGGGCGGCCGGTATGTCCAGGCCGTCACGCGCGGCGACGGCGTCCAGGGCGACGACGTGACGGCGAACGTCAAGACGATCAAGAGTCTGCCCCTCGTCATTCCCGACCGGCGGGAGGTCAAGGGACGAGCCTTCGGCTCGCCACTCGCCCGTGGCTTGTATCCACGGGCGAGTACGGCGGAAGTGGACCCCCGGGTAAAGCCCGGGGCACTCACCCGCGATGTAAATACGCGGCTGAGTACGGCGGAAGCGGATCCCCAGACAAAGCCTGGGGCCCCTGCCGCCGCCCCGGCCGCCGTCGAGGTGCGCGGCGAGATTTATCTCCCCTTCGAATCCTTCCGGAAGATCAACCGTGAGCGGGAAGCCCGGGAGGAGCCGCTCTTCGCCAATCCGCGGAACGCGGCCTCGGGATCGATCCGGCTCCTCGACCCGAAGGAGGTCGCCGCCCGCAAGCTCGACGTCTTCCTCTACTCTCTGTTTATAGACGGCGCGGAGACGGCCAGCCAGTGGGAGAACCTTCAAACGATCAAGAAGCTCGGCTTCAAGATCAATCCGCACTCCCATCTGTGCCGCACGCTCGCCGAAGTCGTGGAGTTCTGGAAGGAATGGACCGAGCGGCGGGACGCCCTCGATTACGACGCGGACGGCATCGTGATCAAGGTCAACGCCACCGCGCAGCGGCAGGCGCTCGGCGTCACCTCCAAGTTCCCGCGCTGGGCGATCTCGTTCAAGTTCCCGGCGCGCCAGGCGACGACGCGCTTGAACGACATCACGGTCCAGGTCGGCCGGACCGGAGCCCTGACCCCCGTCGCCGAGCTTGAACCGGTCAAGCTCTCGGGGATCACCATCAGCCGGGCCACCCTCCATAACGAAGATGAGATCAAACGGAAGGACATCCGGATCGGGGATTTCGTTCTGATCGAGCGGAGCGGCGACGTCATCCCCAAGGTCGTCGGCCCGATGACGGACCGCCGGACGGGCCGGGAAAAGATTTTCGTCATGCCGACGAAATGCCCCGTCTGCCGTTCCGAAGCGTTCCGGCCCGAGGGCGAAGCCGTCGCCCGCTGCACAAATCCGTCCTGCCCGGCCAAGCTCCGTGAATCCCTCCTTCATTTCGCCGCGCGCCGGGCGATGAACATCGACGGGCTCGGCGAAGCCCTCGTCGACCAACTTCTGGCCAAAGGGTTCGTCACCGCCGTCCCCGGCCTCTATGCCCTCCGCGCCGACGACCTCGTCGGGCTCGAGCGCATGGGGCCCAAAAGCTCACGGAACCTGCTCGACGAGATCGAGAGGTCCAAAACGAATGAGATCGCCCGTCTCATCTTCGCCCTCGGGATCCGGCACGTCGGCGAAAAGCTGGCCCAGACCCTGGCCGCCCGTTTTTCCGGCATCGACGCTCTGGCCGCGGCGACGGTCGAGGAGTTGACCGCCGTCGAGGACGTCGGCCCGGTCGTGGCCGAGAGCCTCGTCTTTTTCTTCCACCAGCCCGAGAACCGGGAGCTCCTTCGGCAGCTCAAGGAGGCCGGCCTGAACTTCGCGGCGAAAAAAGAAGCGGGGAGCGGCGCTCGGCCGCTGGCCGGGAAAACGTTCGTCCTGACCGGAACGCTCGAACGATTCAGCCGCGACGAAGCCAAAGCGGCCGTCGAACGCCTGGGCGGGATCGTGACGGACTCGGTCTCGGGGAAGACGACCTATCTCGTCGTCGGCAAAGAACCCGGCTCGAAGCTGGCCAAAGCGCGTAAACGGGGCGTCCCCACGCTCGACGAAGGCGAATTCACGAGACTTTTGAAAACGTGATTGAGCCCGATGTGCGGGCATCGCGGGTGGCGCCGACCGGGCTTTATTTCTTTTTTGACCCGAAGAGATCCTTGGTCAGAAATCCCATCAGCCCCTTTTTCTCATCCTCGCCCCCGGTCAGCAGCCGGATCTCGTGCCGGGCCATTTTGTGCTCGGGATCGACCTCGACGGCCCTTTCAAACTGCTTCTTAGCCCGGGCGAGCAGCCCCTCCTTCTTATAAAGGAGTCCCAGGCCGACCAGGGCCTCGGGATTCCAGGGCTCGAGCTCGATGGCCTTCAGGTAGCTTTTCTCGGCCTTTTTGCTCAGCGCGGGGATCTTGGATTGGGCCAAGGCCAGAAGAAGATAGTAATCCCCTTTGTCGTCCTTGAGATGAACCGCTTCTTCCATCAGGCCGACCGCCTCTTCGAAGCGGCCATGGTTGAAGAGCGTCTTGCCCTGGCGATAGCGGATCTCGGCGGTCTTCGACCGGTCCTTCTCGACCTCTCCCTTCGTTCCGGCCGGCCTGGGGGCGGCGGCCGCTTTCGGCTCTTTGCTCGACAGGGCCCGATAGGCTTTGGTGATGCAGCCGAAGACCTCGTCGATCTGGCCCTTGAATTCCGGGGCCAAGTCCCGGCCGAACAGGTCCGGATGGAATTTCCGGGCCAATTGGAAATAGGCTTTTTTGATCTCCGCCTCGTCGGCATGGGAGGGGACGCCCAGGATCTTATAATCGTCCATTTCGGGCAGACTTTTCCGAAGCTCGAGCGCCTCTTGAAGCCGGGACTCCAGGTCGGCGCCGAGAGAAGTTCCCCCGGCCGCCGCCGGTTTCGTTTTTCGGGAGTCCTGCAGCGCCACGATATCAAGGCAATCCAGAAGATAGAGCATTTTCCAGAACTCTTCCGGTTTTCCGGCGTGGAGGGCCAGCAGGTCGCGGCCGTCCTTCTCGCCGTCAAAAAGGTCGAGCCAGACCTTTTCCTCGTCGGTCAAGTACTGGACGTTCTCCGAGGCCTTGGCGATCGGGACCTTTTTCTCCAGGAACGATTCGAGCGCCGGGTGAAAGGGCATTTCCCGGATGCCGCGCTCGATCAGGGCGGGGACGTTCATCTTCTGGTCGAGGCTTTCCTCGAAGAACCGGCCTCGCTCGCGAAAGAAGATCTCGGCATCGAAAAAGGGAAACAGGCTGAGGCTGATGGCGGTCATCTGGGCCACAAGCCCTTCATAGAGATCTTTTTGCGAAACGAATTTTTTCTGGAGGAGGGTCTCTCCGAGCATGGCGTCGGGCCGGAGAAGCTGGGGAATGGTCCGGTACGCCTCCAGCGAGATCTTGCCCATATGAAAAAGGATCTCCCCCAATCGTTCGTCCGGGACGTTGGTCTTGGTGAAGATCAGGTCCCCATTCTGGAAATAGAGGCTTTTTTGAGCGTCGTCCTTGCGGAAGCTGAGATGCCCGGTCTTCTTATTGAAATGGACGTCTTTGAGAAATCGGGCTATGTGGATCATGGGACCAACCCTATTTTAACCCAAAAGGGCACGTTCCTCAACAGGCCATTGAACGGAGGGCGGAATTGTGTTAATTTTTCTCCATGAAAGTCGTCCTGGCCCAGGCCGCCCCGCACCTCGGGAACATCGGCAAAAATCTCGAACTGCACCTCAAGACCATCGACCGGGCGCGCCGGGAAAAAGCGGACCTCGTCGTCTTCCCGGAACTGAGCCTGACCGGCTATAAGCTCCGTGATCTCGTCGAGACCGTCGCGGCCGATCCGGAACGGTCCAAGGAGATCCGGGAGCTCAGGCTCCTCAGCAAGGACCTGGCCATCGTCTTCGGCTTCGTCGAGGAGCGGGCGTCGGAAAGGGGCCTGTTCTACAATTCCGCCGCGTTCTGCGCCAAGGGCAGGATCCTTCATGTCCACCGCAAAGTCTTTCTCCCCACGTTCGGGATGTTCGAGGAGCTCCGTTTTTTCGCCCCGGGCCGGAATTTCCGCGCCTTCGATACGCCCTGGGGCAAGATGGGCCTGATGATCTGCCGGGACTTCCTCCATTACAACGCCAGCTATCTTCTGTATGCCGGCGGGGCGGAGACGATGATCGTCATCAGCGCGGCGCCCGGCCGCGGCCTGTCCGGAGGCGGCGGATTCGCTTCGAGCCGCATGTGGGAGCTCATGGGCGAGGCCATGGGCCGGTTCTCCCAAGCTTTTGTTCTGTACTGCAACCGCGTCGGGCTGGAGGACGGCGCGGCCTTCGCCGGCGGATCGTTCCTGTTCAATCCCATGGGCCGGCGCCTGGCCCAGGCCGCCTACTTCGAGCCCGAACTGCTCATCTGCGATATCGATCTGAACGAGATCCGCAAAGCGCGCAAGAACTGGCCGTTCAAACGCGACGACAAGCCGGAGGTGACCCTCGAGGCTCTTCAAAGGATCGTCCATGGCCTTGACGATTGACTGCCCATTCGCCGTCCGGATCCTAACGACGTTCATCCGTGACGAGCTGGCCAAGTTCGGCTTCAAGAAAGGGATCCTCGGACTGAGCGGCGGCCTCGATTCCTCCGTCTGCGCCTTTCTCGCGGCGCGAGCCCTCGGCCCGAAGAACGTCATCGGGCTGATCATGCCCTACGGAGAGTGCTTCGGAAGCGACGTCGAGGACGCACGCGAAGTGGCCCGCGTCCTCAAGATCCGCTCGGCCGTCATCGATATCGCGCCCATGGTGGACGCGTACTTCGAGCGATTTCCGGCCGCGAACCAGGTCCGGCGCGGAAACAAGATGGCCCGCGAGCGCATGTCCATCCTGTATGATCATTCGGCGCGGGAAAAGGCCCTCATCCTAGGCACCAGCAACAAGACCGAGCTCCTCATCGGCTACGGCACGATCCACGGCGACACGGCCTGCGCCATCAATCCTCTGGGCGATCTCTTCAAGACCCAGATCCGCCAATTGGCCGCCCATCTCGGCCTGCCCGAAAGGATCCGGACGAAGCTCCCGACGGCGGGACTCTGGAAGGGACAGACGGACGAGGCCGAGATCGGCCTGGCTTACGTCGAGATCGACCGGATCCTCTATCAGCTTGCCGATGAGCGGGAATCGAAGGCCGAGGTCATCGCCCGGGGATTCGCGAAAGCTCATGTCGAGAAGATCATGGCCATGATCAAGCGTTCGGAGTTCAAGCGGCAGATGCCGCCCATCGCCAAGATCTCCGCGCGCACCGTCGGCCACGACTTTCTCTATCCCTATGATTGGGACAAATAGCCCCTTGTTCGGATCGCTTTACATCATCGCCACCCCCATCGGCAACTTGGAAGACATCACCCTGCGGGCGCTTCGCCTGCTCGGCGAGGTGGCGGTCATCGCCTGCGAGGACACGCGGCAGACGGTCAAACTGCTGAACAAGTACGGGATCCGGAAAGAGCTGATCAGCTATTACCAGCCGCGGGAAGGCCGGAAGATCCCATGGCTGTTGGATATCCTCAAGAAAGGCAAGGACGTGGCCCTCGTCTCGGATTCGGGCACTCCGACCATCTCCGATCCCGGTTTCCGGTTGGTCAGGGAAGCCCTCAAAGAGGGCATTAAGGTCATCCCCGTCCCGGGGCCGACGGCCTTCGCCGCCGCCCTCTCAGCCGCCGGCCTGCCTACGCACCGGTTCAAATTCGCGGGATTCCCGCCGCCGAAGAGAGAAGCGGCCAGGAAATGGCTGGTCTCGATGAAAGAGGAAGAAGGGACGCTTATCATCTATCTTCCGGCCCGGAAGGTCGCGGCGTTTCTGAGCGACGCGGCGGAGGTTTTGGGAGAAAGACAGGTCGTCATCGCCCGTGAGCTGACCAAGGTCTATGAAGAGTTCATCAGGGGCAACATTGGAGAGGTAGGGGCCGCGATCGCGTCCAGAGTCCTCAAGGGAGAAATAACCCTGCTCATCAGGGGGAAAATGAAATAATATGCCAAGAAATTATATTCTAACCGACCTGAGATCAACCGCCTGGAGGTTATAAATGGCTATTATCAGATGGGATCCCTTTAGGGATATAGTCACTTTAAGAGAAAAAATGAATCGGATGTTTGAGGATGTGTTCTCCGGACGGAGCGAGGACAAGGAGCTGACGGCGGGG
>JAPKZI010000211.1 GCA_026393865.1 Candidatus Aminicenantota bacterium
GATTACATCCTCGATCTCGGGCCGGAGGGAGGCGAGGGAGGAGGCGACATCGTCGCCCAGGGAACGCCGGAGGAGGTCGCCCGGTCGCGGGCCTCCATCACCGCGAAATTCTTGAAGAAAGCCCTGTCATAGGTCCGAACCGGATTGACACCGCCTTCATCCTGATATAATCTACCGGCCGAAAAACATGACGCGGAAGACACCGGCAAGGACGGACCCTTCATGAAGTTCGCCAAACACATCTGGTTCTATATCGGGCTCATCGGCACGTCCCTCGTTTTTCTCTTCATCGAACAGTGGACCCATTGGGAGTTCCTCTGGCATGTGGCCGCCATCCCCCTCGAGATCCTGGTGGCCGTCTTCATCGTCGAGAAGTTCCTCGAGAGCCGCGAGATCAAGGAAAAGCGGCGGCAGCTGATGTACATCAAAAGCTACATGTTCCGCTCGGAGATGCGGAGCCTCTTCATCGCCGATTTCGCCGCCCTCAAATCCCCTCCGCTCACGATGCGGATGATCCGCAAGGCGACCTTGGAGGAGCTCCGGGATATGCGGCGCCGGGCGGAGGCGATCGAGTACGCCTCCCTCGAAGCCATGGAGCCGGTCATCGACGAGTACGTCCGGGCCGAGCGCGTCTGGCACCAATTCAAGGAGCGGGCGATCACTTACAATTTCGACAACATCTTCCTGAACATGATCGCCATCCTCCACTTCATCTACGACGTCAAGCTGTATAAAGAGAGGAATCCCCGGAAGCTCTTCATCCTCGAGGCCGAAAAGAGGGACGATCTGATGGCCAAGACCCGCAAGATCCTGACCGACGGGATCAAGCTCTTTCTGAATTACGCCATCGAGCTTAAAGAGTCGCGGCCCGAGATGTTCGACGAGATGATGGTCGACTACGAGATGTCGATGCACCTCAGGGACGCGTCCTAAATCCGGTCTCCCGCCTTTTCAATCCCAGTCGTGTCCGAGAATGCCCAGGTTCCCGAACCGAGGGTTGACGACGTTGCTGAAGATCGAACCGAACGTATAACTCAGGTTGACGGAGAGAAACAGGTTGTAATCCGTGCGCAGCTCTTTCCGCCGCAGGAGGATCTCCTCGCGGCTGGCGCCTCTGGCCGGCAGGGACAGCTGGTCCCGGACGCGCTCGTACATCCCGTCGACGTTGAAATCCAGGCCTTTGAAGATGCGGAAGGACAGTTCGGTGAAAAAGGCCAGCCGGTTGTAATTGAAATCGCGAAAATAATGGGATCCCTCGAGCGACGAGGACAGCGTCCCCCAGGGCTCTTTGATCTCTAAGGTCGCGGAAAGGGACTGACTGAAGAGGCTTTCCTTGGCCTTGTCGTAGATCGTCATCTCCCGATACTTGACGAAATCATAACCGACTTTGTATAAGAAGCGCAGTTGGCGGCGGGTCGATTCCGAATACGGGAACAGGTCGAATTCGACGGCCGGGGCCGGATTGATCTTATAGCGCAGGTTGCTGAAGGTGGAGGAACTCACGCCCAGATAGATCCCGGCCGACCAGTGCTCGCTGAGGCTTTTCACGAACAGCCCGGCGAAGTCCACGGCGTCAGAGTGGCTGGTGATCGTCTCGGCGATCCCCTCCTCCTCGTAATTAAACTCATCGCTCTCGTAGCGCGCCAAGAGCCCCAGCCGGAGCTTGATATCGGGAGTGATCTTGTTGACCGAAAGGTTGAAATCGACGGCCTGGGACTTGGTTTGGGATTCCCGCTCGAGCTCGCCGCCGACGCTCAGGCTGAAGACCCAGAATTTCCAGGGATCGACCACGTCCGTCGGCTTGACCTTTTCCGTGAACTCAACGGAGATGAGATCGCGGATGGGCGTCCTCGCCGCGTACGGCATCAGCCCCATTTTTAGGACCGCGACGTAGCCCCGGCGGATCTCTTCTTCGGTATTGGTTTTCTGGGAGGCGTAGATGAGGGTGCTTTTGATATTCGCGAAGGCTCCCTGCCCGATGAAGGCCATCGTGTATTCCGTCCCGCCGCTTCCGGTATCCTGGGTCGTGACCAGGACGTGGACATCGGCTTCCTTCCGGTCACGGACGTAGTTGACGAAGGGAATCTCGGTTCGGATATAGTCCTGATCGCAGTGTTCGCAGTCGATATAAACCTTGGGGGCGGTTTTTTTCATGTCGGCGATGTTGCCCCCGCTGGCCTGGGGATAGGCCGATACGGACAGGATCCCTCCTCCGAGGATGAGCAGCGAAACGAAGAACAGCGTCCGCTTTTTCATACAGTCTCTCCTAATATCATATTGAAAAGATCGGAGTCGCCGGGCCTATTTCTTTTTCGGCGGCTGGAATTCGACCCAGTTCTCCAGGAAGCGCTTGTCGCCGGTCTTGGCCCCCTCGGCCACGAGCGATTCGAAGATGGCCTTGAGCTGGGGATAAGGCAGTGTCCCAATGATCATCCGGTTGTTGACGATGAGCGTCGGCGTGGAGCGGATGCCGTGGGCGAACTGGTCCGACGTCTTCTCGTACTCGGCCCCGGTGGCCATAATCCTTTGGACGAGGTCCTTCGTATTGGGATCTGTCAGGGCCGCCTCGACGCCGTATTTTTTAGCCAGATCGGCCCTCCACTGAGGGTCCTTGGCTTCCTGGAAATGGGCGAAGATCTCGTCGTAGATCGAAGCGAACTTGGCCGGATCATGAGCGGCGATATAAGACAGGTCGCAGGCGCCGGGATGGCGGTTCGACTTCTGGGCGACGATCTCGTTGCATTTGTCGAGAGGGAAGAACTGGAAGGCGATATTGATCTTGCCCGCGAACTCCGTCTTCAGACGGTTGAGCTGCTCGTACATGAAGAGGCAGTCGGGGCAGAGGAAGTCCGCGTATTCGATCACCCGGATGGGGACGTCCTCGAACCGGTCGGTGGACTGGGCGATCATGAAGGGCGAAATGAAACTCGGGTTGGGCGCCTTCTCCAGGCTGTAATACTCCTTGACCACGCGCGCCGCGACCCCGCCGAGCTGGGCATCCTGTTCGGCCTTGTAATAAAGATGAAAGCCGTAGGCCCCGGCGAGAAAGAGGACGGCGAAGACGACGATCTGCTTGAAGGACGGGAAGGGGAGGCCTTTCAGACCGTATCGCCAGAACAGGAATACGGCAAAGAGGGAGAAGAGGTAATAGCCCGTGCAGAGGAGGCAAAGGCTTTTTAAGAAAAAGACGGAATAGACGAAGAGGGCGATGACGCCAAGCGCGTTGAGGAGCGTCAGGGCTTTGAGCGTCTTCTCGAAGGCTTTCGACGGGAAGAGGGCGCCCAGGCAGACAAGGAGGCCGAGGAACAATCCGGGCCAGCCCATCGGCACTCCCTGGATCTGGGCGATCCTGGAAAAGGCCGAGCTGTTGCAGTTGAAAAAGGTGTTGATGTCGCAGAACGAGCCGTTATAGATCGAGGCCGGGAAATTCGCGTTAAAAAAATGCTGGATCGTCAGGAGCGAAGCCGCGGTCATGCCCGCCCCGGCGATGAAGGTCAGGAACCGTCGTCCGAACGAGCCGTCGACCGTCAATCCGTCTGCCATCCTCTCCTCCTTGTCCATTTTGGAAGCCGTATTATACCATTAGACCGGATTGACTTCGCAATATCCATTTCGGGCCCCCGGCGACGACATCTTTCTCTTGACGGCGGTTGACTTCACCGGCCGAATATGGAAGGATAATTCCGCTATTGAATTGACGGCAGCGATGATCTTATGCCGCGATTCGCGTTCTTGATTCGTTAAACAGGC
>JAPKZI010000182.1 GCA_026393865.1 Candidatus Aminicenantota bacterium
GGGGCCGCGGTCCACGGCTACGTGCCGGAAAACTTCATGGCCTCCATCATGGGCAAATCGGCCTGGTGGTCCGTGCCGCTGTCCGTTCTGATCGGCGTCCCCCTGTACTCGAACGCGGCGGGCATCATCCCCATCGTCCAGTCTTTGCTCGAAAAAGGGGCTTCGCTCGGGACTGCTCTCGCCTTCATGATGTCGGTCATCGGCCTCTCGCTGCCGGAGACGATCATCCTCAAGAAGGTCCTCAAACTGCCCTTGATTCTTATTTTCGTGGGCGTCGTAGCGACGGGCATTATGATCGTCGGGTTCCTGTTCAATCTGGTTTTCTAAAATGAAGAAACGCGTCCTTTTTCTCTGCACCTCCAACAGCGCCCGGTCCCAGATGGCCGAGGCGTTGGTCAATCATGATTTGGGAGATCATTTCGAAGCGTATTCCGCCGGCACGGCTCCCAAAACGCCCCACCCGGCCGCCCTCAAGGTCTTGGCCGAAATCGGCATCGATCATAGCCGGGCCAGAAGCAAATCTCTCGAAGAATACGAAGGTCAACCGTTCGACTATGTCATCACCCTCTGCGACGGAGCGAATGAGACTTGCCCTCTCTTCTTTGGAGGCGTCGAGCGGGTCCATTTAGGCTTCGAAGATCCCATCCGAGTCATAGGAACCGAAGACGAAATCCTGACCGCCTTCCGGCGCGTGAGGGATCAGATCCGCGAGACCGTAGAAAATTATCTTCAGAGCCGGACGCCGGCGTCCCTTACGGATAATTGATTACAAAGGAAAGACACCATGCCGCTGAAACAGGTCCCCCGGGAAAAAATTCCCTGGTATCCTTCGATCGACGAGGAAAAGTGCGACGGTTGTCGGGTTTGCTTTCAATTCTGCCAACATGGCGTCTATCTATGGGACGAGAAGAAAAATATCGCCAAGGTTATGCAGCCGTTCCAATGCGTCGTCGGCTGCAACGGGTGCGAGAATTTATGCGCGAAGGAGGCCATTTCTTTCCCCGACATCGACGCGATCCAGGAAATCATAAGGAAGCTTCGGGAGGAGTGAGGGAGACAAGGACCGGTCGGATGAAGATTATCGATTTCTCGAAAATTCACTCTTGCGGAGACGGCCGCTATGCGGTCTCAGTTCTTTTCGAGCAAGGGGCGGTCAAGGTCCGCAGGATCGAGCTCGCGGCCGGCGCCCATATCCTGCCGTGCCGGATGATGGAGGACGTGGTGTTCGTGGTCGTCGAGGGACGGGTCGCTTTCATGACGGAAAACGAGAAAGCCGTCGTCAGCGCTCCCAACGCGGTGTTCATTCCCGGCGGGGCGATGACGCGCAGCATGGAGGCCGACGAGCCTTCGATCGTCCTGGCCGTGCTCTGCAAGCGTGAAGCGGCCGGGCCGGAGGGATAGCGGTCGGCGAACGAACCATGATCAGTCTCTGGATCATCACCGGGGTCGCGTTGCTTGTTTCCCTGGCCGCCGACCGCCGGAAGACATTGGCCGCCATATCCAGGGGGCTGAAGATGTTCGTCGGCGTCATCCCGATTCTCCTTGGTGTCCTCGCCGCGGTGAGCCTCGTTCTTACGGCCGTGACGCCGCGAATGCTTCAGGGGATCCTTTCGGGGACGGGCCCTCTTCCGTTCCTCTCCGCGCTCGGAGTCGGCAGCATCGCCCTGATCCCCGGCTTCATCGCCTATCCGCTCGCCGCCGTTCTGCGGCAGAACGGCGCTTCGGTGCCGGTGCTGGCCGCGTTCATCACGTCGCTCATGATGGTCGGCGTCCTGACGCTTCCCCTCGAAGCGCGCTACTTCGGCTGGCGGGCGGCCCTCCTGCGCAACGGGCTTGCGTTCTGCGGGGCGGTGATCGTTGCCGCCGGCATGGCCTGGGTGCTCCGATGAACGGCCGCCCTGTCCGGAAGACGAGAAAGGCCGTGGGAAAGTACTGGCCCTTGTTTCTCTTCGCCTGTGTCGCCGCGCTTTGGGCCTACAGCCTGCGGCACGCAGATTTCGTCTTCGGGAGGAAAGCCGGAGAGAACCTGGGCTCGTTCCTCGTCGAAATGGCGTCCGTGCTGCCCCCCATGTTTCTGCTTGTGGGATTGTTCGAAATCTGGGTTCCCAGAAAAGTCATCGAGCGCTACGCCGGTCTCCGGTCCGGGATGCGGGCGGTCCCGTGGATGATTCTCTTGGCGACCCTACAGGCTGGTCCGCTTTATGTCGCGTTTCCGGTCGCCATCGGTCTTTGGCGAAAAGGCTGCGCGCCGCGAAACGTCTTTATCTACCTTGGCGCTTTTTCCGCCATGAAGATCCCCATGTTGACTTTCGAGGTCGCTTTCCTCGGCTGGCGGTTCTCTCTCGCGCGGACCCTGATCAGCATCCCCGTGTTCATCGTTCTTGCAGTCGCGATGGAGAAGCTGCTGCCGGGCGATTTCCGCCCTCCCGCGCTTGAGGAGCAGGGCGGAGGAGCGGACGTTTGAGGTCCGTCATCCAAGGAGAGAGGAAACTTTTGAAGTACTCCCGATCCGTCTTTTCCGATTTTTATTCCGACACGGAGAGAAGTGCGAGCGGCCCTGACCTTCGGTTATGCTTTCAAACGGGGTTATATGGTTATTCGGCCGGAAAGGAACGATCATGAAAAAAAGGTCCGATGTTCGCTCTTGGACTTTAACCACGGTTGCCGCGCTTGCGGCGATGGTTCTCGCGGCATTGTCGACAGGCTGTAAGGCCGGCCTCAAACCCACGGGCGTCCCTTCTCCGACAGCGGCGATCGGCAAGGGGCTCGGAGTCTGCCCGCCGTTCCCTCTTCGCGACGAGACCGGCAATGTGATCGATCCGGTCAAGGGAGTGAACGACACCGTGCCGTATTCTCCTCGGCAGACCTGCGGCGTCTCGGGTTGCCATGATTATGCGAAGATCACCGAGGGTTTCCACTTCACCCAGGGGAAGGGGGAAACGCCGCCCCCCGGGTTTACCGCCCGATATAACTGGGTCACGTCGCCGGGGAATTACGGAGGCACTTGGTGCTCGCCCGCGCCGCTTTACCGCCAACTCGCGCCCAAAACGAATACGAGCGCCCGCCTCATCGACATGACGTCCTTCGACTTTGTGACCGCCACTTGCGGGAATTGTCATCCCGGAGGCGGGCCCCTGGAATATGACCGCGACGGCAAGCGCTATGACGTGTGGATGCGCGACCCCGCTTCCGGGTTGAGCCCCGGCGGCGAAAACAACCTCGACGGAGATTATTATAAAGCGCGCTGGTCCGAGACGGGCGTGATCGAGGCCGACTGCCTCCTCTGTCATCAGCCCGAATACGACCTAAAGAAGCGCAACGCAGAGCTGGCCGGGCTCAACTTCAAGTGGGCGGCCACGGTTGGCGCGGGCTTCGGCGTGGTGAGAGGCCAAGTGGCGGCCGGCGAACGGCCCGTCGTCGCCTATGAAAAAATCAAGTTCGACGCCGACGGGAATGTCCTCATCCACATGGCGCCTGAGCCGCGGAACGAGACCTGCCTCGGCTGTCACGCCAAACCGGATTGGAAGAAGCGCGGCGCTTCGTACACGGTCCGGACCGATGTCCATATGGCTGCGGGTTTGCGCTGCGTGGATTGTCATGCGGCCGGCCGCCGGGCTGCGGACCCGCGCATCCGCGACCGCGAGGCGCATCAGTTCGGCAAGGGCGACGACCCCTCCGGCTGGGTCCGCAACGACCTTGACGATACGGTGAGGAGCTGCGAGAGCTGTCACATAGACGGGTGGCACAACGCCCCGCGCGCGACCCATGCCTGGCTTCCGCCCCTGCACATGGAGAAAATCGCCTGCCAGACTTGCCACATTCCGGCGCGCACGGTGAAGAGCGCCCTCGTTCAGGCCAGCGATGTCTATAACCCCGCTCCCCGCATCACGCCCCCGCCCAAGCACATCTGGGCCTTCTACGACCAGGAGATGACGTTCTGGAACCATTACGGCGAGCTCGAGCTGTTTACCAGCAAGGACGAGCCGACCGACATCACGCGGCCGACGCTCATCCGATATAAGGGAAAAATCTACCCGACGAACCGCGTCCATAGCGCCTGGGTCGGGTTCGAAGAGGAGGGCAAACCGGGACTGAATCAGCTGTTCATGAAAGACTTCTTCCAGATGTGGACGCAACACCGCGGCGATCCGAAATCGAAGTTTCCTCAACTTGCCGGGATCACTGACGACAACAAGGACGGAGTCATCGAGGTAAACCGCCCTGAGGAGATCGACGCGCTTCTTGCTTCGGTGAAGGCCTATCTCGCGGCGACCGGCTTTCCGATGTCGGGCCGCCGCCTCGTTTGGGTTACGGACGATCGGGCCTATTATTCATCCAAAGAATCCCGGAATCTCCCCCGGGAGGCTTATGAGGCCACCCCTTACGCTTCGGTCTACAAATTCTCGCACGATATCGCCCCGGCCGGGGCGGCGCTCGGCGCCGGCGGCTGCACCGACTGCCACCGAGGCGGGTCGCCTTTCTTTCAGGGAGCCGCGTTGGACAAGCCTTTCACGGGCGATGACGCGCGGTCGAGCTGGATCCCGAACTCTCAAATCCTGGGCTTGTCGCCCTTCTGGGTGCGCCTCGGCGCCTTCCGGGAGGAATGGCTCAAGCCCGTGCTTTATGCTCTGATCGGGATCCTCGCCCTCATGGCAGCCCTGATCGGTCTTCGATGGCTTTTGGTCAAGGGAAATTTCTTAAGCGTCCGGCGGGCTCACTTTGTCACGGTGGCCATGGCTATCGCTTGCGCCGTCGGCGGCCTGATTATAGCGATGACTCCCGGCTTGCTCGAGTATATGGCCGTCCGCCGGTTCAACCTCGATGCGCACCACTTTTGGATTGC
>JAPKZI010000080.1 GCA_026393865.1 Candidatus Aminicenantota bacterium
GCACCCTTCGGGTTGGGATGTCCATTGATAACGGAGAGACGGATCGGGCGGAGGAGGAGAGACGCTCGCCTTCACATAAAAGTCCTGGAATGTCCCGATGGCGCGCGGCACCTCGACCAGCCCCTTGGCCTGTTCGCTCCAGACGCGCGGCGGCGGTCCCATCAGCCGCGGCTCGCCGATCTTGACCTCGTATGGCCTCGCCGTGACCGAAATGCTTTTCTGACCCAAGTCGTCACCGCCGTCCTTGGCCTTGCCGTGAACCGTCACCGTCACCGGCGCCGTGTCCTTGGGCTTATAGGTATAGGCGCGGGAATAGGCGTCTCCCCTGACCACCGGCGCCGCGTTCAGCGCGTTGCCCTGGATCTCCCACCAGAAGGTGACGTACTTATCAAGAATGGCCGGACTCATGGTGACGTTGAGGCGGACTTCCTGTCCCGGATAGGGGGATGATGGGTTGGCCGTCAGTGAGAGTTGCGGTCCGACGACGTCGATCTCGATCTGCTCCGACTCGGCCACGGTCGCCAGAACGGGCCCTTCTTTCCTCAAGACCTCTACCCAGACGCGAGTGCGACCCAGCCGAGTGAAAACCGCGGTCGTCTGTGTTCCGGCGTCTTCGAACGGGGCGTAAGTGACCTCCGGATGCGGCTGCCAGCGATAGACGAAGGCGCCGGTCGCCGGCTGGCCTGCGGCCGATAATTGCGCCTGGAAGCCGATGGATTGTCCCAGGATGATCGGGCCGGTCGAGGTGCGCCGGATCGTTGCGCTCAGCCCCTCCGTTTTGACGGAGGCCATGGCCGTGGCCGTCGCCCCGGTCGAATCGCTCACCGTGACCGTGAACGCCTGCGTCCCCGGTTTATCGGCGGTGAACGAGAGTATGTCGGCGGCACCCTTGACCGGCCCGGTCCAAGCGTAAGTGAAGGGTGGTTTGCCTCCGGTTGCGGTGGCTTTCAGCAGGGCTGTCTCGCCCGGAATGACCGTCGGCTTATCGGATGCGATAATGACTGCCAGGGGCGTGATTGCGGCGGACGGGGGCGCGGCCGATGCCTTCGCTCCCCCTGGTTGCCAAGCGTATGAATATGTGCGCATGAACTGGCCACCGGGTCCGACAAACTTCACTTTGACGGACTGGACCTCCCCGGCTGCCGGCATGCGATACATGAATGAGGAAAAAAGATCAAAAGCGAGCCCGTTGTAGTTGTCGGTCTGAATATCGGCTCCGGAGAGTCGCATCATGAGATTCGGGCTTCCTTCTTGCCTGAAAATCGTTACGATCGCGTCGTCAAAGATCCCGTCCGTTTTTCGGCTGAGCTGAAGCCGCAGGTCCGTGGGCTGGTCCATAACGACCCGGGCGGGAAAATTCGGAAGCGAGAGCGTGCTTCTCATCGAACGCGGCCGAGCGTCGCCGTACCACTGACGGCCGCTCTCGATCGTCTGCCCGCTCACCGTCAGTGTATGGACGTTGAGCTTCGCCCCCCGGCCATCGACGACATCACTCTTCTTTTGGATCTGGTCCGATTGGCCTTGAAGAAGCCATGCGCCAGCCTTCAATGCGCCGGCATCCGCGAATCCTGTCTCTCCCGGCTGGGAGATCGTCGCCGGAATGATTTCCGCGGGAGGTTTCTCCGCCGGCGGTTTCTCACCTGGCTTCTTGGGGTCGGACGTCGTCGGCTTTTCTTTGGTGTCCGGCTTCGGTTTCTCGGCCGGCGGCTTTTCAGGCTTCTTCAATTGGAGATGGCGTTCAAGGACGGCCGAGCCCGAATCCGGAGTCTGGACGAATCGGCCTTTGACCTCGATCAGGATTTCCGTTTTGTCCGTCCCTTTTTCGATCGTCCAGACCCCATCGATGACGACTTCCTTCGAAGCCGGGATCTGGACGATGGTCTGGGAGCCGGGGCCTTTGAGTTCGCCGCCCTTGACCTTGACGGAGACGACGACGTCCTTGGCCGGATCGTCGTTTTCGACGTTTTTGATTTTCACGATCAGCTTATCGCCCGCGGCCGCCGGGTCCTGTTTGACTTCGAAATCGGGCCGAAGGGCGCTGAAGGTCGCCCGCCAGACGGTGTAAACGTTCTGGATCGAGTGATCCAGGAGGACGTCGCATCCAGAGCCGCCGCGAAATAACCAGGCATCTTGGATATTAGTTTTGGTGTAGGCCGCCTCCGCCTGGGCAAAGGATTCGAGGGCGGCTTGGTTGCCGTTTCCGGCGTTCAGTTGGGCAACGAGGAACGTCGTCGCGTATCCCGCCAGGGATCGAACCAGTCGGCCGTTTTATCAGCTTTATAGACTTCGTACCAATAGCCAGCCGCTTTGATCCAGTCCTCCGCGCCCTTCCCCGTCGGCCCGGCGATCTCCTCGCCGATCACGACCTTGCCCGATTTGATCAGGTCGATCACTTCCTCGGCGGGCATCCCGAGGATGTGATAGGGAGCGTTCATGTCGGCCATGAAATGAGCGAAATAGGCCGCGGTATAGCCGATGTCGCCTCCAATCGTCGTCCCCGAAAAAACCCGATTCCGGCTTTCCAAGGCGGATTTCAGGCCGAGATAATGCTCGGCGATGGTCCTCGGCCCACCGCCTTTTCCAGTTTCCGGGTTGAAGTAGTGCTGTGTGAATTTGGAATTGCCCGTAGAATCCGGGCCCGGTCCAGTGAACCTGCCTGTCTTGTCGCCTCGGGGATTGATCGCGCTTGAGGCGACGACGTTCACCCCTTCATGGGCCTGAATCTC
>JAPKZI010000074.1 GCA_026393865.1 Candidatus Aminicenantota bacterium
AACGGCTACAACCGCGACCGGCAGTCGGACGAGTACGCCGGCCTGTTCCAGGAGACGCAGGTCATCCTGAAAAAGCTCAAGCAATACGGCATCTCGGCCGAACTCGTGGAGTTCCCCGCGGCCAACGAGCTCTGGGACGCCTTCAAAGGCGAGCTTTGGGAGATGAAACCCAGGCACCAGAAACTGGCTTCGATGCGCGACATGGTCCCCATGCTCGCCTCCGGCAGCCAGCCGACCGACGTGACGGCCGAGCTGGTCTGGGTCGGGCGCGGATCGCCGGCCGAGATCGATGCGGCCAAGGTCGAAGGCAAGATCGCCGTCACCGAAGGGTCCCTGGCCCAGGTCCATACTTATGCCTGCAACCAGAAGGGCGCTTTGGGCGTCATCAGTATCGCCATCTCGCGCCCCTATTTCGATCCGCTCCAGATGCCGTGGGCCGGCATCGGCGGCATACGGGGCGGCGGCGGCCAACGCGGCGCGGCGCCGGGTCAGCCGCCGGCCCAACCCCCGCAGCCACCGGCTCAGCCCCAGCCCCAGCCGAAGCCTAAGTTCGGCTTCCAGCTGCCGGTGCGCGAAGGCGATTTCCTGAAGCAGCGGCTGATGGCCAACGAGAAGATCACGGTCCATGCCGTGGTCGAGTCCAAGCAGGAAAAATACAACAACGAAAACATCGTCGCCGTCATCCCGGGCACGAATCCCAACGCCGGCGAGGTCATCTTCTCGGCCCACCTGTTCGAGGGCTTCACCAAGTTCGGGGCCAACGACAACACCTCGGGCAGCGCCACGATCCTGGAGGTCGCCCGCCTTCTGAACACGTGCTTCCAGGAGGGCCGCCTGCCGAAGCCGAAACGGACCATCCGCTTCCTGTGGGGTCCCGAGATCGGCGGGACTGGGATGTGGGTCAAGGCCAATAAGGCGATCATGGACAAGACGCTCTGCAACATCAACATGGACATGGTCGGCGAATGGCTGAGCAAGAACCAGGCCTTCATGTGCCTGATGCGGACGACCTTCGGCAACGCCCATTACATCAACGACGTCATGGAGAACTATTACCGGTACGTTGGCGAGGGCAACCGCGAACGCATCCAGAACCGCGGCGACGCGTACAAGGTCCCGCTCCGCATCGTCGCGCCCTTCGGCGCCGATGAGCCGTTCTGGTATTCGATCGAGACGCACTACGGCGCCTCCGACCATGAGGTCTTCAACGACTGGGGCGTCCGCGTGCCCGGCGTCATGATGATCGCCTGGCCGGACC
Source organism: Candidatus Aminicenantota bacterium (assembly GCA_026393865.1). Lineage (GTDB taxonomy): Bacteria > Acidobacteriota > Aminicenantia > Aminicenantales > UBA4085 > JAPKZI01. The sequence goes on from JAPKZI010000074.1 coordinate 1,259, forward strand.
GTTGGTATCACACCTCCGGCGACCTTCCGGACAAGTCCGACGCCACCCAGCTGAAGCGGGCGGCGGCCATCGGCGCGGCCGGCGCTTATACCGTGGCCACCGCCGATGACAATATGGCCGTCAAGATCGCCGGCGAGATCGCCAGCAACGCCGCCCGCCGGCTCGGCCATTATCTCGTCGTGGGCCTCGAAGCCCTCAACAAGGCTACGGACAAGACCCTGCTCGACGCGTTCAAGGAAGCGCGCGGTTACGTCGAAGGCGGGATGTTGAACGAGAAGGACACCCTGGACTCCACCCTGCAGTTGGCGGCGGACAAGACCGGCATCGGCGCCTATGTCGCCCAGATGAAGAAATCGGTGGAGGCCGTCGGCGCCGCCCACCTGGCGACACTCCAGGCGCATATGGAGGCGATGGCCAGGAAGCTCGGGACCAAGCCGGTCAAGATTGAGCCGTCGGAGCTGGAAAAGAAGGCGATGAAGGTCGTTCCTAGGACGACGGCGAAATTGAGGGCCGAGGGCCACCAGGGCTACCAGAAACACCTCACCTCCGTCCCTCAGGACCAGCGGACGAAGTTTCCCTACGCGGGCGAGTTGTTCACGACCAGCGAGCTCCAGCTGCTGATTAACGGCAAGCACAACGTCATCGAGCTCAAGGCTCTCCTCGACGCCCAGTCGCAGAGGAAATCCACCGTCAAGGGGATCATGAACTATCTCGAGATCCTCAAACTGGCCGGCCTCGTCGAGTTCTAAGAAACGAATTTATTTTGGATTTCATTGGTCGACGCGGCGACAGGGTGGCCCCCTGTATAATATAAGCGGGAGGTTATTCTCATGCTTCCGACGATCGAATGGCGCGGCGATCACGTGGTGATGATCGACCAGCGGCGGCTCCCCGGCGAAGAGATCTACGTCGAATGCCGGACCGCCGAGGCCGTCGCCGAGGCCATTGAAAAGATGATCATCCGCGGCGCTCCGGCCATCGGCGTGGCTGCGGCGTTCGGCGTCGCCCTGGGTTTTTCCCGGGCTCAGAACGCGGCCGCCGCTCCGGAAGAATTTGAGCGCGTGTCGGCCCGGCTCCGCGGGACGCGCCCGACCGCCCGCAACCTTTTTTGGGCCTTGGAGCGGATGAGGGCGGCCTTCGAACGGTATCGCCGGCTCCCCTTAGACGAGCTCAAGGCCAGGCTGACGCGGGAAGCGCTGGACATCGAGCGGGAGGACGCCGAGATCAACCTCCGGATCGGCCGTTTCGGGGCGGACCTGATCAAGGACGGCGACGCGGTCCTGACCCACTGCAACGCTGGCGGCCTGGCCACGGCCGCCTACGGGACGGCCGTCGGCGTCATCCGGGCCGCGTTCGAACAGGGTAAACAGATCCGGGTTTTCGCCGACGAGACGCGGCCGTTCCTTCAGGGCGCCCGGCTCACGGCCTGGGAGCTGGAGAAGCTCGGCGTCCCGTATTTCGTCATCACCGACGGCATGGCCGGCTGGCTGATGAAAAAAGGGGAGATCGCCCTGGCCGTCGTCGGCGCGGACCGGATCGCCCGTAACGGCGACACGGCCAACAAGATCGGGACCTACTCCGTGGCGGTCCTGGCCAAGGAAAACAATATCCCCTTTTACGTGGCCGCGCCGCGGAGCACGTTCGATTTTTCCCTGGCGACGGGCGACGCGATCCCGATCGAGGAGCGTTCGCCTCTCGAGGTCAAGGAGATCAACGGAAAGCTCATCACGCCTCCGGGCGCGCGGGTCCGCAACCCCGCCTTCGACGTAACTCCGGCGGCCTACATCACGGCCATCGTCACGGAGAAGGGGATCGTCCGGCCTCCGTACGAGGAAAGCTTGAAGGCTTTGCGTTAAATGCATCTCCTGGCCATCGAGACCTCCTGCGACGAGACGGCGGCCGCCGTCCTCCGCGGAGACGGCTCGATTTTGAGCAACATCGTTCTCTCGCAGGACGAGATTCACGCCCCGTACGGGGGGGTCGTGCCTGAGCTCGCCTCGCGCCAGCATATCAAGTCCATCGGTTTCATCGTCCACGACAGCCTGGCCGGCGCCGGCGTCGCTTTGGACGACATCGATCATTTCGCCGTGACGCAGGGCCCGGGGCTCATCGGATCGCTGCTCGTCGGCCTGTCCTTCGCCAAGGGGCTGGCCTATTACCACAAGAAACCGCTCCTCGGGATCGACCACGTCCAGGCCCATATCGAAGCCGCGTTTCTTGAGCATAGGGACATCGCTTTTCCGGTCCTGGCCCTGATCGTGTCCGGCGGCCATACTTCGCTCTACTTCCTGAAGAAGACGCTCAGCTTCGAGCTCCTCGGCCGGACGCGCGACGACGCCGCCGGAGAGGCCCTGGACAAGATCGCCAAGTTCCTCGAGCTCGGTTATCCCGGCGGCCCCGTGATCCAGAAGCTGGCCGAGCCGGGCGATCCCGGGCGCTTCGAATTCTCCCTGCCCCGGATGAGCGACCGAAGTCTGGACTTCAGTTTCAGCGGGCTGAAGACGGCCGCCCTGCGGATCATCCGCGAGAACCGGATCGATAAATCCCATCCGCGGCTGCCCGATTTTCTGGCCTCCTTCGAGGCCGCGGTCGTCCGGGCTCTGCTCGACAACCTCTTCCGGGCCTCTTCCCGGTGCGATCCGGCCTCGGTTCTCCTCTGCGGCGGCGTGGCCCGGAACAAAAGGCTGAGAATGGATTTCGAACGACAGGCGAGGCGCTTCGGCCTGGCGGCCTATATTCCCTCCCCCAAGCTTTGCACGGACAACGCGGCCATGGTCGGGGCCCTGGCCCTGGCCCGGATCGAGCACGACAAGAAAGGCCGGAAAAAAACGGCGCTCTCCCTGGACCTTGACGCGTACCCAAGAATGCCGGTTTGACGAACTCCGGCCCGATTCCCGTCTGTCAGCGCGGCGGGAGGATCTGCAGGAGATAGGGATCGATCTTCAGGTTTTCGGCGGACCTTTTCTTGATACGGAAGTCGATCTCGTAGATGTAGAGCGTCCGATACTGAAAATACGCGGGCGCCTTCAGGATCAAATCCTTTTTTTCGCGCGTCGTCCGGCCCTCGAAGACCGGCAGGTCGAAGAGCCGGATCCGGACATCGTGTTCGCCTTCCGTAGAACCGAAGACGAGTTTGACCTGTTCAAGTTTTTCTTTGGAGCCGAAGACGACCTTATACTCGCGGTCGTCATGGAGGTATAGTTCGCCCTCGTTCTTGGCCACCACGTCCTTCCCGAGCGGGAAGAGATAAAGCCCCAATTGCCGCTGCGTAGAATAAGTGAACGTCTGGGTCGGATAGAGGACGCACCCGGGATAATAGACCCAGAGCCGGAAGGCGAGCCCCAAGAGGACGGTGACCAAGCCCAGGCGGAAACCCGATTTCGCGCGCCGGTGATTGTCGGGTGGGATCTTTCCTTTTAGATCATCGTTCCGCCGCTTCCCGCGGCCGCTCCGGGCGTAGCCGATGACGAACAGAACGACAAGTCCGATCCAGACATAGTTCGGGAGGTAACGGAGATTGTCGACCTTGATGAACGAGGGAAGATAGGACGGCAGGAAAAATCGCATATTGCTCAAAAAGACGAAGAAATCTCCCGGGCGCTGGGTGAATTCGTGGGTCGTCGGCTGATAGAGGAACGACGGGTGGAGCAATAAGAGGGCCGTGATCGTCAAGGTCGCCAGCCCGGCCGCCCAGAAGAGCATCGTCAAGATCTTGCGGCGGTTGAAAGCCAGAAAATAACCGATGAGCAGGGCCCCGATCCAGGACAACGGGGCCAACACGCGGGCCTGGGGACAATACCCCTGACGGTGGGTGAAAAAGGCGTAATTCAAGAGAAAGGGAAGCGAGATGAAAAGGAGGATGAGCAAGTCGCGCTTTGATTTTCTGAATATTTCGACGAGGCCGAGAAACATGAAAAAATAAATCGGCGAATAGAGGAGGAGGCCGTCGCGCTGGTCCAGAAAATAATCGAAGAAGGTGTCCGTCCGGGCCCGGAGCGGAATGCTGAGTAAAGTCTCCTTGAGGGCTTGGTTTTGTTCCGGCGAGGTGATGCCCTCGTAAACGGCGAACGGCGAGATGGTCCCGTACAGGCTGAAAACGAAATAATAAAAAAGGACGGTGCCGAGGAGCGGGAAAAGGAGAAAAAGGAGGATCCTGGCCCGGAGCTTGTGGCGCTTCCACAGGAAAAATACGGAGACGAGGAGGAGCGGCCAGAAGATGAGGTTGTATTTCAGTCCGAACCAGAGGAACGTGCCGAGCAGGAATCCCAGGAAGAGCAGAAGGGCGTTCGAGGGAGGTTTAGCGGACGTCACCTTGCGGTAGAGGATGATCGAAAAAAGGGCGATGGGGATCTCCGGATAGAGATGGACGGCGTAAAAAAGGACGGGCGCGCTGAACGAATAGAACAGCCAGATCGCGAAGGCCAAATTTTCCCGGCGCCACAAGTCCCGCGCCAGGAGAAACAGCTGCAGGCCGAGGAGGACCGCCCAGATCGAAAGACTCCCTTTCAGAACGAACGTCAGCCAGGGCCCTTTGAGGAGCTGGCTGAGCCCGTACCAGGGCAGCATGAGCACCGAGATCCCCGGGAGGCTGATCGGATAGATATAGTCCTGTCCCTTCTTTCCGTACCGGCCGTAGATGTCCAATTTCCTCCGCGGGCTGTTCTCCTTGGAGTAAAAATGAAAGTAATCCTGCTCGGCGTAATTGTTCGCCAGATTGATGTCCTTGTCGGTGAGAAGGCTGTGGGTCGTGAGCAGGTAATAGGGCTCGTCCCCGGAAAAAGTGACGCCCTGCGAGACGAGGGCGAACGTGCCCAGGTTGTAGACGGCGAAGGCCGCGACGAAAAGGAGGACGAGCTTTTTCCGCAGGGAGAGGGCTTGGATCTTGCGTCCCCATTTGTCGATGACCGGCGGCCGCTTTTTAAAGAGCGGAACGAGTTCGAACAGCTTGAGGGAGAGGACGGCCAGCCCGATGAACACACCGAAGAGGACGAGCCGGACCCGCAGGTCGTTCCTGGTCATGTAGTTCGCGAAGAGGAGGGGCGTGAGAAGGAAAAATAGGAAAGGGACCGCCGCGAGCATATTCTGCCAAAGCCGGTCCTCGGGATCGGCCCCCAGGGCTTTCGCTTCGATCCCGGCGATCATTCTCGCGGTCAATCTCAAGAAGGCGTAAAACGCGATCCAGAAGGCCAGGAACATCACGAGATGGTTTCCGAACATGCGGAACCCATGGCTGAGGATCGTGCAGGTCCGCGATTGGAGGAGGATGCTGACATAGGCCGAGAGCCCGGCGGAGGCGAGCCCGAACACGATCGCCGTCGTCAGGTTCCGTCGGCCCGTCATGAAATGAGGTATATTCAAGTTCACCTTAGCTGTCAACCATGAAAAAAATATGTTATATATGCCCCATGGACCGGGCGCCGAAGCGGGCGAAAAAGGTGATCGTCGTCATGCCGGCGTTCAACGCCGAGAAGACGCTCGAGCGGACCCTGGCCGACATCCCCCGCGATTGGGTGGATGAAATCGTCCTCGTCGACGACCGCAGCCGGGACGGCACGGTCGCTCTGGCCCGCCGGCTGGGCCTGCGCGTCTTCGTCCACGACAGAAACACCGGCTACGGCGGGAACCAGAAGACGTGTTACGCCGAGGCCCTGAAGCTCGGCGGGGACATCCTGATTATGGTCCACCCCGACCATCAGTATGACCCGACGGTTATTCCCCATCTGGTCCAGCCGCTGCTCGACGGGGACTGCGACGCCGTGTTCGGATCACGGATGCTGGGCGGCCGGCCGCTCGAGGGCGGCATGCCCAAGTGGAAATACCTGGCCAACATCTTCCTGACCGCGCTCGAGAACGCGGCTTTTTACATGTATCTGACGGAATACCACTCCGGGCTCCGGGCTTATTCGCGGCGCTACCTTGAGAGCGTGAACTTCCAGGCCAATTCCGACGATTTCGTCTTCGACTCGGAGATTATCGCCCAGGGTGTACTGCATAAGATGGTCATCCGGGAAATTCCGATCGCGACCCGCTATTTTCCCGAGGCCTCTCAAATCGGGCTCGGCCGGAGCCTCGTCTACGGCTTATCGATCCTCAAGACTCTGGTCAAGTTCAAGCTCCACAAAAAAGGATTGGCGCGGTTTGAGATGTTCAGCGGAGGGGCTGGATCCCCAGGGTATAAGGATTGACGCCGGTCCGGACGTCCGATCTCTTCTCCAGGTGAACGACGATCTGGTAGAGGCTCGCCCTTTTCCAGCGGTAGGCGGGCGGTGAGTCCAAGACCTTCACTTTGATCTCCCTCCGGGTCGACTCCTCGAACGCCGGCGCGTCGAAGAATCTCAGCTTCAAGTCATAATCGCCCTGCATCGAGCCGAATTCGACCTTGAGCTTGTCGATCGGCCTTCCGGTGGCGAAATAAAAATGGTAATCCCGGTTGTCTTCGAGCAGGGCGAATCCGCCGCCCTCTTTCACTTTGGCCACCCGGGACAAGGAATAGAAGGTCAGCTTTTCGCCGGAGGAAAGATCGACCTTGCGGGGCGAGAGAAGGACCGTCCGCGGATAAAAAACAAACCAGAGGAAAAAGAGAGCGATCCCGGAGGCGACGAGAACCTGATGATGGCCGAATTTCAAAGAGAATCGGTGTTTTCGGACGAGAAGATACGCCGCGACGAAAACGAGGAGAAGGACGGGCCAGACGAAGTTCGGCGTCCAGCGCCACTCCTCGATCTTGATGAACGAAGGGAGGATGTTCGGAAGATAGAAATGAAGATGGCTGAGGATGTAAAAGAGAGCGCCTCCCCGTTCGGTCGTTCCCGTCGTCGTCTCCTGATAGAGAGCGAGAGGATTCTGGCAGAGAATCCAGACAAAAAGAAAGCTGAGGCCGATGGCGAAATCCATGAGATAGGCGAATATCTTTTTGCCGTTATAGGCCAGGAAATAGCCGACAAGGACCGCCATCCCCCAAATGACGGCGACGAGCGGCCGGGCCGGCGGCGCGTATCCGGCCCGCTGGGTGAGGAAGGCCGAAACGAAGACATAGGGCCCCGTGAGGAACAAGAAGAGCCAGAAATCCTGGCGCTTCCGCCGGATGAGTTCGACCAGCCCGAGGAAGGCGAAGAAGTAGATCGGAGCGTAAAAGAGCAGGCCGTCCCGCTGGTCGAGAAAATACCCCAGCAGGGTGTCCACCTGGAACCGGACCGGGATGCGCGTCAGCGTCTTCAGGAAGCTGACGGTCTGCTGCTGGTCCATGGCTCCCTGCCAGGACACGGCGGTGGGATTCAGCGATCCGTAGATGGAAACCTGGAAATAGAAATAGAGGATGAAGATCAGGGCGATGGGACCAAGAAAGAAGGCCAGGACCGAACGGGCTCGATGTTTTTTAATGAGAACCCAAACGGCGTACAAAAAAAGCGGCCCGAGGATGAAGAAGTATTTCAAGGCATGAAACCAGATGAATGAGGACAGGAGAAGCCCGCAGAGCAGAAGCCTAGGCCGAGAGAATTTCGGTGAGAAGCGGACCAGACGGAAGACGGTGAAGGCGAACAGGGCGACGATGATCTCGGGATAGACATGGATCGAATAGAAAAAAACGGGCGAGGTGAAACTGAACAGGGCCCAGAGGCCCAGGGCGAGGCGGCCTCGCTGCCATTCCTGGCGAGCGAAAAGGAACATCTGGACGCCGAAGAGCGCGCCGAAGAGGCTCATGCCGAAGCGGAGGAGGAAGATCATGGCGCTTTTTCCGAACAAAGTCCCCAGGGCGTAGAAGGGGAGGAGGAGGATCGACACGCCGGGCGAGTGGAAGGAATATTGGCCTCCTGGCTTCGTCCCCGTCAGCACGTGGGCCTCGATGACCGCGTTGGGAGGAAGGAATCGCCCGTAATCCCGCTGGGAGTAGTTGTTGGCCAGGTCGAAATCGCCGTCCTTGAGAAGGCTGTGGGCGATCAAAAGATAATGGGGTTCATCGCCTCCGAAGGAGACGCCCTTGGACATCATCAGCAGCGATCCGCCGTTATAGATCAGGACGGCGGCGACGAAAAGAACAAGGACCTGGCGGCGCGGAGGGAGCGAATCGAACCGGCGCAGCCGGAGCAGCCAGGGTGCCGGCCTCTCGCGGATGATCCGGGCGGCCTGGACGGCCTTGAGGTAGAGAACGGCGAAGATCACGGCCAGCATGAGCAGTGTCATCCGTTTTTGGATGTCTTCGTTGGTCAGGTAGTGGACGAGGGAGAGCGGGGCCAGGGCGAAAAAGAGGAGCGGGAAATAGGTCGGGAAGTCCAGGCCGAGCGCGTCCTGATAAGAGAGGCGGCAGGTCTTCCCGACGACGTAGGAGAAGGCGGCCCAAAGACCCAGGATGAGGATGAAGAGGGGGGCGGCGGACAGGATCCAGGATCCCAGCTCCGGGCGGAAGCCGCGGCCCAGGATCGTGAACGTCGGGACCTGGCCGCGGAATTGAAGAAACAACGCGGCGCCGACGGCGAAGACGAAAATCAGCGCCGTGCGGAGGGTCCGCGACGCTTGGGACATCGCTCAGACTTTTAGTCCACTTCCCGAGTTATGTCAAGGGACGAAACTTTGCCTTTCTTTTTCCGTATTATAAGGAAGGATGGTCATTTTCCGGTTTTTTTCAGGCGGATTATCTGATAAACTGCTGGATTCACTTGAACGATTTATCTCCGGGAGGATCGACATGAAAAAAAAAGCATGTTTCATAGCGTTTATTGCTCTAGCCGCCCTGCTTTGGACGCCGGCCGCCGCCCAGGACAAGCAGGTCCTGAACCTCGGACTCGAGGAGGCCATCGGCAAAGCTCTTAAAAACAACCTCAACGTAGCCGTCGAGATGCTCAATCCCCAGCTGGCGGACATCTCCGTGACCAAGGCCCGCGAGGTGTTCCAGCCCCGCTTCGAGCTCAGCTACGGCCGCAATCGCCAGGAGTCCCCGTCCTACTGGTTCATTCAGGGCGCGGGCACGAGCGTCAACAAGATGCTCGACTATGGCCTTTCGATCGTCGAAGCCGTGCCGACCGGCGGCAATTTCTCTCTCTCCCTCCAAAATTACAAGTCGGAGACCAACCAGCCCTTCCAGCTCATCAACCCGCGCTACGGCAGCACGCTCCGGGTCGATTTCACCCAGCCCCTGCTCAAAAACTTCGGGCCGAAGATCGCCCGGCGCCAGATCCTTCTGGCCGAGAACAGCCTCGATATCTCCGAGCTTCAGCTCCGCGGCACGATGATCGACACCATTTATCTCGTCCAAGAAGCCTATTGGAACTACGTCTATGCCATCGAAAACGCCGATGTCAAGAAAAAGTCCCTCAAGCTCGGCCGCGATCTCCTCGACAAGAACAGAAAGGAGGTCGAGTTCGGCCAGCTCGCGCCGATCGAGATCCTGACTGCCGAATCCGTCGTCGCCCAACGAGAGGCCGACCTCATCCAGGCCGAAGGTCTGATCGCCCGGAGCGAGGAACTCCTCAAGACGATGATCAACCTGTCCGCCGAGGGGGACGCCCGCTCGAAGACGCTGGTCCCCGTTGACAAGCCCGATTATCAGGAGACGAAGATCGGATTCGACCAGGCCCTCAAAGAGGCCATGGAGCGCCGCCCCGATCTCAAGATCCTCCAGAAATCCCTCGACGCGAAGGAGCTGAACCTGACCGTGGCCAAGAACCAGACCCTTCCCGGCCTGGACCTTCAGCTGTCCTACTGGAGCCCCGGCATCTCGGGCGACCAGCTCATCTATGCCGGCGACAATGTCTTCGGGGGCACGGTCATCGGCAAGATCCCGGGCAGCGCCTCCGATTCGCTCAAGGACGCCCTCAAGCTCCTCTATCAGAACTGGAACATCGGCCTGACCCTGTCGATCCCCCTGAGCACATTCACGACCAAGGCCGACCTGACCTACGCCAAGATGGACCTCGGCCAGGGCCAGATCCGGCTGAAGAACCTGGAGCAGCAGGTGGCCCTCGACGTCAGCGACGCCGTGCGGGCGATGGAGACGAACGCCAAGCGGGTCAACGCCTATCGCGTGGCGCGCGAGCTGGCCGAGAAGAGCCTGGACGCCGAAGAAAAGAAACTGAAGGTCGGCCTCTCGACCAATTATTTCGTCCTCGAGTTCCAGGACAAGCTGGCCAACGCCCGCTCCATGGAGCTCCGGGCGAAGCTCGATCATATTCTGTCCGTCGAGCGGCTCGAGAAGGCCATGGGCCTGAGCCTCGAGAAGCGGAATATCAAATAAACGGATTGGGGTGTAAAAAGGGGGGACGACGCATTCTGTCCCCTTTATTCGTCTCCGGTCGGGAAAATGGGGACAGGATGCGTCGTCCCCCTTTTTGCGCGGCTTGCCAATATTTTTCCCCGTGTGTTAAGATTCAAGGGTGAAAATATCGGCGGTCGTCATCACCTTCAACGAAGAGGACAACATCGAGGCGGCCCTTGAGAGCGTCGCCGGCATCGCCGCCGAGATCGTCGTCGTCGACGGCCACAGCACCGACCGGACCGTCAAGCTCGCCCGCAAATTCACCGACCGCGTCTACGAGCGGAAATGGACGAACTTCGCCGACGAGAAGAATTTCGGCGACGCGCACGCCTCGCATCCCTGGATCCTCTCGCTCGACGCCGACGAGCGGCTGTCTCCCAAGCTCCGGGAGGAGATGCTGGCCCTATTGAACGAGGAGCCTGACGCCGCCGGTTTTTCCATGCCCCGGCAGGTCTTTTACCTCGGCCGCTGGATCAGGCACTCGGGCTGGTATCCCGACCGCCGGGTCCGGCTCTTCCGCAAGGACCGCGCCCATTGGGAAGGAGAGTACGTTCACGAGAAGCTCGTCATCACCGGCGAGGCGAGAACGCTGTCCGGATCCATCCACCATTACACCTACCGCAACATCAGCGAGCACCTGGTCCGGATCGACCGGTTTTCGAGCCTCGGCGCGCAGAAGTTGTACGCCGCGAAGAAAAAATGCCGTTGGTATCATCTCCTCGTCCTTCCCTCGGCCCGGTTCGTCAAATCGTATCTTCTGAAGCTCGGCTTCCTCGACGGATTCGCCGGGCTCGTCATCTCCGTCCTCAACGGCTACGCCATCTTCGTCCGCTACGCAAAGCTCCGGGAGATCTGGAAAAAAGGAGAGCGCCTTGAGCCTTTTTCAGATTGACGCCGGCACGGAATGGAGGGGGGGCCAGCGGCAGGCCCTGTTCCTCGCCCGGGAACTCAAGAGGAACGGCTTCCGCTTCACCTTCGTCGTCCAGCCGGACAGCCCGCTCCATCAGAAGGCCGGGGAGGAAGGGCTCCCCGTCCTGCCGCTCCGGATGAAAAGCGAGATGGACGTTCTGGCCTCTCTCCGTTTAGCGGGGGCGATGAAACGCGAAGGCTGCGTCCTTGCCCATTTTCACGACGCCCACGCGGTCGCGGTCGGCGGCCGGGCGGCGCGGCGGGCCCGCGTGCCCATCCGGATCATCTCCCGGCGGGTGGATTTCCCGCTCAAACGAAATCCTTTCTCCCGGAGCAAATACGCGAAGAACGTCGACCTCATCATCGCCATTTCGGAGGGCGTGAAGGCCGTCCTGATCAAGGGCGGGATCGCCCCCGCGGCGATCGAGGTCATTCCGTCCGGCATCGATTTCTCCCCGTTCGACGCGGTCAAGGGGCGGGACTTTCTCCGCGAAGAATTCCGCTTCTCGCCCGAGGATTACCTGGTCGGCATCGTCGCCGCGCTCGAGGACCACAAAGGACATCAGTACTTGCTCGAAGCGGCCCGCCTCATCAAGCTGCGCGCGCCCAAGATCAAGATCGTGATCGTCGGAACGGGCTCGCTTGATCTCGAGCTCGATCAGCAGGCCCGCGAGCTGCAGGTGGACGACCTGGTCTTCTTCCTCGGCTTTCGGGAGGACGTTCCGCGCATCCTCGCTTCGCTCGATCTGTTCGTCCTCTCCTCTAAGCTGGAGGGACTCGGCAGCTCGCTCATGGACGCCATGGCCAGCCGGCTCCCGGTGGTCGCGACCGAGGTCGGCGGGATCCCGGAGGTCGTCGTCAAGAATGAAACGGGTTTCCTCGTCCCTCCGCGGGATCCGGTCCGGTTGGCCGACGCCATCATCCGGCTTTACCAGGACCGGTCGCTGGCGGCCCGCTTCGGAAAGCGGGGCTACGAGGTCGTCCACGAGAAATTTTCAGCCGAGGCGATGGCCCGCCGGATCATCGCCGTCTATGAAAATATCGCCTTGAAAAAAGGGATTACTCTCCGCCCTCAAAAATAAATTTCAATTCTTTTTGCGACGGAGATCCTCTTTTTCGAAAGCTTTTTAGGGTGTCGCGATCGCCGGAGGCAAGTCTTTCATAACTTTAAGGCCGGCCGGAGCTTCGACGGCCCGCGGAATCGTGTTGAGCGTCACGGCCACGGTGCCGACATCTCCGTGGACGCCGCCGTGGATCTTCTCGTGAATTCGGGGATGCCCTTCGATGATGATTTCATCATACTCTTTTATGACCCCGGCATTGGCGCAGAACTCCAGGGTGATGACTTTTTTTCCGTTTTTCTTGGCATAAGCAAGGCTGACCAGTCCGATGACTTTTCCGGGCGTGACGACGCCCAGCGCGGTCTTAACGGGCTTTTTGGCGATGACCGGTTTCGGCGGGATCTCAACGGCTTCATCGAGTGTCCAGCCCAGCCCGGCGGCGATCATGTTGATGGATTCCAGAAGGCCGACGTGGCCCGTGATGATCTTATTGTCGATTTTTTCCCTGAATTCCTTGGCCGTCAATCCCGTGCCGACTTTGGCCTGGAACGGAATCCGCCTCCGGGCTGAATTCATCATCCGGGTCACTTTAACGGTATCCACCTTCAAGCAGGGAGCCGTGAGAACGAGCGGCAGCGTATCCATTAGATAGCCGGGGTTGATTCCAGTGCCTACGACCGTCGCTCCGCATTTTTGAGCCAATTGGTCGAGGTCGCGGGAAAATTTCGGATAGCGTTTCCAGGGATAGGAAAGCTCTTCGCAGGTAGAGATGACATTCAGCCCCGCCTTGAGGCACTGACTGATCTGGGGATAGACGCTTTTCAAGCCGGATGTCGTCGTGTGAATCACGGCCTGGGCCTTGACCCGGGAAAAGAGGGCTTTGGGATCATTGCGGATGATGATTCCCAGTTTTTTCTTCGAGGCCAGGAATTCTCCTAAGTCCTTTCCCACAAGCTGAGGGTTGATATCCAGAGCTCCGACAAGCTCGAAGCTTTTCTTCTCCAGAAGGGCTTCGGCCATTTTGCGGCCCATGACGCCGCAGCCGTAGACGATGACTTTAATTTTTTTCATAATAGCAGCCTCCTTAAATATAAATGAAAATGATATATACTAAAAATCCGGAGATGGAGTCAAGCTGGGCCGGGCATCGGGGTGAACCCGGTCGAGGACCGGATCCGCACGGCGACGCTCGAGAGCGAAGTCTTCAAGCCGGTTTAGCCCCGAATTCGCTTGCCAATATTTTAGTTATCCGATAAAATGTATATATTCAGTGGAAGATTAGGGCTCCGGCCTTCCTTCCCGGACCGAAAGGTCATACAATCATAAAATAATCGGAAGAGGAGAGCTTGATGGCGACATTAACAAAAAAGGACCAACAATGGCTCAGGGAAAAGTTCGGCCCCCGGGCAAACTTCGACCCGACGGAGCGCATCCTTTACGGCCACGACATCGCGGCCATGCCCAAGCTGATCAAACCCCTGGTCGGCCAAACGGTCCCCCACGCGGTCGTTCAACCCGAAAATGAAGAGGAACTCCAAGAGCTCGTCGCCTGGGCCTCCTCGAAGAAGATCCCCTTGGTCCCCAGGGGCAAAGGCTCCTCCGGCTATGGAGGAATCATTCCCACGCGGAAGGGGATCGTCATCGATTTCTACAGAATGAAAGAGGTTCTTGAGGTCGATGGGGCCGCCCAGACCGTCACCGTCCAGCCCGGCATCACCTGGGAACAGCTCGATAAGAAGATCAACCCGCGAGGCTTGTCCGTCCGGCTCTACCCGACGAGCTATCCTTCCTCGTCGGTCGGCGGCTGGCTGGCCCAGGGCGGCACCGGCATCGGATCGTATCAGTACGGTTGGTTTTCGGACAATGTCATCAGCGCCCGCATCGTCCTTCCCAGCGGCGAGGCGAAGGAGGTTTCCGGCAAAGACCTGGAGCTCGTTTCCGACGCGGAGGGCATCACCGGCATCATCAGCCAGGTGAAGCTGAGGGTTCAAAAAATCGAGGACCTTGGCCTGACCGCCATCGCCTGTCCCGACGCCCGCAAGCTGACGCATGTGTTCCAAGAATTCGTCGCCCGCGAGATGCCCATCTGGTCCGTCGTCTTCATCAACCCGCGCATGGCCGAGATGAAGAACCGGGCCCCGGTGAGGATGCACTTGGGCCATCCGGCCGAACATAAAGTGATCCTGCCCGCGGCCTATATCACTCTTCTGGCCTACCGCAAGGCGGACGAGGCCAAGATCGTCCCCTATCTTGCCGACATCCTCGGGAGATCGCCGAGCATGAGTGGCAAGGCCGTTTCAATTTGATGGTCGTGAAGCGCCTTGGACCATCTCTCGTCCCTGCCGAGATCGTGGTCCCTCTGGATAAGCTCGGAGCGGTCATGGACGAGATCGAGCATAAGATCAACCTGCCCGTCGTCAAGGAGGGCGTCATCGTCAAGAAAGGAAAGGACGGGAAGCCCGAAGCCATCATCCTCGGCTTCATCCCCAGCGACCAGAGGAAGTTCTCCTACAATTTCGTCTTCGGTCTGGTCCTGACCATCATGAAGATCGCCGAAAAATACGGCGGCCGCCCCTATTCCACGGGACTCTATTTCACGGGCAAAGCGGCCAAGATCCTGGGCGCGGAGAGAGTAGCGAGGATCAAGACGTTCAAGAAAACCGTCGACAAGAAAGGCGTCCTTAACCCCGGCAAGGTCGTCGGCCGCGGGCTCGTCAGCCGGGCGCTGGGGATCGCCAAGATCTTCGAACCCATGGTCCGGCCGTTCGGCAACAACGTCATGACCCAGGTCGGCGAGCGGCTGGAGAAACCCGTCCGCGGCATCCCCGCCGACGTGGCTTGGTACGCCTATGCCTGTTCGCAGTGCGGCTACTGCGTCGATGAGTGCGACCAGTTCTACGGCCGGGGCTGGGAGAGCCAGTCGCCGCGCGGCAAGTGGTACTGGCTGCGCGAATATCTGGAAGGACGGGTGGACTGGGACCAGAAGATGGTCGACACGTTCCTCGTCTGCACAACCTGCGAACTGTGCAATCTCCGCTGCTCGGCCTCGCTTCCGATCGAGCCGAGCTGGATGAAGCTCCGGGGCAAGCTCATCCACGAGGACAAGAGGATGACCTTCCCTCCGTTCGAGATGATGGCCGCGGCGACCGTGGCCGAGGGCAACATCTGGGCCGGCTACCGGAAGGACCGCTCGAAATGGCTCCCCGAGGAGATGAAGGCTAAGCACGGCCCCGGGACCAAGGCCAAGACAGTCTATTTCGGCGGCTGCACCGTCTCCTACGTCGAGAACGACATCGGCCAGGCGGCCGTGACGCTCATGGACGCGGCGGGGGTCGATTTCACCACTCTCGGCAACGTCGAGAACTGCTGCGGGACGCCCATGCTGGTCGCCGGCAAATGGGACGTCTTCGCCGAGAACATGAAAAAAAACATCGCCTCGGTCAAGGCCGCCGGCGCCGACACGGTCGTCTCCTCCTGCCCGGCCTGCGACATGATGTGGCGGCACGTCTATCCCGAGTGGGCCAAAAAGCTCGGCCTTGAATTCGGCATCACGGCCAAGCATTACAGCGAGCTCGTCTCGGCGAAGATCAAGACGGGTGAGTTCAAGTTCACCCATCCGGTGAACAAGCGCGTCGCCTGGCACGACTCCTGCCATATCGGCCGCGTCTCGGGCGTTTACGAGCCGCCGCGCGACGTCATTAAAGCCATCCCCGGCGTCGAGTTCGTCGAGATGACTCACCATCATGAAGAGGCCCACTGCTGCGGCAGCGTGCTGACCCTGATCAAGGATCCGCTCATCGCCCACGACATCGGCGAGATGCGGATCGGGGAGGCCACGGCGGTCAAGGCCGAGACCATCCTCGCCCTTTGCCCCTGCTGCGAATTCCAGCTTCGCGTGACAAAGGAGAAGAAGCATTCCCCCGTCGAGATCCGCGACCTGGCCGCCTTCGCCTGTCAAGGGCTGGGCAAAACGTTCGCCGACCCGAGCGACGAGGTTTCGAGGCAGTGGAAGGTCTTCGAGGGCATGATCGCTCTCATGACCCCCCAGGGATTCGCCAATCTGATGGGCACGATGTGGCCGGAGATGCTCAAGGCCATGCCGCTCGGGATGGGCGGAATGATGAAGTTCATGGGCAAGCTCGGTCCCATCGGCGGGTTCATGTTCGCCCTGATGAAGCCGATATTCCCGATTCTCTTCCCCAAACTCCTGCCCGGGATGATGCCCAAGGTCATGCCGGCCATGCTCGAGCGCGTCGGGGCGATGATCCCCATGCCGGACTACATGAAGGAGCAGATGCCGGCCATGATGCCCAAGGTCATGGACAACCTGATGCCCCATATGCTGCCGGACGTCGTTCCCCTCGTCGTGCCGAAGATGATCGCCTATCTGCGCGGCCGGGCGTAACCCGGGACTTGAGCGGAGGAAACTCCCTTAGATCGAGTCGTCGAGACGAGTCCTCCTGAGGTGCTTGGAAATCCCCCCATACCCCCCTTTTCCAAAGGGGGGCGTGGGGGGATTATAAATACGGCCGGCCTCTTGACGGCGCATCCCGGAACGCGTATCTTATATACATCGATGACATTAGGGGCTGGAGGCTGATTTTGAATCACGTCTGGGTCTTGGCCCTCGCGGCCATGTTGGTGGTTCCGTCTCTGGGGGGAGCCTCTCAGGAACAGGTTATCGAAGTTCGTATCGTCCAGGGCGATACCCTGAGGACGATATGTCAGACGTATCTTGAAAATCCCGG
>JAPKZI010000098.1 GCA_026393865.1 Candidatus Aminicenantota bacterium
CGACCTCGACGATCGCGTAGCTGTTGTGTTCGGGGCCGCGGCCCTCGATCATCCCTTTCAGGGTGTAATAATGAACGCCGGCCAGGCGGCTGACCGCGCCTTCGTGCCGGTGTCCCTGAAAAACCGCCAGCACTTTGCCCGACTGCTCGAACAGGGAGCGGACCTGAACCGCGTTTTTAACGTAGTAAGCCCCCGTGCCGTCGAGCTGCTGGTGGATGAAGACGATGACCGGCGAGGGGGAGGCGACCAGCTCGCTGCGAAGCCAAGTGAGTTCGTGGACCGGGACGTTGCAGTCTTCCCAGGCGAACCGGCCGTGGTCGTAAGGTTCGCCTGGGCCGTCGAAATTGGCGTCGAGCACGAGGAAACGGATCCCGCGAACGTCGAAGCGATAGAAGCTCCATTCCTTCGGAACCCCGGCGTTCACCACGGCGCCCAGGAACTGTTCCTTGGACAGGCTGTCCTGGTCGTGGTTGCCGAGGACGTGATAGCGCGGCCCCTTGAAGGCGGCGAAGACGGCCTCGATCCGGCGCAGGTAGGACAGCGTCTTGGCTTCGAGGGGCGGGTCGTCCTGGTCCTTGAAATCGCCCAGCTCGATGAGAAAGTCGACCCTCTCGCGGTTCATGGCCTCGACGCATTCCCGCATCTGGGCCAAGGACTCCCGGTAGAGACGCGCCCCCAGCGGTTCGACGTCGGCGTAGTGGGAGTCGGTCACGATCCCGAAGCGGACGTTCCCCTCTTTTTGGACAGGAACGATCCGCGGAGTCACGCAGCACGCGAGGAAGACAATGGCTAGGACCGCGGCCGCGGTCCGGCCGAATCCAAGGAAACGACGGCGCTTCATTTCCGATCTCCGTAACCGAACGTCCCCTAGCTTAGTCTAGAGACGAAAATGAAGTCAAATGAAGGATCGGATGGATCTCACTTCTCGGACTTGAAGATCTTATCAATATCCTTAAACGCGTTCGAGAGAACCTCTTTGACCTGGGGGATTTTTTCCGCGCCGGCTTTGCGGGCCTGCTGTCCGATCATGTGGCCGAGCTCTCCCAGCGTCCGCATGACGTCGCGCATCTCGTGGCGGAATTCCGAGCTCCAGCTGCCCCACCAGTTCTTCATCTGGTTTTTGATCTCCGCGGTCTCTTTTTCTTTCCCGGCCAGATAAGCTCTGCCCGTTTCCGTGATCGTATAGATCTTCTTGCTCTCCTGCTGGATCGAGGTGACGTACCCCGCTTCTTCGAGCCACTGGAGGGTCGGATAGATCGCGCCGGGGCTGGGCGAGTAGAATCCGTTGAAGCTCTCTTCCAAGTCGCGGATGATCTCGTAACCGTGCCGGGGCTTCTCCTTGAGGAGGTCGAGGATCAGATATTTAAAGTCGCCTTTATGGAAGATCCTTTCGCCTCTCGGCCAAAATCCATGTCTGGGTCCATACTGCATATGGTCTCCTTTACGTTATAGAACGATATAATATGATATATCTAGATATATTTTAAATCTCAAATTCTTCTTTGTCAAGTGCCTTTATTGATTTTTTCCAGGAAAAGCTTAATTTCTATGTCAAAATGATAGCGTTATAACCTGGATGAGGGATCGAAAGAGGAATTAAGACTTTGTAAATTTCTTATATTCTGAACTCGTCAATCCAACGGAGAATCCTGTAATCGGGGTCGAAGAGAATGGCCTCGGGCTTGAAGGGAAGAACGAAGGAAAAGTTCGTTACTTCCGTTTTGATCTCGACGACCTTGGTTTCGCGGACGCCGTCCGTGACGAAAACCATCTCCGCGGCGACCCGGTAGATGTCGCGAATCTGGCGGATTCGGCCTTTCACCACCCAAGCCTCTCCCTGGGCCTCGACGTCATAGGACAGGTCGAATTCCGGAGCGCCCTTACGGAAGAACCATTGGTCAAAAAACCATTTCAAATCCCGGCCGGAGGCTTTTTCGAACTCCGCGCGAAGGTCAGCCAAGGCCATCGTTTTCCAAGCGAAGCGGGCCAGGGCGCCGCGCAATCCCGCCCGGAAGGCCGCCTCGCCGATGAGGTCGCGAAGCATCACGAAAACGATACAGCCTTTGCTGTTGGCCAGCATGTGGAGGATGTTCCTTTTCGACGGGGACGGAATCCCGAGTTCCAGATCTTCGCCGGAGAGAAGAAGGCCGAGAAGCTCCCGGCCGAAGGTCGCGGATGATTGCAGAGAATAAAAATAAGATCGGGCGGAATGGGACAAAAGCAATTCCTGAGCGCCGTTTTTCAGGATGGTTCGGAAGGTCGTTTCTCCCAAGGCCTGTTCGAGGTACAGGGCCATCGACAATTGGGCCAGCCCTTCGTTGATGACGGGGCCCTCGGCTCCCCGGACGAAATTGCCCCACCAGAGATGGCCGATCTCGTGGCCGAAGACGGGGAGGTAGAAGAACCGGTCCGGCATCGCCCCCGGAATATAGAACGTGATGCCTTCATAGCTTCCGCCTCCGGCGTTCCCCAACAGTTCCTGCGGGAATTCGATCACCGAATATCCGTCGTAGGGAAAAAAGCCGTAGAGGTCTTTCAAAAAACGGACGATCTTGCCGCAGTTCTCCAGATAATATTCGGCTTTTTCCGGACCTCCCCCAAGGAGAAAGACCCCGACATCCAAGCCCTCGATGTTCCTTCGGAGAGAACGGAACGGACCGGCGGCGAAAGAATACTCGACGGGAGAGGCGATGTCGAAATCATATTGCTTTCCCGACGGGAGAATCTCCTCAGCCGTCAATTTTCCGACGCTGGCCACGGTCCAATTCCTGGGGACATAATACGAGATCTTTCCTTTCGATCGGCGGGCCGGCCCAGGAACTTCCGGATACCACCGGCCTGGGTACAAAGCATAGGAGATATCGGAGCCGATCCAGGCGTTGAAAAAATTGAGCTCTGGAACCCGGTCCGAGAAGGAACCTTGATAACGGACGCGGACGACGGCGCCATCCGCTCCGGAAAAGCCTTGGCCGCCGCGGACGGTCAGGTTCCCGCCATCTCGGTCAAAATCCAAGGGGCGGTCCGTCTCGTCGATGACGGAGAGCACAGCGAGCTCATGGTTGAGCTCGAGCGAAATCTCTTCGACGCCGGAGCCGAGGCTCGTCAGTCGAAGCCGGGCGTCTCCCCTCAGCTGTCCATGGCCCGGGTCGAGATCGATCTTCAAATCCGTGAATTCGATCCGCCACACGGCCGGCCGCTCTTGAGCGGGGCCGGCCGCGGCCGGGACGAGAGAAAAGAGGATGACCAGGGAACGGACGGGGCCGAAGGAGGAAACGCTCATGGCGGGCTGCTTTCTCTATTTCCCGGTCTTGCTGATTTTCCGGATCGCTTCGGGCAGGGCCAATGCGCCCTCCGGGATATCCACGTTATATTCGACGCTCTTGAACGTCAGAGTCATCTCCCGGCAGAGCTCCCGCCTCACCTGGAGATAAGGGAATAATGTTCCGTCGACGGTTCTGTAATCGCTCAGCGTGATCTCCTGG
>JAPKZI010000236.1 GCA_026393865.1 Candidatus Aminicenantota bacterium
ACCGCCTTTTCCCAGGCTTCGGGGAGGGTCGTTCCGGTCACGAAAAGGGTCGGGATGTTGCCGCTCATGCTCACCTCGCGATTTCTCCCCGTGTTTTTATCACAGCGGAGGAGGCTTGGTCAACTTGAGGTCGGCCCGTAAGTTAGGGGCGCGTCACCACTCTCCACTTTTTCCAAAAAAAGCAGGTCGTTCATGGGGGTGAACGAGAAAAGTGGAAAGTGTAGACGCGGCCCTCAGCTCGCGTTTATAATGTCGGGGCCATGACCTCGCGGCAGCGGATCGAGAGCCTCCTCGCCGGACGTCCGGCCGATCGCGTCCCGTTCTGCCCGGCGGTCTATGAGCACAAGGCCGCCCTGATCGAGGCGACCCCCTCGGACCTGAGCCGTGACGCGGGGCTTTTCGAACGGGCGCTCCTCCGGGAGGCCGAACTTTACCGGCCGGACATGCTCGTCGTCGGCTGCGACGTTTATAATGTCGAGGCCGAAGCGGTCGGCTGCGAGGTCAGGTTCTATGAATCCAACGACGTCCCTTCGATCGCGGAGCGGACGGTCAAGGTCGGCGATGACCTTTCCCGCCTGCGCCTCCCCGACCCCGAAAAGGACGGCCGGATGCCGGTCTGCCTCGAAGCCGGACGGAGGATCCAGGAACGCCTCGGCCGCGAGATGATCATCCGCGGCGCGCTCAGCGCGCCGTTCTCGATCGCCTGCGAGCTCGCCGGCGCCGAACAGGTCCTGATGGCGATGGTGGACGATCCCGGCTGGGTGTCGAGGCTCCTCGGTTTCACGGCCGGGATCGCCGTGATCTACGGCCGGGCGTTCGTCGAACGCGGGCTGGGGATCATTCTTTTCGACTCCCATGCCGCCCCGCCCCTGGTCTCTCCCTCGCTTTATCGAAGTCTCATCCTGTCTCAAACGGCCGCGGTCATCGGCCACTTCCGCGAAATTCTAGGTCTCCCGCTCGTCCCTTATATCATCGGCGGCGACACATCCGGCCTCCTCGGGGAGATCCTTGAGACCGGAACGAACAACATCCTCTGTGATTTCCGGGCCGACCTATCGTTGTTCGTCGACCGCCTCAAGAACCGGCCGGTCCTGCTGCGGGCGAACCTCGACCCGTGCTTTCTTCTCACGGCCTCGATCCCGGAGGTCCAGGCCAGGACGAGCGAGGTTCTGGCCGTCGGCCGCCGCCACCCCGGGTTCATCCTGGGAACCGGCATTCTTCCCTACGATCTGCCTCCGGAAAAGGTCCTG
This sequence comes from Candidatus Aminicenantota bacterium, assembly GCA_026393865.1. GTDB lineage: Bacteria > Acidobacteriota > Aminicenantia > Aminicenantales > UBA4085 > JAPKZI01. Next base: position 1,251 of record JAPKZI010000236.1, read on the forward strand.
GCCGTCCGGGCCGTTCTCGAAAAAAAATAATAAATCCTCTTTTCCCTGCAAAAAAACGGCTCCGCCGTCGTCTGTATTAATGGTCCGAGAAAAGCGCGCCGATGGACGAATATCCCAAGGACATCGATCCTTCACCTGGAGCCGACAGCGGCCATCGCCGCCGTCTGCGGGAGAAGTTTCTCCGCGCCGGGCTGATCGCCTTTCTCGATTATGAGATCGTCGAACTCCTCCTGACCTTAGGGACGCCGCGGAAGGACTGCAAGGAACAAGCGAAGCAGGCCCTCAAGGAGTTCAAGTCCCTCCGCGGGGTCCTCGAGGCCGACGGACATGATCTGCAGAGGATCCAGGGCATCGGCGCGCACAACGTTTTCGGTATACGTCTCGTCCAGGAGGTGTCCCGCCGCTTCCTCAAGGACAAGATGCTGAACCGGCCGTATTCCCGGTCGTCCCGAGAGGTCTTCGATTACCTCTATCATTCGCTCCGCGACCTTAAAAAGGAGCATTTCAAAGTCCTTTTCCTTGATTCCAAGAACCAGATCATCGAGGATAAGACTCTGTTCGAGGGCACGGTGGACTCGGCCGCCGTCTACCCCCGGGAGATCATGAAGGACGCTCTTCGCTACGACGCCGCCTCTCTCGTTTTTGTCCACAACCATCCTTCGGGAGACCCCGAGCCGTCTCTCTGCGACCGGGAGATCACCAAGGACCTCGTCTTCGCGGCCAGGGTCATGCAGCTCAAGGTGCTCGACCATATCATCATCGGCAACAACTGTTATTTCAGCTTCGCCGACCGCGGTCTCGTCGAAGATTACGACCGATTATTTCTCAGCTTGAATAGGTGACCCCGGCGGGGGAAATCTCCAAAAAAGAGCTGAATTCTGCTAAGATGAACGGGCCGGAACTGATCCGCGGATCGGAGAGAAAAATGAACGACGAGAACAAAAACCAGACCGCTTGGCGGCCGATCGAAGAGATCGCCCAAAAATTGGGCATCAAACCCGAAGGTCTGGAGAAATACGGTAACTTCAAAGCCAAGGTCAACCCCGGGCCGTCCGCTGAAAGCGCGGGGACCCTTGGCCGGCTGATCCTCGTCACGGCCATGACCCCCACCCCCGCCGGCGAAGGGAAAACGACGACGGCCATCGGCTTGACCGACGCCCTGAACCGGCTAGGCCGGAAAGCCGCGGCGGCCCTGCGCGAGCCGTCCCTGGGGCCGGTGTTCGGCATGAAGGGCGGGGCGACGGGCGGCGGCCGGGCCCACGTCGTTCCCAGCGATGATATCAACCTCCATTTCACGGGCGATATCCATGCCATCACTTCGGCCAACAATCTTCTGGCGGCCATGGTCGACAACCATGTCCAGTTCGAGTCGTCCTGCGGCCTTCTCGACGCCAAGAACGTCACCTGGAGGCGCGTTTTGGACATGAACGACCGGTCCCTGCGGAACGTCATCACCGGCATCGGAGAGACGTTCAACGGAATCGCCCTGGAGACCGGTTTTGATATCACCGCCGCCTCCGAGATCATGGCCATTTTTTGCCTGGCCCGCGATCTCAAGGACCTGAAGGACCGGCTCGGCCGCATCCAGATCGGCTACGCCTCCGACGGCAAGCCGGTCACCGCCGCCCGGATCAAAGCCCAGGGGGCCATGGCCGCCTTGCTCAAGGACGCCATCCGGCCCAACCTGGTTCAGACCCGGGAGGGCTCTCCGGCTTTCATCCACGGAGGGCCGTTCGCCAATATCGCCCACGGCACGAACTCCGTGATCGCGACGAATATGGCCTTGCGTTTGGCCGATTTCGTGGTCACGGAATGCGGCTTCGCCTCCGATCTCGGGGCCGAGAAGTTCTTCGATATCGTTGTCCGGACGGGCGCCGTTCCCCCGCCTTCGGCCGTGGTCATCGTGGCTACCCTCCGCTCGCTCAAGTTCCACGGCGGGGTCAAACTGGAAGCGCTGAACGCGGAGAATACGGAGGCGATCGCCAAGGGATTCGAGAACCTCCAAAAGCATATTGAGATCGTCCGGCTTTACCGCCTCCCCCTGGTCGTGGCCTTGAACAAATTCCCCGTAGACACGGAGAAAGAAGAGCGGCTCTTCGCCGATCTCTGCCGAAGGGAGAATGTCCGGTTCGCTCCGAGCGACGTCTTCGGCCGGGGAGGAGAAGGCGGCCTGGCCCTGGGAGAGGAGGTCCTGCGGGCCATCGAGACGGACCCCCACGATTTTCGGTTCCTCTATCCGCCGGATCTGCCGCTGGCCGGCAAGATCGAGACGATCGCCCTGAAGATCTACGGCGCCGGCCGCGTCTCGATCGAGCCCAAAGCCCGGCGGAAGCTCCAGAAATACGAGAGCGACGGCTTCGGCCGGTTCCCGGTCTGTATCGCCAAGACCCAGTATTCGCTCTCCGACAACGCCAAAGCTCTCGGCCGGCCGCGCGACTTCACGGTGACCGTCACGGACGCGTCGCTCAGCGCGGGCGCCGGCTTCGTGATCGCCATGTGCGGCGAGATCATGACCATGCCGGGTCTGCCCAAGGTCCCCGCCGCCGAGAGGATCGACGTCACGGACGACGGCGAGATCACGGGGATCCTGGGATAATTACGAATTTACAGCGCTACCCAATTGTGATACAAAATAGGTGATTTTCATGTCGGAAAAAAGGAAATCGCGGGTCATGGGACAAGATCGGGCCGGAGAGCGTCTATAGTCATGGGTGGGTGGAAATGAGACGAAACAACCAGGAGGAAGCATGAAAGACGACGAAACCGAACAGAGGCAGATATCGAAGAACAAGGCCATCGAAGCCGCGGTTTCGCAAATCGAGAAGCAGTTCGGCAAGGGCTCAGTGATGAAACTGGGGCAGAAAGAAGCCGCGGCGAAAATCCCGGCCATTCCCACCGGCTCCGTCTCGTTCGACCTGGCCCTCGGGATCGGCGGCTTTCCGCGCGGCCGGGTCATCGAGGTCTTCGGCCCGGAGGCGACCGGCAAGACGACCCTGGCTCTCCATGTCATCGCCGAAGCTCAGAAGCTCGGAGGGCAGGCGGCCTTCATCGACGCGGAGCACGCCATGGACCCGCCCTATGCCGCCAAGGTCGGCGTCGATATCGACAACCTCCTCATCTCCCAGCCGGATTGGGGCGAACAGGCCCTCGAGATCGCCGAGGTCCTGGTTCGGAGCGGGGCCGTGGACGTCATCGTCATCGATTCCGTGGCCGCGCTCGTTCCCAAGGCCGAACTCGAAGGGGAGATGGGCGACGCCCATATGGGCCTCCAGGCCCGCCTGATGTCGCAGGCGCTGCGGAAGCTGACGGCCATCGTCGCCCGTTCCAAGACCTGCTTCATCTTTATCAACCAGATCCGGGAGAAGATCGGCTTTTTCCTGGGCAACCCCGAGACGACGACGGGCGGCCGCGCCCTCAAATTCTACGCTTCGCTGCGGATCGATGTGCGGCGGCTGACGGCCATCAAGGAAGGCGATAGCGTCATCGGCAATCGGGTCAAGGTCAAGATCGTCAAGAACAAGATGGCCCCGCCGTTCAAAGAGGCTCAGTTCGACATCATTTACGGCGAGGGCATTTCCCGGGAAGGGGACCTCGTCGACTGCGGCCTGGAATATGGGCTTATCGAAAAGTCGGGGACCTGGTATTCATACAAGGGCGAACGGGTCGGGCAGGGGCGGGAGAACGTCAAGAAGCTCCTCAAGGAGAACAAGGACCTGGCCGCTGAGCTGAACTTGGAGATCCGGAAGAGGGTCGGCTTGACTGCCGAACCGGCCGCGCCCGAAAAACCGGAGAAGGAGCCGGACAAGCCGGCCGAAAAGAAATCTCGATAAAAAGAGGGAGAGGCATTCCCGCAAAGCAACGGCTATGACGGATTCAGAGAGCAAGCGGTCGATCAAATCGGGACTCGACCCCGGGGCCTTGGTCCATGTCGGCGAGAGAAAGGTCGAGAAGGTCCGGATCACGGTCATCGATTACGACGCCGACAACGTTTTCGAAAAAGAAGTCGAGACGGTCGAGGAATGCTTCCGTTTCCGGGAAACGTCCACCGTGACCTGGATCAACATCGACGGCGTTCACGACGCCGGCATCGTCGATAAGCTCGGCACGTACTTCGGCCTGCACCCCCTCATCCTCGAGGACATCATGACCACATCCCAGCGGCCGAAGATGGAGGACCTCGGCGACGCCATTTACGTCGTCCTGAAAATGATCGAATACGTGACGGACTGTCCGGATGTCGCCACCGAGCAGATGAGCCTCGTTTTCGGCCGGAATTTCGTCCTCACCTTTCAGGAGCGGCCCGGCGACACGTTCGACCCCGTCAGGGACCGGATCCGCAAGGGCAAGGGCCGGATCCGGAAGATGGGCCCGGACTACCTGGCTTACGCCCTCATGGACGCCGTCGTCGATGACTATTTCATCGTCCTCGAACGAATGGGCGAACAGATCGAGGAGATCGAGGACGAGCTTATCGCCGACCCGAAAAAGGCGACGCTGAACGAGATCCACTCCATGAAACGGCAGATGATCTTTCTCCGCAAATCGGCTTGGCCCATGCGCGAGCTCATCAGCCGCCTGGAGCGGGCCGAATCGCCGCTCATCCAGAAGACGACCGGGATCTTCCTTCGCGATGTCTACGACCACACGATCCAGATCATCGACAATATCGAGACCTTCCGCGACATGCTCTCGGGCATGCTCGACATGTACCTCTCGAGCGTCAGCAACCGGATGAACGAGGTCATGAAGTTCCTGACGATCATCGGCACGATCTTCATTCCGCTGACGTTCCTAGTCGGCGTGTATGGGATGAACTTCAAGTTCATGCCCGAGCTCGAATGGCGTGGGGGCTATTTTCTGATCTGGGGAGTGATGATCGCCGTCGGTGTCTCCCTGTTGGTGTTTTTCCGGCGGAAGAAGTGGCTTTAGAGTGAAAGCGCCCTCGCGCGGGCGCCTTTTGCATGAAGAGGAGGGCTCATCATGAAAAGTCGAACGATCTGGATCCTGGTCCTTGTCGCCCTGTTCGCGGTCCTGCTAATCCAGAATTCGGGAAAGACCCTGATGAAGTTCTATTTTTGGAGCGTAGATGCTCCGCTGTTCATCCTGGTCTTTTTTATCTTTTTAATTGGATTTTTTGTCGGCTTCCTGGCGGCGAAGAGCGGCCGGAAAAAGGACGAGATAAAAGAGGAACATGTCCCTCCGCCGGCGTCTCATCAACCGCCGGCGAAACCGCAGCCATGAGAGCTGTTTTCAAGCACCTCAAGACGTTCATTCTGAGGGGATTCCTGGCCATCATCCCCCTCGCCCTGTCTTATATCGTCCTGCGCTTTCTGTATCTGGCCGTGGACCAGCGGGTGGCCATAATCATCGAGAAATGGATCGGGTTCAACGTCCCCGGGCTGGGATTCGTCCTGGTCCTGGTGATCCTCTATCTTCTCGGCCTGGTCGCGAGCAACTGGGCGGGCCGGGGATTCTTCGGGATGCTCGAGCGGATCTCGACGCGCATTCCCCTGATCAATATGATCTATCATCTCGGAAAGCAGATCGGCGCGGCCATGGCCCTCCCGGAGAAGCAGGCCTTCAAGCGCGTGGTCCTGGTGGAGCAGTTCCAACCGGGCGTCTGGTCGGTCGGCTTCGTCACCGGCCATCTCGACGATCCGAAAAGCGGGGGCCGGCTTCTCAAGCTCTTCGTCCCCCAAGGCCCCAATCCGACGTCGGGCTTTATGCTCATCGTCAAAGAATCCCAAGTCCGGGAGATCGGATGGAGCGTCGCGGAAGCGATGAACGCGGTGATCTCAGGGGGCCTGTCCGGCCCCGACCAGCTCGATTGAACCGGTCTCGGTCTATTCTTCGTCCAGCTTGACGTTTCCCTGGTACATGGTCACGCCGTGCTGAGCCTTGCCCGAGACCATGGCCGTGGATTTGGTGAAGAGCGGGTCGTCGTGGATGGCTTTGAGATATTCGTCGCGGAAGCGGGGATGGGTGATGTTGGCGATGGCCAGCGCCTTTTCGCCGGCGGTCAGGCCGCGGAGGTCGGCGATGCCGTACTCGGTGACAATGACCACCCCGTCGTACGAGGAGGCCGTCAGACTCACCCCGGGCGGGTGGACCATGGCGATCTTCGATTCGCCTTTTTCGGTGATGCTTTTCATGGTGATGATGGGCACGCCATAGACCGGATCGTTCAGGGCCCGGACGAAATCCGGCTGTCCGCCGACGCCGCTGTAATAGCGGCGGGCGTCGACGAAATCGGCCCAGACGTTGCCGAGGAGGTCGACGCCCATGGCCGTGTTGATCGCGATGAAAGGGCTGTTCTTCCGGATGGCCTCCTCGGAATTGGTCACGGCGCAGGGCCGCATCTGGATGCCCGCCCGCATGTGGACGTACTCGTAGAGCTCCTTGGAGCCCATGATGAGGGCGGTCGTGCTGTAGCCCGTGTCCTGTTTCTTCTTCCGGTTGGTGACGATCCCCGCTTTCTGGAGGGTCATCAATCCGTCGCCGTAGAGCTCGGTCTGGATGCCGAGGTCATGATAGTTCGCCTCTTTGATGACGCCGACGACCGCGTCAGGGATTCGGCCGATGCCGACTTGCAGGGTCGCTCCATCGACGATGAAATATTCAGCGATGAGTTCGCCGATCCGCCGCTCCGCGGCCGGGAGGTTGTCGAAGTCCGGGGCCGGGAAATCATAGACGGGTTTGACCCGGTCGTCGTCGACGAGAAAATCGAGGGATTGGGCGTCGACGATGCTCTGCCCTTGAGTGAAAGGCATGCTGTAGTCCAGCTCGCCGATGACGCACTTGGCCTGGTCGAGGGCGGTATGAATGGCCTCGACGGACAAGCCCAAGCTGTATTCGCCGGTGATCTCATGCGGCCGGATCTTGACGATGGAGATGTCGGGTTCGTACTCCCGGCCCTTGGCGATGAGGCTGTCGATATTGGCCAGGGTGCAGGGCAGATAGTAGGCCCGCCCCTCGTTGGCCGCTGTGCGGACGTCGCCCGTGGAAAAGATGGAATAGGCCAGGATCCGGTCCTGCAGCCCTTTTTCGACGTAGGGCACGGGTCCCTGGAGCAGAAGGTGGACCATCCGGATGAAGGGAAGCTTCGGCTGGCCGGCCTTGATCGCCGCGGTCAGGAAGTCGAGGCAGGCTGTTGGCGTCGCGGCGTTCGAGCCGAGGTAGCAGGTGATCGTCTCTTTGTGGCGAAACTCACGGGAGATGACCTCGGCCACGTCTTCGAGCTTTATGACGGCGGGTTGATAATGCATTCATGGACTCCAAAATAATGACGGCGAATGAAAATGATCGAGAGTCCTAAAATACCTAAAAACCAGGCCTCACGCAAGCTCTTTTCAAGGCGGCCGAATCGGGTTATGATGGAGGTGAATCAAGCGGAGCCCGATCCATGATGACCTTTGGAAAGTTCGAAATTTCGGTTCACAACCACGGCTTCTTGGGCTTGGACGGAGGGGCGATGTTCGGCTCGGTCCCCAAGAGCATCTGGTCGAGCCTGATCCCCACCGATGAGGAGAACCGCATCCGGCTGGCCACCCGGTCTCTCCTCGTCCGAGCGGACGATCGCGTTTTTATGGTCGATGCGGGGAACGGGGACAAGTGGACGGACAAGTTCCGCCGGATCTTTACCATCGAAGGACCCGCGCTCGGCGAACCCGCCCTCGATTCCGCCGCCGTGACCGACATCATCATCACCCATCTCCATTTCGATCACGCGGGCGGGATGTCGCGGTTCGCTCCAGGCGGCTCGCGAGAGATCGAGCTTTGTTACCCGGCTGCCCGCGTCTATGTCCAGGCCGAAAATGTCGAGACCGCCAGGCGTCCGAATCCGCGCGAGCGGGCCAGCTACCTGAAGGAAGATGTCCTGGCCGTGGAACGGTCGCGATTGGACCTGACGCGCGGCACGCAGGAGATCTACCCCGGCGTCCGGGTCCATCAGGCGAATGGGCACACGCGCGGACTGCAGTGGGTCGAAGTCAAAGACGGCGAAAAAACCATCGCCTACCCGAGCGATATGATCCCGACCTCCCGCCACCTGCCGCTCCCGTACATGATGGGCTACGATATGTGCGTCGAGACGCTTCTCGCGGAGAAGGAGGATTTCCTCCGCCGGGCGGTCGAGAACGACTGGCTGGTCGTTTTCGAGCACGATCCGGATATCCCCGCGGCACGGATCAGGCTCGACGCCCGGGGCCACTTCGCCGTCCGGGAGATCGTCCGGTTTTAGCCTCCTTGGGCAAAAAGGGGACGGTTCTATTTTTTCTCTCAAAAACAGAACCGTCCCCTTTTTTGCTGCCTTGACATGGGTCGTCCTCTGGCGATATATTCATCCCGTCATCAGCGGATTTATCTCGGTCTCGACAGGAATTATATTTTCGTGAGAACAGGCGCTTCCATCGGCCGTTCCCTCGGTCCGGAGCTATGGGACGATTTCTTCAAGGGCAGCCGGCTGGCCTGCGCCCGCCTGATCACGTTGGTCGAGAATTCTCCGGAATTGGTCCCGGAGATCCGGGACAAACTGATCCCTCGTCAGAAAGGGGCGATCCGCGTCGGGATCACCGGCCCTCCGGGCGTCGGGAAGAGTACGGTCACGGCCGCCCTGGTTCGGCGCGCGGTCAAGGCCGGCCATACCGTCGGCGTCATCGCCGTGGATCCGACGAGCCCCTTCACCGGGGGGGCCTTCCTGGGAGACCGCGTCCGCATGCTGAGCCTCATCGGCGACCCGCATATTTTTATCCGTTCTCAGGCCAGCCGGGACGGGCACGGCGGCCTGTCCCCGTCCACGCCGTACGTGGCGGACGTCTTCGACGCCTTCGGGATGGACCGGATCTTCATCGAGACCGTCGGCGTCGGCCAGGCGGAGCTCGATGTCCTGACCTGCGCCGATCTCATCGTTCTCGTCCTACAGCCGGCTACGGGCGACATCATCCAGGCCCTCAAAGCCGGGATCATCGAAGCGGCCGATCTCCTGCTCATCAATAAATCCGACCTCTCCGGCACGGAATCCCTGTTAGAATCCCTCCGCTTCCTGTTCGAGATCAGCGCCCGGCCCACGACGATCCCCGCCCCTCCCGTCCTGACGGCCGCCGCCCTGCACAACAGAGGTCTGGACGAGGCTTACAAAGAAATTGAGCGGCTGATCAGCGGGCACGTCGCGTCCGGACGGATCCGGGAAAAGAAACGCCTGCGTCTCGAGGGGGAAATGAAGTCCTCCGTTCTCCAGGACCTGTGGGGCCGCTTTGCGGCGCTGACCAACGCCCCCGAGAAAATGAGGACGGCAGCCGAAAACCTCCTCGAGAACGGCCGGTCGCCCTATCCTTTTATTCGAAATCTCTGCGCCCGGATCACAATGGAGGTCCGGGACGAAAGGACCAACCGAAAAGACCATGGATAAAAAGGCCTGGGAGAAGAAATTCCGTAATTCCGGCCTGCGGGAAGCGGATTTTTCGACGATCTCCGGTCGGCCGCTCGAACCGCTCTATGACTGGGACGATCTGGCCGACCTCAACCTCAAAAAAGAGCTCGCCTACCCGGGCGAGTATCCTTACACTCGAGGGGTCCATCCCTCCATGTATCGGGGCAAGCTCTGGACCATGCGCCAGTTCGCCGGGATGGGCACGCCTCAGCAGACCAACCAAAGGTACAAATTCCTCTTGGAGAAGGGCCAGACCGGACTCTCGGTCGCCTTCGACAATCCGACGCTCTACGGCTGGGATTCGGACCACGCCCTGTCGATCGGAGAGGTGGGGAGGACGGGCGTCGCGGTGGACACGATGGAGGACATGGAGATCCTCTTCGATGAGATCCCCCTCGACAAGGTCTCGACCTCCATGACCATCAACGCCCCCGCCTCGTGGATCTTCGCCATGTTCCTGGCCAACGCCGAGAAGCGCCATATCCCGTTCGCCGAACTCCGCGGGACCCTCCAGAACGATATCCTGAAGGAATATATTGCCCAGAAGGAATGGATCTTTCCCCCGGAGCCCCACCTGCGCCTGATCACGGACCTTATGGCCTTCTGCGCGGACCACGTCCCGCAGTGGAACACGATCTCCATCAGCGGCTATCATATCCGCGAAGCGGGGTCCACGGCCGCCCAGGAGCTGGCCTTCACTCTGGCCGACGGGTTCGCTTATGTGGAGCACGCCCTGCGGGCGGGGCTGGACATCGACGACTTCGCCCCCCGCCTGTCGTTCTTTTTCAATGCCCACCTGGATTTCTTCGAGGAGATCGCCAAGCTGCGGGCCGCCCGGCGGATCTGGGCCCGGCACATGAAGGAAAGGTTCAAGGCCAAGAATCCCCGTTCCTGGCTGTGCCGGTTCCATGTCCAGACGGCCGGCTGCAGCCTGACCGCTCAGCAGCCCGAGCTCAACATCGTCCGGACGGCCCTCGAGGCGCTGGCGGGGGTGCTCGGCGGATGCCAGAGCTTGCACACGAATTCCATGGACGAGGCCCTGGCCTTGCCGTCCGAAAAGGCGGTCGAGATCGCCCTGCGCACGCAGCAGGTCATCGCCTTCGAAAGCGGGGCGGCCAACGTCATCGACCCTCTCGGCGGATCGTATTTCGTCGAGAAGCTGACCAACGAGCTGGAGGAGGAAGCGGAGCGGTATTTCCGGAAGATCGAGGAGCACGGGGGGGTGGTCCCGGCGATCGAGAAAGGGTTCTTCCAGCGGGAGATCACCCGGGCCGCTTACGAATACCAGATGGCCCTGTCCCGGAAACGGAAGATCTCCGTCGGCGTCAACGAGTTCGTCAACGAGGACGAGCGGCTGGAGATCCCTCTCCTGGAGATCGACGAATCGGTCGAAAAGGACCAGGTCAGGCGCCTGGGGGAGGTCCGCAAGAGACGCGACAACGGCGCGGTTCGGGCAAAGCTTGAGGCGCTTGAAAAAGCGGCTGCCGGGACGGCGAACCTGACCCCGTTCCTGCTGGACTGCGCGCGCGTCTACGGCACCCTGGGCGAGATAAGCGCCGCGCTGATCAGCGTCTTCGGCGAATATCAGGAACAACCGTTTTTTTAGGATCGGAACGAGAGGTATGAACCATGGCTGAAAAAAAGATCAAGATCATCATCGCCAAGCCCGGGCTCGACGGTCACGACCGCGGGGCCAAGGTGGTCGCCCGTGCCCTCGTCGAAGCGGGGATGGAGGTCGTGTATCTCGGGCTGCGCCAGACGCCGGAGTCCATCGTCAATGCCGCCCTCGAGGAGGACGCCGACGTCGTCGGCCTCTCGATCCTGTCCGGGGCCCATATGACCCATTTCAAGCGGGTCAAGGAGCTCATGGACAAGAACGGGCTGGGCGACCGCCTCCTGACCGGCGGGGGGATCATCCCCACGAAGGACCAGGACAAACTGAAGGACCTCGGGGTCGGGAAGGTCTTCGGACCCGGGGATGACCTCCAGTCCATCGTGGATTACATCCGGAAGTGGCGCGGCTCGCAGGGAGATTAAGAAATCGAACGGATTTCCTATTTATCCTAAATTATAACGAGGAGGAGCACTCATGGATTTTGAACTCAGCGAAGAACAGAAGATGGTCATCGAGGAGGCGAAGAAATTCGCCGAGAAGACACTCGCCCCCGCCGTCGAGAAGCTGGACGAGAAGCAGGAGGTCAACCTCGCCGCCCTGAAAGAATTGGGTGGGCTGGGCTATCTCGGCATGACCGTGCCGGAGGAATACGGAGGCACGGCCTTGGGCGCCATCCCCTACGTCGGGGCCATGATCGAATTCAGCAAGGTCGACGCCGGCACGGCCGTCGGCGTGTCCGTCCAGAACTCATTGGTCAACGACGCTATCGTGATGTTCGGCACGGAGGAGCAGAAAAAGAAGTTCCTTCCCAAGCTGGTCACGGGCGAGTGGATGGGCTGCTTCTCGCTGACGGAAGCGGGCGCGGGCAGCGATCCGGGTTCGCTCCGGGCCTCAGCCGTCCGCGACGGCGATCATTTCGTTCTGAACGGGACCAAGAACTTCACCACCAGCGGCTCGTTCGCCGACGTCATCATCGCCTTTTTCCAGACGGACAAGGAGAAGGGGTCCAGGGGAATATCGGCCTTCGTCATCCCCAATACCACTCCCGGATTCTCCGTGGGGAAGCACGAGAACAAGCTGGGGATCAGGACCTCCAGCACGACGGAGATGGTCTTCACCGACTGCCGCCTTCCGGCCGACCATCTCCTGGGCAAGGAGAACAAGGGCCTGAACATCGCCCTGGCCACCCTGGACTGCGGCCGCATCGGCATCGCCGCCCAGGCCGTCGGGATCGCCGAGGCCGCCTTGGAAGAAGCCGTCAAATACGCCAAGGAACGGACCCAGTTCGGTCAGAAGCTGGCCGAGTTCCAGTCGCTGCAGTTCATGCTGGCCGACATGGCCGTGGACGTGGAGGTGGCCAAGACCATGCTCTACCGCGCCGCCTGGATGAAGGACTCCGGGAAAAAATTTACGAAAGAATCGGCCATCATCAAACTATTCGCCTCGGAAATGTCCCACCGGGTTTGCCATAAGGCCCTTCAGATCCACGGCGGGTACGGCTTCATGAAGGACTACAAAGTGGAACGGCTCTACCGCGACCAGCGGATCACGGAGATTTACGAGGGCACGTCGGAGATCCAGCGGGTCGTGATCGCCAGGTCGCTGTTGATGGACTAAGGAGATTCGCCATGAATTATGAAATTCTGAAAATGGAAGCGGCCGACGGAGTCGCCGTCGTCACGGTCTCCCGGCCCCAGGCCCTCAACGCCCTGAACACCCGCTTCTTCCAGGAGATGGATTCTCTCCTCGGCGAGATCGCCGAACGGGATGAAATCAAGGTCGTCGTCCTCACCGGCGAGGGCAAAGCCTTTGTCGCCGGGGCCGACATCGCCGAGATGGTCCAGAAAACGCAGGACGAAGGCCAGGCCTTTTCGATCATGGGCCAGAAGACGTTCCGGAGCTTGGAACTGCTCGAGAAGCCCGTCATCGCCGCGATCAACGGCTTCGCTCTTGGCGGAGGGCTGGAGTTGGCCCTGGCTTGCGACGTCCGGATCGCCGGCGCCAAGGCCAAGTTCGGCCAGCCCGAGGTCAACCTGGGGCTGATCCCCGGCTATGCCGCGACGCAGAGATTGCCCCGGCTCATCGGCTTGGGGAACGCCCTGTTTCTGCTCATGTCGGGCGAAATGGTCGGCGCCGAAGAGGCCCTGCGGATGGGATTGGTCCAGAAAGTGGTCGAGCCCGAACAGCTTTTGCCGACGGTCATGGCCTTGGCCAAGACGATCGCCGCCAAAGGCCCCCGGGCCGTCAAGCTGGTCAAGCACGTCGCCCGCGTCGGATCCCTGATGGATTTCGAGTCGGGCTGCGCTTTGGAATCGGAGAAGTTCGGCTCCTTGTTCGAGAACGAGGGGGCCGAGGGCATGCGGGCTTTCCTCGAAAAACGCGCGCCGAAATGGACAGCCTGATTCTGAAGGGGAGGAGAGAGACATGAATTACGCCGATCGACTGGAGAACGTCGCCGTCCTGGGCGCCGCCGGAAAGATGGGCAGCGGCATCGTCCTGCTCACGGCCATGGAGATGGCCGACCTGAAGCTCGAGTCCGGGCCCGCGGCCAAGGACTATGTCTTGCAGGCCATCGATGTCTCGCCCCAGGGCCTTTCGGGCCTCCTGAAATATCTCCGCGACCAGGTCCTCCGGGCCGCGGAGAAAAAAGCCGGCGGGCTGCGGAAAGCCTATGAGGGTCGCCCGGACCTGGTCGAAAACGAGGACGTCGTCCGTCAGTATGTCGAGGACGTCCTTTCGCTCGTCCGCCCGACGACCAAGATCGAGGCGGCCTATGACGCCGCGATCGTCTTCGAGGCCGTCAGCGAGAACCCCGAGCTCAAGGTCAAGCTCCTGTCCCAGATCAAGGCCCACAACACCAAAAACGCCCTGTTCCTGACCAATACCTCGTCCATCCCCATCTCCGAGCTGAACGATAAGGTCAAGCTCGACGGCCGCATCATTGGCTTCCATTTTTACAATCCTCCGGCCGTCCAAAAGCTCGTCGAGATCATCCGGGCCGAAGCCACGGTCCCCGACCTGGCCGATTTCGCGACGCAGTTCGCCAAGAAGCTGCGTAAGACAGTCGTGCCCTCGCACGACGTGGCCGGGTTCATCGGGAACGGCCACTTTATGAGGGACGCGCTGCACGCTATCGCCGAGGCCGAAAAGCTGGCCGCGGACATGAGTCTTGTCGAAGCCGTGTACGTCGTCAATAAGGTCAGCCAGGACTTCCTGATCCGGCCCATGGGCATCTTTCAGTTGATCGATTATGTCGGCGTGGATGTCTGCCAATATATATTGAAAGTGATGAACGACCGGACGCCCGGAGCGAAGCTCCACAGCGCCCTCCTGGACCGGGTCGCGGCGCTCGGGGTGCTGGGCGGCCAGTTCGCCGACGGCTCGCAGAAGGACGGCTTTCTCAAGTATGAGAAAGGCCGGCCGGCGGGGGTCTTCGATCCGGATAAAAAAGCCTACGTCCCCGTCGCCGAGATCGCCGCGCGGCGCGACGAGAAGCTCGGACCGCAACCGGCCCAGGCCAAGCCCTGGAAGCAGGTCATCTCGCTCGCCGACAAGGCGGCTTTCCTGGACGGATATTTCAAAGAGCTGCGGGAGATGACGACACCCGGCGCGGAGCTGGCCCGGGCCTACGGCCGGCGGTCCAAGGACATCGGTCTCGGCCTGGTCAAGGACCGCGTCGCCGCCCGGGACGAGGACGTCAATACCGTCCTGCTCACGGGCTTCTACCACGCCTACGGCCCGATCAATCATTATTTCGACTGAGAGGGAAGACAATGAACAACGATCATCGCAAGGTCTTTATGACGGCGGGCTACCAAACCGTCTCCATGGGCAGCGGCCGGAAAGAGTTCCATCCCAAAAAGGCCCGGCCCGGTCTCGAAGACTACATCAAGGAAGCCGGCCAGGGAACGCTCAAGCAGATCGGCGGCGGAAAGAACGTCGATGAGGGCGTCATCAGCAATTTTATGGCGGCCCGGTTCAACCGGCAGGGCCACCTGGCGGCCTTGATCCCGTCGGTGGACGAAACGCTCCGCTGGAAGCCGTGTATCCGCGTCGAGGGCGCCTGCGGATCGGGTGGCCTTGGGCTGATGACCGCGGTCAAATCCGTGCTGGCCGGGACGGCGGATGTCGTCCTGACGATCGGCGTCGAGGTCCAGAACACGGTCAAGGCGATCTACGGCGCGGACTACCTGGCCGGGGCTGGCTGGTACAAAGGCGAGCGGAAGAAAGGCCATGTCTATTTCTTCCCCGCGCTTTTCAGCGACCGGGCGGGCGCCTACTTCGAAAAATTCGGCCGGGACAAAACGCGGCGCGCCTTCGCCCGCTGGTATCGGAACGCCGTCGAGAACGCCCGGCTGTGCGAGACCGCCCAGGAATTCCAGAACGCGACGGCCGATCTTGAAGCCCTTGGGCTGACCGAACCGAACCCCCGGAGCTTCGTCGATCATCTCAATGTCTTCGACTGCTCCAAGGTCTCCGACGCGGGGGCGGCTATCGCCGTCGTCTCAGAAGAAGGCCTGAAGAGGATCGGGACGGCCAAGTCCGCCGCCGTCGAAGTGGTCGGCTGGGGCCAGGTCGAAGCGGACCTGACGGTCCCGCCCGAGGACCCGACGCGGCTCGAAACGACGGCCCGGGCCGTCAAGAAAGCCCTCGATTCCGCCGGGATTTCGCTCAAAGACCTCGGGGCCGTCGAATGCCACGACTGCTTCACGATCTCCGGGCTGTTATCCGTGGAGGCGATGGGGTTGGCCAAACCCGGGGAAGGCCCGGATTACGTTTTAGATGGACAGACGTCCCGCCAGGGGGCCGTGCCGTTCAACACGTCCGGGGGTCTGATCGGATGGGGCCACCCGACGGGCGGGACCGGCGTCCGGCAGGCCGTCACGATCTGGCAGCAGCTGACCGGGAAGGCGGGAAATTGGCGGATCGCGCTCCCTTCCAGCCGGCCCTACGCGCTGTCGATCAATATGGGCGGCAACGACAAAACGGTCGTGGCCATCGTCTATCGCCGGGCGGACTGAGGCCCATCCTCCTGCCGCCATGGCCGACAAGACGCCCCAAGACTTTGACCGGCTGAGAGCCCGGCTGGCCGACCTGGAGAAGCAGGCGGAGCTCGGCGGCGGCCGGGAGCGCATCGAGAAACTTCACGCCGAGGGAAGATTCACGGCCCGGGAACGCCTGGAACGCCTCCTCGACCCCGGAACATTCGTCGAACTGGACAAGCTCAAGACCCACCGCTGCGCCGATTTCGACATGGACAAAAAGAAGGTCTTAGGCGACGGCGTCGTCACGGGATACGGCCGGATCGATGACCGCCTGGTGTACGTCTTCGCCCAGGATTTCACCGTCTTCGGCGGTTCGCTGAGCGGGGCCCATTCCGAGAAGATCTGCAAGATCATGGACAAAGCCATGGAGAACGGCGCGCCCGTCATCGGCCTGAACGACTCCGGCGGCGCCCGCATCCAGGAAGGGGTGATGAGCCTGGCGGGGTACGCCGATATCTTCCTCCGGAACACGCTGGCCTCCGGCGTCGTTCCCCAGATCTCGGTCATCATGGGGCCCTGCGCCGGAGGCGCCGTCTATTCCCCCGCCATCACCGATTTCGTCCTCATGGTCGAGAAGAAATCCTACATGTTCATCACCGGTCCCGACGTGATCAAGGCCGTGACCCACGAGGCCGTGACCAAGGAGGATCTGGGCGGGGCCATGACCCACGCCTCCAAGAGCGGAGTGGCCCATCTCGTCGCTCCCGACGAAGAGGAGGCCCTGCTCATGGTCCGCGAGCTCGTCGGATTCATGCCGTCCAACAATATGGAGGACCCGCCCGCGAATCCGACGGCCGATCCGCCGGACCGGCGGGAGGAGGCGCTGAAGACGATCGTCCCGCTGAACCCCAACAAGCCTTACGATATCAAAGACCTCGTCCGCCTCGTCGTGGACGACGGGCGCTTTTTCGAAATCCACGAGCACTACGCCCCCAACATCGTCGTCGGGTTCGCCCGGTTCGGCGGATTTTCGGCCGGCATCGTGGCCAATCAGCCGGCCCATCTGGCCGGCTGCCTGGACACTCATTCCTCCAAGAAGGGCGCCCGCTTCATCCGTTTCTGCGACGCCTTCAACATCCCCCTGGTCTCGTTCGTCGACGTGCCGGGATTCCTGCCCGGCACGGAGCAGGAGTTCAGCGGGATCATCAAGGACGGAGCGAAGCTTCTCTTCGCTTACGCGGAATCGACGGTGCCGAAAATCACCATCATCACCCGGAAAGCTTATGGCGGCGCTTACGACGTCATGTCCTCCAAGCACATCCGGGGCGACGTGAATCTGGCCTATCCCACGGCGGAGATCGCGGTCATGGGACCGGATGGGGCCGTCAACATCATCTTCCGCAACGAGATCAAAAAGGCCGCGGACCCCGACCGGACGCGGGAGGACCTGGTGGCCAATTATCGGAACACGTTCGCCAATCCCTACCAGGCCGCGGCGCTGGGCTACATCGATGCGGTCATCTATCCGGAGGACACCCGCCGCCATATCATCCAGTCGCTGAAGATGCTCCAGAACAAGCGCCAGAAGAACCCGCCCAAGAAGCACGGCAACATTCCCCTGTGAGAGACGGCCCGGGATGACGAAGCCGCGGAAGTTCGAAAAGATCCTGGTCGCGAATAGGGGAGAGATCGCCGTCCGCGTCCAGCGGACCTGCCGTGAGCTCGGCCGGAAGACCGTGGCCGTGTTCTCCGACCCCGACCGCCACGCCCTGCACGTTCGATACGCGGACGAAGCCTATCCTCTGGGCGGGGCCGCGCCCGCCGAAACGTATCTCGATCAGTCCAAGCTCTTCGACATCGCCCGCCGTTGCGGCGCCGATGCCGTCCACCCCGGCTACGGATTTCTCAGCGAGAATCCTTCGTTCGCCGCGGCCTGCCGCGAACGCGGCCTGGTCTTCATCGGCCCGTCGGCCGAATCGATCGAGATGATGGGAGAAAAAACCCGGGCGCGCGAGCGGATGAGCCGGGCCGGCGTGCCCGTCGTTCCCGGGACGCCGCCGCTGGCCGCGGCCTCGGAGGCGCAGGCCGAGGCCCGGCGCATCGGCTTCCCCGTCCTGATCAAGGCCGCGGCCGGCGGCGGCGGCAAGGGAATCCGCCGGGTGGATCGGGCGGACGATCTCGTCCCGGCCTTCGATGCCTGCCGGCGCGAGGCCTTATCCGCGTTCGGCGACGACCGCGTCTATATCGAGAAATATGTTGATGAACCCCACCATATCGAGTTCCAGATCCTAGCCGACGGCCGCGGCCGGACGATCCATCTTTTCGAGCGGGAGTGCTCCATACAGAGACGGCACCAGAAAATCGTCGAGGAGACCCCCTCGCCCCTGATGACTGCCGACCTCCGGGCCCGGATGGGCGCGGCGGCGATCAAGGCGGCCGAGGCCTGCGGCTACGTGAACGCCGGCACCATCGAGTTTCTCGTAGACGCGGACCGCCGCTTTTATTTTCTGGAAATGAACACCCGCCTCCAAGTCGAGCATCCCATCACCGAGATGGTGACCGGCGTCGACCTCGTCGAGCGCCAGATCCGGATCGCCGAAGGCGAGCCTCTGGAAGACCTCCATCTTTCCCAGCGCGGGACGGCCATGGAATGCCGGATCTACGCCGAGGACCCGTGGAACCACTTCCTTCCCTCGCCGGGCTTGATCCGGAAACTGTCTCCGCCGGGAGGCCCGGGCGTCCGGGACGACACGGGCGTCTACGCCGGATTTACCGTTCCCATGGAGTACGATCCGTTGTTGGCCAAGCTGGTCGTCTGGGGCGAAAACCGGCAACAGACCCTGGCCCGGATGGACCGGGCGCTCGCTGAATATCGAATGATCGGCATCCGGACCAACCTCCTTTATCTTCGGCGGATCGTCCGCCATCCGGAATTCGGCAAGGGCGTTTATGACACCCATTTCTTGATGAAACACCAGGACGAGCTTTTAAAGGCCGAGCCAAGCGGCCGTGAAACCGTCGCCCTGGCGGCGGCCGCGGTTCTGGCCTGGCGGGGCGAGGCGAAGAAGTCGGCCGGTCCAACATCCGGCAAAACGGTCCCATCGCCGTGGAAACTATCGGGCCGCCCGGGAGGCTCCGACTCGTGAGAACGTACACGGTCCTCTTGAACGAACGGGAAACCCGGGTCGGGATCACGCCTCTCGACGAACACCGTTTTACGATCGTCATCGACGAGGTCCCCTACGCCGTCGACGTCCAATCCACCGGACCGGATTCTCTGTCGCTGCTGATGGAAAACCGTTCGAACGATCTGACGTACTTCTGCCGCGGCGAGCAGATGGAGCTTCATGTCGGGGACCGATGCCATCCGATCGAGATCCTGGACGAGCGTAAGGCGCAGACGCCGAGGAGCCGGGCGAAAGCGGAACCATCCGGGCGGGAGATCATCAAGGCCTTCATGCCGGGGAAGATCGTCCTGGTCGGCGTCCGGCCGGGCGACCGGGTGACGCCCGGCTCAAGCGTCCTCATCATCGAAGCGATGAAAATGGAGAACGAGATCTTCTGCCGCGGCGCCGGGGTCGTCCGGGCTGTTCATGTCAAGCCCGGCCAGGCGGTGGAGAATGACACCCTTTTAATAGAGATCGATCCGGACGCGAGCTGAGCGTCTCGGGACGCTCAGACATCCTTATTCGGGCTGCGGGACGTCCCGGCCCTTTTCGCAGATTTCCAGGAGAACGCGGCCGGTGTCGTGGGGATGGAGGAAGGCCACCTTCGCCCCGCTGGCGCCCGGCCGGGGTACGGGATCGAGGGCGCGGATCCCGCTTTCCGTCAAATGGGCCAGGGTTTTTTCGGCGTCATCGACTCCGAAGGCGATATGATGCAGCCCTTCGCCCCGCCGTTCGATGAACGTCGAGATCGTCGAATCCGGAGACGTCGCCTGGATCAGTTCCAGGCGGACGCCGTCGACATCGAAGAGGGCGACCCGGAGCCCGCGGTCGGGAAGGTCCTCATAGCCTTCGAACTTGAGCCCCAGCACGTCCCGGTAAAAGGGGAGATGCTCCTCCAAGTCTTTGACGGCGATCCCGATATGGGCGATCTTCCGGATCATGGCCGCGCTCATTCCCCGATGAGCTCGCGGGCGATGACGAGGCGCTGGATCTCGCTCGTCCCCTCGCCGATGGTGCACAGTTTGGCGTCGCGCCAGTGCTTTTCGACGGGATAATCCTTGCAGTAGCCGTAGCCGCCGTGAATCTGGACGGCCTCCTCGGCCACGTGGACGGCCACTTCCGAGGCGTAGAGCTTGGCCTGGGCGGAGCTAAGCGTCGTTTTCCGGCCGGCGTCCTTCTCGTCGGCGGAGTGTTCGGTCAGCAGGCGGGCGGCCTGGACCGCGGTGGACATGTCGGCCAGCTTGAAGCGGATCGCTTGAAAGGCGGCGATCGGCCGGTTGAATTGGCGCCGCTGCTTGGCGTAGGCGATAGCCGCGTCGAGCGCGCCGCGGGCGATCCCCACGGCCAGGGCGGCGATGGAAATGCGGCCGCCGTCCAGGATCTGCATGGCCTGGATGAATCCCTCTCCTTCGCGGCCGAGCAGGGCGTCTTCGCCGACCCGGCAGTCCTCGAGAACAAGGGAGGCCGTATCGGAAATGCGCATGCCGACCTTGTCTTCGTGCTTGCCGACCGAAACGCCGGGGGCGTCGAGCGGGACGACGAAGGCGGAGATGCCGCGGTGATCGGTCCCGGGCTTGGTCCGGGCCATCATGACGCCGACGCCGCCGACGCTGGCGTGGGTAATGAAGTTCTTGGTTCCGTTCAGGACCCAGCCCGCCCCGTCGCGCACGGCCGTCGTCTTGGTCGCCCCGGAGTCCGAACCGGCTTCGGCCTCGGTCAGTCCCCAGGCGCCAAGCGTCTCTCCGGTGGCCAGCCGGCGGACCCAGGTCTTGCGGGCTGCCTCCGTTCCGTAGGTATGGATGTGGCAGGTGCACAGCGAGTTGTGCGCCGCGACACCCAGGGCGATGCCGCCCTCGACGGCCCCCAATTCCTCCAGGACGGCGACGTAGTGCCGGTAGGTCAGACCGGCGCCGCCGAATTCCTCGGGTATGAGAATGCCCATCATCCCCAGCTCGCCGAGCTTCTTGAATATCTCCTTCGGGAAGAAGGCCTTTTCGTCCCATTCCCTGGTATGAGGCGCGATCTCCGTCCGGGCGAAATCGCGGACCATCTCCCGGATCTCGTTTAGGGATTCGATATTATCGTTGCACATAATGAAGTCCTCCTTGCTTTTTTATTTCGCTTCGAGCTCAAGCAGCAGCCGTTCCGGATCGACCAGCTCGCCGGCGGCGACATGGATCTTTTTGACCGACCCGTCGAGCGACGATTTGATCTCGTTCTCCATCTTCATCGCCTCGACGATGATCAGCGTCTGGTTCTTCCTGACCGCTTCGCCTTCGGCGACGAGGACCTTGATGACCTTGCCCGGCATCGGGGCCTTGATCTTGAGCCCGCCGCCGGGACCTTTGTGATCGTCCGTCCAGGAGCGGCCGGCCGCTTCGCCGGGCTCGCGGAGGACGTATTCCCGGCCTCCGACGAAGACGATCTTGCGGTCCTTGTCCCGGGCGATCAAGACCTCGTGGGCCCGGCCGCCGACGACGAGCGTCAGCTCGTTGTCCGAGAGGCGGCGGACGTCGGCTTCGAACTCGATGTCTCCCTGCTTGATCTGAAAGAGGCCCTTCTTCTCTTCGACCGTGACTTTTTTAGAGACGCCGTCCACCAGGAATTCGAACTCCATGTCAGTCCGCTCCTCCCATCCTCCACCGGCCCAGGGTCTGCCAGGGCCCGGCCGTTTCCTCCTTCGCCCGCGGGCGGCCCTTCGGCCGGGTCCGCCGGCCCATCTCATCGATGGCCGCGGCGGCCAAGGCCAGAGGAAGCTCTCCTTCTTCGCCCGGCGGTCTCGTCCAGCCGTCGAAATATTTCGGGATGAAGGCCGTGTTCGTCCGGCCGGCCCGGAACTCCGGATGGCGGATGACGTCCTTGAGGAAGTCGATGGTCGTATGGATGCCGAGAACGGCAAACCCGTCGAGCGCGGCGGCCATGCGCCGGCAGGCCAGCTCCCGGTTCTCCGCCCAGACGACGAGCTTGGCCAGGATCGGATCATAGTAGATCGGGACATCCCATCCGCCGTAAATGCCGCTGTCTAAACGCAGGCCGGGTCCTTTCGGTTCGCGGAGAAAAAGGATCCGGCCCGGCGAGGGGAGGAAATTGGCGGCCGGGTCCTCGGCGTAGATCCGGCATTCGATGGCGTGGCCGCGCTGACGGAGGTCGCCCTGTTTCAGGGCCAACGGTTCACCGGCGGCGACCAGGATCTGCCGGCGGACAAGGTCCACGCCGGTCACGAGCTCGGTCACGGGGTGCTCGACCTGGAGGCGGGCGTTCACCTCGAGAAAATAAAAGTTGCGGTCCTTGTCCAGGAGAAACTCGACCGTGCCGGCGTTGTTGTAGCCCGCCGCCCGCATGGCCTTCACGGCGGTTTCGCCCATTTTCAACCTGAGCGCGTCGTCCAAGGCCGGCGAGGGTGTCTCCTCGACGATTTTTTGATGCCGCCGCTGGATCGAACATTCCCGTTCGAACAGATGGACGGTTCGGCCGGAGTTGTCGGCCAGGACCTGGAACTCGATGTGGCGGGGCTCTTCGATGTACCGTTCGAGATAGACGGATTCGTCCCCAAAGGCGGACTTGGCTTCGCGCCGCCCCGCTTCAAGAGCGGGACCCAGGCCTTTTTCTTCGGTGACGACGCGCATCCCCTTGCCGCCGCCCCCGGCCGAGGCCTTGACGATGACCGGGAACCCGAGAGCCCGGGCCGCTTTTATATATTCCCCGGCGTCAGAGGGAACGGACTTCATCCCGGGGATGATCGGGATGCCGGCCTTCTCCATCGTCTGCCGGGCTCGGACCTTGTCGCCGACGAGCTCGAGCGCCTCGGACCTGGGGCCGATGAAAACGATCCCCTCTTTCTCCAGGCACCGGGCGAAATCGGCGTTCTCGGCCAGGAAGCCGTATCCGGGGTGGACAGCCTCCGCTCCGGTTTCGCGAACGGCCCGGACGATCCGGTCCATGTCGAGATAGCTTTCGACCGCGGGGGCCGGCCCGATTGCGACCGCTTCGTCGGCCAGAGCCACGTGGAGGGCGGCCCGATCGGCTTCCGAATAGACGGCGACGGGGGAGATGCCCATTTCGCGGCAAGCCCGGATGATCCGGACGGCGATCTCGCCCCGGTTGGCGATCAATATTTTTTTGAACATCTTCATTCCGCCCACTTGGGCTTCCGTTTTTCGAGGAAAGCGGCCATGCCCTCCTGTCCTTCCCGGCTCACCCGCAGGCCGGCTATCATTTCCGCCGTGAACCTCTTGGCCTCTTCGAATCCCATTCCAGGGACCCGGCGGAGCAGTTCTTTGCAGCCGGACAGCGCTTCGGGACCGGATGAAAGGAGCAGCCAGGCGATCTCTTCGACCTTGGCGTCCAACCGCGCCGCCTCGACGACGGCGTTGGCTAGTCCGATCTCGAGGGCCCGATGGGCGTCGATGCGTTCGCCCGTGAGAAAATACTGCCGGGCTAAGTTCTCGCCGGTCCGGCGGACGACATAGGGCGCGATGCAGGCCGGGACGAGGCCGATCTTGACCTCGCTCAACCCGAACTTCGCTTCGGCCGAGGCGACGACGATGTCGCAGGCGGAGAGGAAACCGGCCCCGCCACCGATGGCCGCCCCGTTGACCCGGGCGATGGTCGGCTTGGGCAGGGCGTAGAGCTCGTAAAGGAAGTCGGCCAGCTCGAGGGATTCCTGGAGGTTCTGCTCGTAGGAAAAGCGGATGATCTCGCGCATCCAGTTCAGGTCCGCCCCGGCGCAAAACGACTTGCCCTTTCCCGAGAGGATGACGACCCGGACCGCCGCATCGTCGCGGACGTCCCGGAGGGCGGCCCGCAACTCGCGGATCATGGCTGAGTTGAAGGCGTTGTGGACCTCGGGCCGGTCGAGCCAGAGGCGGACGAGCCGTCCCTCCCGCTCGACCGAGATCGTCTCGTAGCTCTTTTCGCTCATGGCGCCTGTCCTCACATCCTGAAGATCCCGACCTTGTAGTCGGGGATGGGCGCGTTCAGGCTCATGGCGATGCCGAGGCCGAGGGCCGCGCGCGTGTCGAGCGGGGCGAGGATGCCGTCGTCCCAGAGGCGGGCCGTGCTGTAATAGGGGCTCGCCTCCTCCTCGTATCTTTCCATGATCGGCCGGATCACCTTTTCCTTTTCCTCTTCGCTCATCTTGACGCCCTGTTCCTGGAGGCGCTTGAGCTTGACGCTGACCAGGACCCCGGCCGCCTGTTCGCCGCCCATGACGCTGATCCGGGCGTTCGGCCACATCCAGAGCAGGCGCGCGTCGTAAGCCCGGCCGCACATGGCGTAGTTGCCCGCCCCGTACGAGCCGCCGACGATCACGGTGAATTTAGGCACGTCGGCGTTGGCCACGGCGTGAACGAGCTTGGCCCCGTCCTTGGCGATGCCGTGGTGTTCGTATTGCTTGCCGACGATGAAGCCGGTGATGTTCTGGAGAAAAACGAGGGGGACCTTGCGCATGGCGCAGAGCGTTATGAAATGCGCCCCCTTCAGGGAGCTTTCGGAAAAGAGGACGCCGTTGTTGGCCAGAATGCCGACGGGGTAGCCCATGATCCGGGCGAACCCGCAGACGAGCGACTGGGCGTACAGCTCCTTGAACTCTTGAAAACGGCTCCCGTCCACGATCCGGGCGATCACTTCCTTGATGTCGAAGGGCTTACGCAGTTCTCTGGGGATGACGCCGTAGAGTTCCTGGGGATCGTAATTCGGATCTTCGGGGGCGGCCGTGTCGAGGGCGAAGCGGCGCGGCGGGTCGAGGGTCTCGACGATGTTCCGGGCGATCTCGAGAGCGTGCTCGTCGTTCATGGCGTAGTAATCCGATACGCCCGAGATGCGGCAGTGGACGTCCGCCCCGCCCAGGTCCTCGTCCGTAACCTCTTCGCCCGTGGCCGCCTTGACCAGGGGCGGGCCGCCGATGAAGATCGTCCCCTGGCGGCGGACGATGACCGTTTCATCGCTCATGGCCGGAACGTACGCGCCGCCGGCCGTGCACGAGCCCATGACGATGGAGATCTGGGGGATCCCGAGGGCGGACAGGCGGGCCTGGTTGTAAAAGATCCGTCCGAAATGCTCCTTGTCTGGGAACGTTCCGGCCTGATGGGGGAGGAAGATCCCGCCGGAATCGACGAGATAGACGCAGGGCAGCCGGTTCTCGAGGGCCACTTCCTGAGCCCGGAGGTGCTTTTTGATGGTCATGGGAAAGTAGGTCCCGCCCTTCACTGTGGCGTCATTGGCCACGACCAGCACCTCCCGGCCGTGGACGACGCCGATCCCCGTGACCATGCTGGCGGCCGGGGCTTCGTCGTCGTACATGCCGTTGGCGGCCAGGGGGCTGAGCTCTAAAAACGGCGTACCGCGGTCGAAAAGCTTCTCCAGGCGTTCGCGGACGAGCATTTTGCCCCGGGATTTGTGGAGGTCCCGGTATTTCTGGGGGCCTCCCTCCCGGACCTTGGCCAGCCGCTCCCGGTATTCGGCGACGACCCGCGTCATCTGGTCGAAATTCTGACGGTATTCGGGACTTTGCGTGTCGATCTTGGATTCGATCCTAAACATGACGGCCCCTTTCCCGAACATGGCCCTCCGGCCGAGCCAGGAGGACGGTCCGCTTTCTGAGCGGCCTTATTCCGGAACGAACTTGTAGCCGTAATAGATGACGCCGGCCTCGCCTTCCTCGTACAGCTTGCGGAATTCGAGGCGGACCGGCATCCCGACCTTGAGGCCGGCGAAATCGCAGTCGACGACCTGGGCCGTGAGCTTGACCCCGTCCGCAAGCTCGGCGATCCCGACGGCGTAGGGGGCCTGGTCCTCGAACGGTTCCGGGGGAACGCGGATGATGGTGAAGGTGAGAAGCTTGCCGCTTTCGGCCAGCTTCGTCTTGGCGAACTTACGGTTCCCGCACTGCGGGCAGACGAGACGGGGAGGGAAGGCGATATAGCCGCACTTCGTGCACTTCTCCGCTTCTAACCGGTATCTCTGGGGATATTCACGCCAGGCTCTGGCTGGATTCGGCATCGTCTCCTCCTTTACTCCGCCTCGAAAACGTGGACGACGGAACTGCCCCCCGTGCCGCCCATGTTCTGGGTCAGGCCGCGCTTCGCGCCCTTGATCTGCCGCTCGGCCGCTTCGCCGCGGAGCTGTTTGACGACCTCCACGGCCTGGGCGACGCCGGTCGCGCCGACGGGATGGCCTTTGGCCTTCAGACCGCCGCTTGGATTGACGGGGAATTTTCCCTTGAGGGAGGTTAGTCCTTCCTCGACGGCCTTTCCGCCGCGGCCTTTTTCGACGATCCCCAGCGCTTCGGTGATCATGATCTCGGCGATGGTGAAGCAGTCGTGGACCTCGAACAGGTCGATGTCGCCGATCTTCCGGCCGGCCATCGACAGCGCTTTTTGGCCGGCGATGTGCGTCGATTCGATCCAGGCCAGGTCCTTCCGCGAGCTCAGGGCGATCGTATCCGTGGCCTGTCCACAGCCCGTGATCCGGACGACCGGCTTTTTCATTTTTTTAGCCATGTCGGCGGGGCAGAGGACAACGGCCGCCGCTCCGTCGGTGATGGGCGAACAGTCGAGGATCCGGAGCGGATCGGCGACCAGGACGGACTGGAGGACCCCCTCGACCGTGACCTTGAACGGATATTGGGCCAGCGGGTTCTTCGACCCGTTGTCGTGATTCTTGACGGCGACCAGGGCCAGCTGTTCGCGCGTCGTTCCGTATTTGTGCATGTGGGCGACGGCCATCATCGCGTAAAGCCCCGGGAAGGTCAGGCCGTGAAAGCCCTCGTATTCCTGGTCGGCGGCCGTGCCCAGGGCGAAGGTCGCCTCGCAGCCCGTCACGTCCGTCATCTTCTCCACGCCGCCGACGAGGACGACGTCGCTCATCCCCGAGGCGACCTCGATGAATCCCTGGCGGAGAGCCAGGCCGCCCGAGGAACAGGCGGACTCGACCCGCGCCGCCGGGACGGGGTTCTTTCCCAGATAATCGGAAAGGAGCGAGGTCAGGTGCTCCTGGCCGACGAACAAGCCCGACGACATGCAGCCGACGACCATGGAGTCGATTTTGTCCACGCCGGCGTCGTCCAGGGCCAGCAGGGCGGACTCGACGAAGATCGTCCGGAGCGATTTCGTCCAGAGCTCGCCCCACTTGGTCATGCCGATCCCGATCACAGCTACGTCTCTCATGGGCGACTCCTATTCCGCCTTGCGGATCTTCCGGCGGTACTTGGCGTATACGCCGTAGTCGAGGTAAGTCTTGTTCTTGTCCAGCATGTCCCGTGTCAGGGGCGCGAGGTTCCGGACTTCGTCGATCCGCGCGGTGACGCGGAAGACGAAGCCGTCGCTGCCCGCCCCCGATCCGTAGGAGACTAGAAGGATCATGTCCCCCGGTTTGGCGATGTCGAGGGTCGAGGTCAGGCCCAGCGGCGAGGACCCGGAATAGGTGTTGCCCAGCTTGGGGACGAGCCAGCCCGGATCGATCTGCTTGCGGGAAAATCCCAGGATCTCGCCCGCGCGCAGGGGGAACTTTCCGTTGGGCTGGTGGAAGATGACATACTGGAAGTCGGTGGGCTTCATCCCCGCCTTGGCCATGATCCCCCGGGCGGCGCCCAGAATGTGGGCGAAATAGGCGGGGTCGCCGGTGAAGCGGCCGCCGTGCTGGGGATAATATTGATACTCCCGGCGCCAGAAATCCGGCGTATCGGTCGTGTATGAATACGTGTGAAGGGTCTCCGCGATGAGCTTGTCCCGGCCGAAGATGAAGGCCGCCGCTCCGGCCGCGGCGGAGTATTCGAGCGCGTCGCCGGG
>JAPKZI010000042.1 GCA_026393865.1 Candidatus Aminicenantota bacterium
TAGTCTCTATGTTCCTCGGTGTTCCTATAGGACCAGGGGAATTGGACCAGGAGAGCGGCCAGCCGCCGGGACGCGACGAGCGGTTCGATGCCGAACTTGAAGTCGTCCGAATCCTTATGGGTGAAGCTCTTTCGTTCATGGGTGAAGATCTGATGGAGCTTGACCGATAGCCGAAAATCCGGATATTCAGCGAGCTTCTTGATCCAGGACAGCGACATCGTTACGGCCGGCGGCCGGTAGAATGTGCTATTGACCTCGACGATGTTGATATAGCCGGCGAGATAGACGAGCGGATGGAGCCGCGCGCCGGTCCGCGCCGGGTAAACGATCCCCTCCCAGTCCGCGTAGCTCCAGCCGGCCGTTCCGAAATAATAGGACGCCATGCGCTTCTATTTTAGGTCAACCGGACGAAATGTCCAAGAAAGAAATGCGGCTGGACTACTCTTTCGGCGGGGACCTTATTATAATGGGAACGGTTCGGTCATGTCCCATCAAGAGCGGGAAGCCCGCCTTTTAGTCGCCGGCGTGGAGAACGCCTACGCCAGGATCCGCCCTGACATCATCGAAACGGCCCTGGAATACTCGCCGCTCCTGAGCCTTGTCTTCGGGGCTCACGTGTATTTCAAATGGGAGTGTGATCAGGTTACGGGATCGTTCAAGTTCCGCGGCGCGCTGAACAAGCTCCGGACGCTCTCCTCCGCCCGGAAGCGAAAAGGGGTCGTCTCGGCCTCGACGGGAAACCATGGTCTCGGGGTGTGCCGGGCGGCCCGCATCGAAGGCGTGGACCTCATCCTTTATCTGCCCGAGAACGCAGCTTCCGCCAAAATCGCCAAGCTCAGAAAGGCGGGAGCGGTCTTGCGGTTTTTCGGGACGAGCTGCGAGAAGACCGAGGCGCATGCCCGGAGCGAGGCCGCGTCCTCCGACCGCGTCTTCATCTCGCCCTATAATGATCGGGAGATCATTGCCGGCCAGGGAACGGCCGGACTGGAGATCCTGGACCAACTGCCCGGCGTCGAGGACGTCATCGTCCCCGTCGGCGGGGGCGGACTGATCGCGGGTATCGCCGGCTATTTGAAATGCCGAGCGCCGGGCGTCCGCGTCTGGGGTGTGGAGCCCGCCCGTTCGGCCTTCATGAAAGCTTCGCTCAGGGCCGGCCGTTTGGTCGCCGTCAAGGAAAAAAAGACGCTGGCGGACGCCGTAGCCGGGGGGATCGAGCCCGGCTCCGTGACCTTTCCCCTCTGCCGGCGATATGTGGACGAGGTCGTGACCGTCAGTGAAGAGGGCCTGACGGCGGCGGTGCGTTTGATCCATGAAGTCCATGGCAAGGTCGTGGAAGGCGCGGGAGCGCTGGCCCTCGCGGCGATGATGAAATACCGGGCCCGGTTCCGAGGGCGGCGGGTCGTTCTCGTCGCCAGCGGTGGGAACATCTCCCCGGGCCGGTTCCAAAGCATTTGCCACAGCCGCCGTTTTTGATTATCATTTCGAGCGGAGGGATATTGACGGATTCAAAGGACAGGAAGGCGCGGAAGCTTCTCCTCTTCTTTCTGGCCGGTTGCGTCCTTGTCCCGGGATGCCGCCGGCCGGAAAAGCCGCTCTACACGATCGGCTATCTCCAACTCATCGAATCCATGACCAATGCCGATGTCCGACGCGGGTTCATCCGGGCGCTTCAAGACGGCGGATTGAAGGACGGCGTCAACGTCCGGCTGAAGTTCCTCAACGCCCTGGGCGACATCTCCCAGGTCCAGCGGATCGCCCAGGATTTCGTGGCCGAGAACGTGGATATGATTGTGGCGGTTTCCACGCCCGGCTTGCAGGCCGCCCTGATCGCCACCCAGAAGATCCCGATCGTCTTCACCTCGGTGGCCAATCCCTACCTGACCCGGGCCGGCGTATCCCCGACCGAGCACCTGGCCAACGTTACGGGCGTCACCTCGGACTCCGCGGTCCCCATTCGGCGCATGCTGTCGTTCATCCGGGAAGTCCTGCCCCGGGCCAAACGCGTCGGGACGCTTTGGACACCGTCGGAGCGCAACTCGGAATACTATCTCGAACTCGCGCGCGCGGCGGCGGCGGAGCTCGACGTCGAGATCGTCGCCGTTCCGGTGACGAACTCGAACGAGGTCCTCCTCGCCGCCCAGGTTTTGGTCAACAAGAAGATCGACCTCATCTATCAGATCTCGGACAACACGATCAACGCCTCGTTCGAGGCCATCGGCGAGGTGGCCGAGGAGAACGGCCTCCCCCTCTTCGGCGGGTTCCCGATGTCGACGCAGGCCGGCGCATGCGCGGCCATGGGCTGGGATTTTTACGACATGGGCTATAAATCGGGGCAGGTCGCGATCCGGGTGAAGAACGGGGAGAATCCGGCCGGGATCCCCTTCCAGGGCATGACCAGCGTCAAGCTCCATCTCAATCTGAAGGCGGCCGAGAAGCAGGGGGTGAAGCTTTCCTCCGAGATCCTCCAGCGGGCGAGCGATATCATCGCCACCGAGGACAAGTGAGTCAGGCCAAAAGGGGACGGCCGCGGCCGAGGCGGATCGCGGCCCGGATCGCGGCGTGGGTGAGTTCCGTGGCGAGTTCACAGGCCCGGGCGAGCGGCCGGCCTTGGGCCAGATAACCCAGCAGGCAGGCCGAGAAAAAACATCCCGTGCCATGGACGTCCTTGTCGATCTTCGGCTTGCCATAAAGGGTGACCCGCCGGCCGTCATAAAGCAGGTTGACCGCCTCCTTCTCGAGATGCCCGCCGGTGACGAGGCAGGGCACGCGGCAGCGGTCGTAGATCGTTTCGGCGGCGGCCTTCATCCCGGCGATGTCCTGGACTGGAGCGCCGGCTAACACCCCGGCTTCGTCCAGGTTCGGCGTAAGGACGGTCGCCCGGCCCCGGATCGATCCGAGGAGCTCTGGAACGGCCGCCCTTTCCAGGAGCCGGGCGCCGGAGCTCGACCGGATGACGGGATCGACGACCTTGGGGATGTCCCGGCGCGCGGCCAGGATCGTTCCGATCACCCTCAAATTCTCACTCGATCCGGCCATTCCGATCTTGAGACCGGCGATGGACAGGTCGCCGGCGAGGACCCGGTATTGTTCCCGAACGAGCTTCGCGGGAAGGGCCTGGACGTTCCTCACGGACCGCGTGTCCTGCGTCGTGACGGCGGTGATGACAGCCGTTCCATGGAATCCCATCCGGACGAAGACCTTGAGGTCGAGAAGGACGCCGGCGCCGGCCGACGGATCGTACCCCGCTATGCTTAAAAGGACCTTTTTCATTTATCGAATTCTTATATCAGGCATGGACGATTGTCAAATGGACGGGATTCTATTCGATGTGCTAAAATCCTTCATCCATGAACGCGCGGGCGCACTTGCATATCGACGGCCGGGTCCAGGGCGTCAACTTCCGCGGCTTCACCAGGCGCCTGGCCCAGGAGCTGTACCTCAAGGGCTGGGTCCGCAATCTTTATGACGGCCGCGTCGAAATCCTGGCCGAGGGAGGCAAGGCCGAGCTCGAATCCCTGATCGAGCGGTTGAGAGCCGGGCCGCCGCTGGCCCGGGTCGAGAACGTGAGCGTGCGGTGGAGCGATTATACGGGAGAATTCCCTGATTTTCGGATCGGTTGGACGGATTTCTAGGGTTCGCCTTCAGCCCGATTTCTTGACCTGATCCAAGATTTTTCGGCGGCAGTCCTTCGAGCAGAAGAAATATTCCTTGCCGTCGATGACCTCTCGGATGGCCTCTTCTTTGGGGATGTACGTCTCGCAGGCCTCGTCTTTGACCATCATCCCCGAGAGACGCGTTGCCGGTTTGGAGGGCCGGCGTCTTCGGCCGAGGCCGAGGAGAAATTTGTAGACCACGTAGACGAGATACGCCAGCATCGCGTAGTAGAGCAGTCGGAACACGCCTCTCACCAAGGGCAAACTTTAGACGATTTAAAACGCCCTGTCAATTCGCGGCGGGGGCCTTAGAACTGATAGTTATATTTGGTCCACAGGTCCCGGTAAAGTTTCCGGTAATCGGTCAGAGCCTGCTCGGCCGTCTTCAGGCTGTGGTCGGTCAAGAACTGTCTGGCCTTGGCCGGGTCCTGCTTGAACAGGACGAGCGCCTCGTCCTCGATCTTTTTCTGATCGGCGAAGGCCTTGTCCTCGATGGCTTTCCAGACCTTTTCGATGTCCTTGCTCATGTCTTGCCAGCGGAAATTGGCCAGCTTGCTGACCTTCCTGAACGTCCACCAGGCGGAATCGTCTCTATAGCCCCATCGTCCGTCGACCATATAGGCCTCGGGCATTTTCGAAATGCCGCAGTAGAACGGCGTGTGCGGCGTCGTGGCCGGATTGTCGTAGCCGAGCCAGACGACGCCGCCGATCGAATCGGGGAGCCCGCCGCGCGACTGGGTGATCTGAAGATACGTGGCCGCCGGTGAACAGATCGTCCGCTCCCGTTTGACCCGGAGCAGGTCCTTCAGGTCGCCGTTGAGGAACGGGCCGATGACCGGGCTCTTGGCCGTTTCGCCCTTGCGGTTGACCGCGAAATACCCCGAGGTCATGTCGTACGACGTGTTGTCGTAGGCGTCGCGAAAGATGGCCAGGAGGTCCTGGACCGTGACTTTCTTCTCAGGCTTCACCGAGAACGGGTAGTTCTCTGATTCACCGTTGAGCCTGAGGGACGGGGCCAACAGGCTCAGGGCCCGCCATTCCCGGCGGCGGCAGGCCAAACTCGTCCTCGAGGTCGGGGCGTAAGCATAGCAGAATTCGAAAGGCTTTCCCGATTTCGGGTCCCAGAATCCCATCTCGATCGCCAGGGACAGGACGTTGTCCGAGGCCAGGAAATCATTCTTGTTCTTGAGGTCGAGCTGCCGCAGGCGGCTGGCGTTGGCCGAGACGCTGACCTCGTCGTCGGGAACGCGCTGGGCGGCCCAGACGGCGCCCTTCTTGCCCTTGCCCGGCCCGTAGATCTCGAACAGCCAGGCTTCTTTCGGATCGGCGAAGGTGAAGCTCTCGCCGTAGTCGCTGTAGCCGAATTTCTTGGTCAGCTCGTCGGCGATCTTGATCGCCTCGCGGGCCGTCTTGGCCCGCTCCAGGAGGAGGCGGTAGAGCTCCGGCGCGTCGATGATGCCGTCGCTCTTGAGCTCAAAGCGGCCGCCGATCGTCGTCTCCCCGATGGCCAGCTGGTATTCGTTCATGATCGGGTAGGCGGCGTTCATATAAGCGTAGGTCTCGGCCGGATAGGGGATCTCGCCCGTCTCGATCCGGTCCGCGTCGTCCGGACCTTTGGTCCGTTTAGGATCGGCGTAGACCTTCTCCATGTCGCCGGGTTTGTGCGCCGCGCGGGGGACGATGGTGATCCACGTCCGGTCGGTGCCGCTGTCGCAGGAATGCGAAGTCATGGTCGAACCGTCGGCCGAGGCCAGCCGTCCGACGAAGAGGCTCGTGCAGTTGTCGAAGATCCGTTCCTCGGCGACCGTCCGGTCCGCCGGCGTCGCGGCGCCGATCGAGAAGAACGAAGCGGCGAGAAGAATTAAAATAAACGATCCGAACAAGAGACCTTTTTTGAGGGTTTGAGATTTCATTTGTCCTCCTTGTCTGGAAAGAGTTCCTTCTCGTCCGCTAATCCGATCCGTGGACGCTGAGCGTCCTGATCTGGCGGGCAAAGACCTTCGCCTCGGCCAAGTCGGTTTCGTTGGGATGCGTGTTCGCCGAAGCGGCCATTTCCGTCCACTCCTGGTGTTCGGGCGACCGGCCGAGGGCGTCCAAAGCCTGCATGGAAAGCCGTCCCCGGACGGCGAACGTCCCCAGAACCTTGGCCTTTGCGGCCAGGACGACGGCGTATTCGATGGCCTCCCGGGATAAGCGGTGGCCGGGAAGAGCGCCATGGGTGCAGAACAGGGCGATCTTTTTTCCGGCCGGGATGGTCTTTAGAAACTCCTCGACTTTATAAGGGACGCTGTGAGAATGGACGGGGAATCCGATGAACACCAGGCTGTATCCGTCCAGCGGATGGGCCTCCTCCATGGGTTTGAGGTCTTTGTCCCCGTCGAGCCCGGCGAAGATCGCCTCGGCGACCTTTTTCGTGTTTCCGGTGCGGCTGAAATACGCGACCAGCGTTTTATGCATGGCCTTATTCTTCCATAGTTCAAAAAAAAATTCTAGGTTTTCGCCGAGGGGAGACGGATGGTGACCTTCGTCCCTCGGCCGGGCTCGCTTGAGATCTCGATCGAGCCCCGGTGGTCTTCGACGATCTTGCGGGCGATGGGGAGCCCGAGGCCGGTCCCGACGTCCTTGGTCGAAAAATAGGGCTCGAAGATCCGGTCCAGGATGTCCTTCTCGATGCCCGTGCCCGTGTCGTCGATGCGGAGGACCAGCCACCCCGGCTGGGCCGTCAGCCGGACACGGATCTCGCCTCGGCCTTGAATGGCTTCGATGGCATTGGTCAGGAGGTTCCGCAAGGCGATCTTCAATTTTGGCCGGTCGCCCTCGATCCGGAAATCGGCCCCCTCGAACGTCTCGCGGAATTGGATCCGCTCGGTCAGGACGTTTTTATAGGGCTCGACCGTTTCCCGGACGAGGGCGTCGAAGTCGAAGACTTCCTTGTGAAGGACGGCCTCCTTGGAGATCTCCAGGAACTCATGGGCGATCCGGCGCAGGTTTTCGACTTCTCCGATGATGTAAGAAATCGATTCCTTCAAGGCTTGGTCGAAGTCGCCCCGCTTGTCTTCATAGACGCGCAGCAGATGCTCGGCCGACAGCTGGATCGGGGTCAAGGGGTTTTTGATCTCGTGGGCGACCTTGCGGGCCATCTCCGCCCAAGCGGCCTTTTTCCCCAAGTCCGCCAGCTCCCGCTGATGGTCCCGGAGGTTCTTGATCATGGCGTTGAAACCGTCGATCAGCGTCTTCATTTCGTCCCGGCTCCGGTGCTCGATGGCGAAGTCCAGATTGCCCAGGCCCGCTTCCCTGGTGCCGGCCAGGAGCTTGTGGATCGGCGTGACGATCATGGCCCCGATCCAGCGGGCCAGGATGAAGACCGTGGCAATGAAAAAGACGGCGATGAGGAGGAAGAACTCGATGAGATCCCGCGTCGCGCCGGAGATCTCCTCCTGCTCGAAGGGAAAGGGGAGGGAGATCATCAGCCGCCGGCCGAGCGACGAGTAGGGCACGGTGAGGGTCTGAAAGGTGAAGGTTCCGATGTTCCGTTTCTGGGTGTAATACGGATTGTTCTCGAATTGGATCTGGTAATAGATCTCGCCGGACAGGAGCTCGGGGAAAAGACCCTGATCGAAGAATTCGCTCCGGCTGGAGGACACCAGGCGGCCCTCCTCGTAGAGGTTGACGTCGTTGGCGATGGTGGTGCTGATCCAGAGCATCAGGTCTTCGGGCGGCGTCTGGACGTCGATCTTCTCCTGCTGCTGGAAGAAGATGTAATCGTCCATCACGCTGCGGGCCAGATTGGCGTGGATCTCGGCCTTTTCGACGAACTGCTGGGTGAAGATGCGGGTGAAAAAGCTCCGTGAGAAAAAGGAAAAAAGGAACAGGGGAACGAGGGCCACGGCCATGAACGAGATATAAACGCGGTTGGCGAACGACCAGAGCGGATGCTGGATCCGTTTCCTGGCGTGAAGAAGATAGATCAGGAAGGCGGGCAGGAGGAAGATCGCGGCGTAGAGAAAGAGCAGTTTGAAGTAGTCGATGGCTTTCTGGACGAAGGACTTCCGGAGCGAGAAAAGGGTGAAAATCCGGTTGCCCGAGCGAAAGGCATAGAGATGAAAGGGATTTCCCTTGTCCAGAAACGTGGTCCAGAGTCCCCGCTCGCCGGGGGCCAAGGCCGAGATCAAAGCGGGGGACAGCCCCGTCGAGATCTTGTGGGGATTGAAAAGGATCCTTCCGCCCAGGTCGAAGACCGCCATTCGGAAGTCGTACTCGTTCATGGAGGGGAGCGAATTCACCCGGAGCAGTTCGAAATAGGGATTGGCGGAATACAGGAATGGGAGCAGGTCGTAATCGAGGGAGAGATAGAAGATCGTCCGGCCCAGCCGGTTTCCATCGCTCTCCCAGTCCTTGGCGCCGACGAGGAAGTCCTTCTCCTTGCCCATGAATGGAATGGTCAAGCGGGAGACTGTCCAGTCCAGGATCGGCGTCTGACTCGTGTTCACCCGAAAGACCTTGGGGACGTTCAGTGAGAAGCGGGCCAGCGTGGTCCCCCGGTCG
Organism: Candidatus Aminicenantota bacterium; assembly: GCA_026393865.1. Lineage (GTDB taxonomy): Bacteria > Acidobacteriota > Aminicenantia > Aminicenantales > UBA4085 > JAPKZI01. The sequence continues at coordinate 8,199 of JAPKZI010000042.1, forward strand.
TCCAGGATCTCCAGTTCCGAATACCAGTTGAACTTGGCGGCGAGCGTCCGTTTCCAAACGGTATGAGTCGGGTCCGGGACCCTCTGAGGATCTTTCAGGAAGGCCAGGAGGTCATTCTTCTGCTTGTCCAATTCGCGGAACGACTGGTCGAGGATGAACCGGGCCCAGTCCTCCTGGGACTGGATCGTGTTTTTCAGGAAATGCTCCATCAGGGAGCGGCTTTTGGCGGACGATGCCTGATGGAGGGTCCCATAGATCAAAAAGATCTGAGAGAGGATCATCAGTCCCAGGACGGCGGGACGAGCGGCCGGCTTTTTAAAGAAGGCGACGACGACCAGGACCGCCAGGGCCGCGCTTTGGAGGAGAAAAAGGCCGGGCCGTCCCCGGCCGCAGACAAGGAAGACGGCCGCTTCCGCCCCCAGGAAAAGCAGGGCCGACGTCCATTGAGGAAGGCGGATGCCGGCCGGAAATTGAACAAGTCTGGAAACGAGAAAAGCGCAGCCGGCGGCGGCCAGGACAAGACTGAAATGGAGAACGAGGAATGTGCCCGAAAGGCTGAATTTCAGCAGGTTGACGCTCGCATTGAAAACGAGCTTGGAGATGAGGTCCTGAAAGCCGACGAGAAGACCGGCGGAGAAGGCTAGAACGAGGAGTTGAATGCCGGCGGCGGGCCCGACCGCCCGCGGGCGGGCGATCTTCGGGACATAAAAGGCCAGCCCGACAAAAAAGACGAATAGAGCGAGCGAGGTCAGGACGATATCTCCGGGCGATTGGGTCAGGTTCCCCAGCGAGAAGAAACCGGCCCGCGTAGGAGAGAAGATCGGCAGGGCTTGGACCCTCTCCAGCCGGCTGAAGGCGAAGAAGAGCAGCCTGAGCGCGGCCAGGACAAAGAGAGCGGCCAGGCCCGACGACATCCGGCGCTCTCGCAGGAACGCGGGCCGCCGGGAGATCTCGATCAGCAGGAGGACGAGCGCGGCGGCGAGAAAGACATAGAACAGCGCGAGGAACGCTTCTTTTTGGGACGACAGCGAGGCCGTTAAGGTCGGAGAGCGGAGGGTGACCGTGCCGAGGATCTGACTGCGCTCGTTCCGCAGCGGGAAGAAGAGGGACAGGACATCGCCCTGCAGCCGGGGCTGTCCGATGTATTCGTCCTGGTGCCGGGCGAAGTTCCGGTTAAACACGGACACATCATCGCGAAAATCCCAATAATCGATGGAGCAGTTTTTTCTCAACCCGGGCCTGAGGAACTGGTAGTCCTCGAGGTAGGGGGACTTGAACTCCGGGCTGAAGGCGAGGAGCCGGCAGAGGACCAGGAGCGTCTGTTCGTCGACCCAGTGGAGCGAGACGAGATACGACGAGGCTTTATATTTGAGGAGCAGGGTCTGCCCGAATTCCTGGAACACGGGGCCGCCGATCCCGCCGGGGATCGCGGCTTCCAGGTTCAGGACGTTCCCCAGCCAAAGCGTCAAATGCCCGTCCCCCGCGCAAGCGGCGACGCCTTCGACCTCGGGGTCCAGTCCGAGATCCTTAAACAGCTGGAAGCGGAGTTCCGTCGTGGCCGGCCACGGTCGGCCGGCCGCCCGGCGAAGTTTGAGGCCCTGGTCCTTGAGGATATTGGCGAAATCCTTCTTGATGGAAGCCGCCTGGCCGCGGAGCAGCTTGAGACTCTTCGTATAATAATCCGCGGTCAGGAGCCGCGGGACGATGAAGGACAGGACCAGCGACAGGGCGGCCAGAACGGCGAGGGCCGTCCTCAGCCGCTTGATGTCCAGGACCCTTCGCGAACTCAAAGTTTCTCGGCTTTGATCTCGGTGATCTTCCAGCTGTCCCCGAGCCCGGACGATCCCGGCTGGCTCCGGATGAAGAAGAAGATCTGGAACACGTACTGATTTTTGTTCTTGCTCAGAAAGGACCAGCGGGCCTGGAAGATAGTCCGGCCTTTCTCGGGAGAACGGAGGACGTTCATGTCCGGGAAGAATTCGAAGGTCGTGTAGGTCCGGAACGTCCTTTGGAAAAGGAAAAAGGCCTGTTCTCCGGAGAGCTGATCCGAAAAGGAGATGGGCGCCGGGAGAGAGATATGGACCGGCTGCGCCGTCGAGAACAGCGGATAAAGAAGCCTCGGATTATTCTGAAGGAACGCTTTCTCGATATTCGCCGTGACGGACGAGTTAAAGGAGAAAAAAAGAGAAAGAAGAACGGATCCGAGTTGGAACACTCAATGCCAAGGGCTGGCGATCAGGCTTTTGTTTCCTTGGTCTCTTCCTCGAGCTTCTTGGTCCGCGCCGCGTCCTTGATGCTGCTGATGCCGGCGATCAACGCGATCAACCCGCCGAAAAACAGGACCAGGGGGATCATGCCGAAAATGACCGCTTTGAAATAGAGCCCCCAGACCCTCGGCAAGACGAGGATGACGGCTCCGGCCATGGCGATCAATCCGCCGATGATGGCTAAGAACTTGCCCATGGTGACCTCCCTTCAAAATTTATTTCTGCTTGGGGGATTATAGCAAAATAAAGAAGTCTATGCAAGACAAGACGAAAGAATCCCGGTCTTTTTCTTAGGAAAAAACCATAAGAATTGGATAATTGCCCCGTGCTTGGGCTACAATCAGCATCATCCGTCAACGATGAGAAGGAGGAAACCATGACCCGTTCGCGGCGTTCTTGCTTTTTTGCGGGAGCGATTCTGGCCGCCCTGGGGCTGAGCATGACTCTGGTCGCCCAGGAGTTCTCCGTCGGTCCGGTGAAGGCCCGGCGCGGCGAGATTCAATCCGGGGCCGTGCCCGTTCCGGAAAAAGACGGCCTCTCGACGTTCATACCCGTCACCGTCATCCATGGCGCAAAGGAAGGAAAGATCTTGGCCCTCGTCGCCGGCACGCACGGGGCCGAATACCCGCCGATCCTCGCTCTGTACCGCCTGAAAACGGCCATCGATCCCCAGAAGCTCTCGGGGACGCTCGTCCTGGTCTACATCGCCAACCTGCCCTCGTTCCAGAAACGGACCGTTTATTACAATCCCTATGATTTCAAGAACTTGAACCGGGTTTTCCCCGGCGATCCGAAAGGGACGCTCAGCCAGAGGATGGCCTACGTCCTGACCGAAGAGGTGATTAAAAAATGTGACGCCCTGATCGACATGCATTGCGGTGACGCCAACGAGGCCCTCATTCCATATTCGTACTGGATGATCAGCGATAAAAAGGCGATGGACGACCAGACCAGGGCGATGGCCTTGGCTTTCGGCCTCCGCCACATCATCATCGATACCGGCCGGACCAAGGACCTCGCTGATTCCAAATATCTCGGGAACACGGCCATTCTGCGCGGGAAGCCGGCCATCACGACCGAGGCCGGATTCTTAGGCCGCAGCGACGAGGACGATATCCTCCGGAACATCAAGGGCGCTCTGAGCGTCATGCGGCTTTTCAAAATGATCGAGGGCCGGTCCGACCCGGTCCAAGACCCGGTTTGGATCGATCAATACGAGGTCGTCAATTCCCCGGTCGACGGCCTGTTTTATCCCAAGGTCGAGATGGGGGCTATGGTCACCGAAGGCCAGGTCGTCGGTGTCGTCAAGGACTACCTCGGCGACCAGAAAGAGGAGCTCAAGGCCCCGTTCGGCGGGATCATCCTTTATATCGTCGGCACGCCGCCGGCCAACAAGGGCGAGCCTCTCTACGAGGTCGGCCGCATCAAGAGGTAGGTTCGGAAGCCCGTGTTGAGACTTGATCTGAGATTGCGGGGCGCGCTCTTCGACATGGACGGGACGGTCGTCGATGTCCCTTATGACTGGGCCCGCATCAAGGCCGATCTGGGGACGGAGGACGTCCCCATCCTGTCTTATCTGAGCGGGCTCGCGGAGCCGGAGAGGTCATGGAAGTGGGCGATCCTCCGGCGATACGAAGACGAAGCCACCGAGCGGGCCGTCCTGAAGCGCGGAATGCGCCGGTTCCTGGGATTTCTGGAAAGCCGGGGAATCCGGACGGCGCTCATCACCAACAATTCGCGAAGGAACACGGACATCCTGCTGAACCGTTTCCAACTGGCCTTCGATCTGGTCATGACCCGGGAGAGCGGCCTGTGGAAGCCTTCGGGCGCGCCCCTGGCCGCGGCCATGAAAGATTTGGGATTGGCCAAGAACGCTTGCTGCGCGATCGGCGATTCGCACTTCGACATCAGGGCCGCCGAAGAGGCCGGCGTCCCTCGCATCTTCATCCTGAACCGCCGTCCGGACGCGTTCAGGACGTCGAGGTCCGTGGAATTCTTTCCCTCGGTGGCGGCCTTGAAAAAACGGATGTCCGTCCTGCTCGGATAGGGAATAATGCGCCTTCCGTGATTGTCGTGGAGGTGAGAGACGGCCGGGCGGGTTCATTCTCTTGAAACCGTTGGCCCGGTTTCGAGGTTTAAGACATTGATGACGATCGGCATCGAGAGGACGGCCATGAACACACACAAGAAACGCGTTTTGACGGGAGTCATTTTCGTTCTGATGATCGGGATTCTCGCCGCGGGCGAGCTGCGCGCCGACGGCTTCATCATCCCCCATCCGCCCCGGCCTGGAGACGCGGTCCCGCCCTTGACCGTCAAATATCACCATGTCACCGTCGAGATCGCCAACCAGGTGGCGAAAACGTCCGTCGATCAGGTCTTCCTCAACAACTTCGCCCGGGACATCGAGGGGACCTACATCTTCCCTCTCCCCGAAGGGGCTTCGATCTCGGAGTTCGCGATGTGGATCGGCGGTCAAAAGGTCAGCGGAGAGATCCTCGACGCGCAGCAGGCCCGCCGCGTCTACGAGGACATCGTCCGGCGGATGAAAGACCCGGCCCTCCTCGAATACATCGGCCGGAACTTGTTTCGGGCCCGCGTCTTCCCGATCCCGGCTAAGGGAGAGAAGCGCATCCAGATATCCTACACGGAGGTCCTCCGGTCCGAAAAAAATCTCGTCCGTTACCGCTATCCCCTCAGCACCGAACAGCTGTCGTACGAGCCGATCAAGGACGTCAGCGTCTCGGTGAAGATCTTCTCGCCCGTCCCTATCTCCAACGTCTATTCGCCGACGCACAAGATCTCCGTCCGCAAGGAAGCCGAAGGCCGGGCGGCCGCCGGTTTCGAGGAAACGAACACCAAACCGGACAAGGATTTCATCCTCTACTATTCGCTCTCCCCGGACGACGTCGGCCTGTCTCTGATCAATGGGTCGGGGGCCGACGGCGATTATTTCATGCTTCTCGCCGCGCCGCGTTTCGCCGCGGCCAAGGAGAAGGTCCTCAACAAGAACCTGATCTTCGTTCTGGACAGTTCGGGCTCGATGAGCGGGACGAAGATCCAGCAGACCAAGGAGGCGGCCCGGTTCGTCATCAACCACCTGGAGGAGAACGACCGTTTCGCGATCATCGATTTCGACGACGGGGTCAGCCTGTTCGCTCCGGAGCTCCTTCCCGCCCAGTCCGTCCATCGGGCTAAAGCCTTGAAGTTCATCGATGAGGTCCAGGACTCCGGAGGGACGAACATCAACGAAGCCCTGCTCCAGGCCCTGAAAATGGTCCGGTCCGGCGACCGCCCGAACTACATCCTCTTCCTGACCGACGGGCAGCCGACGGTCGGCGTCACCGAAACGGCGGCCATCCT
>JAPKZI010000119.1 GCA_026393865.1 Candidatus Aminicenantota bacterium
GCCATTGGCCGGAACGAAAGGACTGATAACGAGGCCGCCAACCCCGAGGGCGAAACTAGCGCCTCCGACCAGCATGTCCTCCGCAAACCCTCTATCGGAGACTTTGCGCTGCGTCAAGGGATCCAGCTTCTTATCGTTCCAATGAGCCGCGGCGAGACTCCCCATCGCAACGGCTCCCGCCGAGTAGCAGGAGATCCAGCCATACCACCATATTTTGGCCCGGGGTTGAGCGGAATAGAACGCGTTCTCGATGAAACTCAGCTGCTTCTTGACCTGTTCATCGGAAAGAGCTTGTTTCTCCTGTGGATACACCGTGCCCAGGGAAATGCCGAAAATAAGCAGGGCCACGCAGGATAGCTTATTCATTTTTCGGAGTCCTTGTCTGATTTCGCCATTCTGACCTAGCCCCCCTTATTTTACCATTATCTCCTGCCCGTTCTGTTTTTTTGACTGGACAGCCGTAATCTTGCATATTCAATAAAAATACCTTATCCTTAAAGAAGCCTTTGGCTTAGAGGTGGGTTAGATCATGTTATGGCAGTGGTCCCCTTATGTTATTGCAGAATTTGCCGCTGCGGCCGGCATCGTCATTATGGCTATCTACTTTCCCTGGCGGGACCTTAACCGCCGGTCGAGTCTAATCGGAGTTACGCTTCTCCTGGTTTGCTCGCTGTGGATGCTGGCGCACGCAATTGAGATAGGGCTGCCGGTTCCCTCCTATAAAAGCTATTTAATGGGAGCCCAGCTCATCTGGGGCATCATCGCTTTAACGCTTTGGCTGCTTTATATCGTTCACCAGATCGGGCCAAAAAAATGGCTGACCAAGCGTGTCTTTGTTCTTCTAGGCATCATGCCGCTTATGAGTATTTTAGGGGTTATTTCCAATCATTTTCATCACCTGATCTGGATCAAACCCGGCTTAGACAGCCAGAATCCTTACCTGCCGCTTCAGCCCACCTACGGCATAACTTATTGGATCTGCGTTGTTTATATAGTCGTTCTAATTTTTACCGGCAGCTTTCTGCTGATTAAGAACGTCGTCCGCCCGCATTATAATCGTATAGGGGAATCCGCGATTTTGCTGATTGCGGCCGTGCTTCCCATGCTGGCAGCCTTGATCGAAATACTCGGCTTGAGCAACTCTTTGAAGCTATCGATCGGCATTACTCCGTGGGTATCCTTAATCAGCACCATCATGCTGGTTTGGACTCTGCCACGATTCCACTTGCGCAATGTCATCCCTTTTGCCCGCGATACCGTCTTTGAACGCATTGAAGATTGCATCATAGTGCTGGATAAAAGGGATCGTGTTTTAGACTTGAATCCTGCGGCGGAACGATTTGTAGGACACAAGATTTCGGATGTCATGGGCTACTCGGTGAAACAGATTTTGCCTCAATGGCCTGGCCAAATCGGCATAGCCGACCAAACGATCGCGTCCGACAAGGAAATAGTCCTGGAACGAGGCGGTGAGCAGCGGACCTTTAATATGAGCGTATCCGTTGCGGCTGATCCTGATGGCCATTCCACAAGCAAGGTTGTTTTGCTCGCAGATATAACCTATCGAAAGAAGGCTGAGGAGGAACGCCAACAGAGTGCAGAACAATTACTAAATGCCCTGAAGGCAACATATCGGCAAGATATTCGTGCCCGCGGAAATCCTGTCTAAGCCCGGCAGATTAAGTGAAGTCGAGTTTAGCTTTCTTAAGCAGCATCCCCAGGCAGGTTTCGACATATTGAAAAACATAAAATTTCCCTGGCCTATTGCTCGAATCATAAATCAACATCACGAGAGAACGAACGGCTCTGGTTATCCTTCAGGTTTATCAGGAGAAGCTATGCTAATTGAAGCGAGAATCTTGGCTGTTGCTGATGTCGTCGAAGCCATGGCTTCCCACCGACCTTATCGACCAGCCCTCGGTATAGACAAGGCGCTGGAGGAAATCAGCAAGAACAAGGGTAATCTATATGATGCGGATGCCGTGGATGCTTGCGTGCGCCTGTTTACAGAAAAAGCGTTTAAATTTGAATAATTGTAAAGCCGTTATTGATACGCAACACTAGGTTGACGCCGATCTTCCTTGCCGATAAGATCGATCCTAATGAAATATTTTTGGATTTATTTCGCGGCCGGGTCGGCGCTTATCGTCTGGCTTTCCTGGGAGGTCTCGATCCGGGCCCGCTTCGGAGAAGAATACACAGCGTACACACGAAGAACGAAAAGGTTCATTCCGTTCCTGGTCTAGAACGGATGGCCCGGCCGTCATTCTGAACGGATCCTGAACGAAAATTCAGATGCTTTTTGGCTTCCCTTGATTTATGTTGGGTATCGATGACGACCATTAAAGCTCGACCTGCGCAAAAACGATGCTTCCTCAGCCTCGTCTTAATCCTGGCCGGCTTCTTCTTCGTTTCTCCGCTTCACGCTCAGCGCAGCCAGCCGGACACGCTGAAAGCCATGAAGACCGGAGCGGCGATCAAGCTCGACGGCGTTCTGGACGAGCCCGAATCGGCGTCTGGTGCTTCGACTCGGAACCGGATAAGATCATCACCCAGAAGATGAAATGGGATTTCGAGTATGGGGCCGAGGACAATTTCATCGTCGTGCTGGATTCTTACGGCGACAAACGGAACGCCTATCTCTTCGTCATCAACCCCAACGGAGCTCAATATGACGCCCTGGTCGTGGACAACAGCCGGCGGACGAACGTCGACTGGAACGGCGTCTGGTATGTCGCCGCGAAGCGAACGGATAGGGGCTGGTTCGCGGAAATCCACATCCCCTTCTCGACCCTGAAATTCAGCGCCGCCGACGAACAAACCTGGGGGATCAATTTCGAACGGAACATCCGGCGCAAACGCGAACAGGTTCTCTGGCAGGGCTGGTCGCGGGACGCCTCGATCGTCCAGGTCAATCGGGCCGGGACGCTGACCGGCCTGCGGGACCTGACCCGGATGCGGGTTTTCGAATTCCGGCCTTACGCGCTCGGCGGGACGGAGAAGTCGAGGGGAGCGACGGCGACGACGGTCGGCAGCATCGGCCTGGATTTCAATTACCTGTTCAATCCGACCGTCAAGCTCGATTTCACGATCCATCCGGATTTCGCCCAGGTCGAATCCGACGACCTGATCGTCAACTTAACGCGCTTTTCCATCTCCATTCCCGAGAAGCGCCAATTCTTCCTGGAAGCTCAGAATTTTTTCGATTTCCCCCTGGGGAAAGCCCGGCCGTTCTACAGCCGCCGGATCGGATATTATCAAGGCCAGGAATCGCCCCTTCTCGGTGGGGGCCGGTTCCTGGGAAAGATGGGAGGGACGACGCTTGGCGTCATGATACTCCAAACAGAAACCCTCGGCACGGCCAAGTCGACGAATTTTTCCATCGTCCGTTTCAAGCAGGACCTCGGCGAGCAATCCTCCGTCGGCCTCCTGGCCGTCGGCGCGGCTCAGTCCGGCCGGTTCAACGGAACGGCCGGCGTCGACGGGCTCTACTCGACGTCCAAACTGTTTGGAAACAAGAATCTGCAATTCGGCGGCGCCATGGCGGCGACCTATACGTCCGACCGCGAGACGACGGCCGGGACGGCCCATCGGCTGTTTTTCAATTACCCCAATGACTTGATCGAGCTCAACGCGTCCTGGGAGCGGGCGGGCCGGGATTTCAATCCGGAAGTCGGCTTTATGAGCCGGCCGGGCTATCAGCTCTACATCGTGAAATGGCGCATCAACCCGCGGTTTGATTTTCTCCCCTGGGTCCAGAAACTCCAATTCAAGCCGATCGAACTCAATTATTATGTCGATGACGGGACCCGCGAAATGCAGTCCGTTTATATGGAATTCCGTCCTCTGGCCGTCTTCTTTAAGAGCGGCGAAAACCTGGAGATCAATATCGCGCGCGACGCGGAAAATCTGACCGAGGATTTCGAGATCCGCGACGGGCACGTCATCCCGGCCAAGCGTTATTGGACGACGCGCGGAGAGGTCCAGTTCGCCACCTTCGACGGCCGGCCGATCGTTTTCGGGGCAGGCATCAACTGGGGAAAATTCTATACGGGGACGAGCGTCGAGTGGGATACCGAACTGGCCTGGAAACCGAACCGGTACTACGGCCTAAGCCTATCCTACCAGCGCACGGACATCCGCTTACCCGGCGGGGGGTTCGCCATCGACGAGGTCGTCGGCCGGATGAATTTTTCCGTGACGCCGAAACTCTTCGGGGCGATCTTCACCCAATGGAACAACGACGAAAACAGGATCCTCTTCAATTTCCGCGTCACCTGGATCCCCAAACCCGGCGCTTCGCTCTATTTCGTGCTCAACCAATTCAGCGACACCCCCGACTTGATCGGCAAATGGCGGCCCTACAGGACCGCGGCCATGCTGAAGTTTGTTTGGTACTTCAGCCTGCCCTGATGGAGAGTGTTAATTTGGTGCTATCATAGGAAGACATGGCGGAGATGAAGATCCTGATCATCGAAGACGACAAGAAAGTGGCTCAAGCCGTCAAGAAAGGCTTGGAATCCGAGCGCTACGAGGTCGAGCTCGCCCAGACGGGAGAGATCGGTTTTTTTCTCATCAGCACCCAGAAATTCGATCTGATCATCCTCGATCTCATGCTGCCCGGCCGGCACGGCCTGGAGATCCTGGCCGCCGTGCGCGGCCGGAACGATAAAACGCCGGTCCTGATCCTCACCGCCAAGGACGCGGTCGAAGATCGGGTCGTCGGGCTGGACGCCGGCGCGGATGATTATCTGGTCAAGCCGTTCGCCTTTCCGGAACTCCTAGCCCGGATGCGGGCCCTCCTCCGGCGGGGAACGAACGGCCAGGTTTTCAAGCTCAAGCTGGCCGATCTGGAGATGGACCTGGTCCGGCGGGTCGTGATCCGCGCCGGGCGATCCGTCTCCCTCACGGGCAGGGAATTCGAGATTCTCGAATACCTCCTCCGCAACCAGGGCCGGATCGTGACACGTGAGATGCTGGCCCGGGACGTTTGGAAGGAAACCCAGCGGGCCACGCCCCTCGACAACGTCATCGACGTCCACATCGCCCGCCTCCGGAAAAAGATCGACGAACAAGCGGAGACGAGGCTCCTCCGGACGGTCCGGGGTGTCGGCTTCATCCTTGCGGAGAAGGAATCATGAAGATCCATGGTTCCGGCGTCCGGCGCCGGCTGACCCTCTGGTATACGCTGGCCCTGGCTCTCATCGTCCTCGTCTTCTCCCTCTCGGTCTATGTCTTCGTCAAGAGTCGGTTGTTCCGTCAATTGGATCAACAGTTGGACATGGAATTTTCCACGATCGCCGGAGAACTCACGGAGGATCCCGTCGACACGCGCGAATTGGACCCGGATGGGTTCACCAGACTTTTCCTGCTCGTCCGGGGGAACAAGGTCCTTTTCCGCAGCGAGGCCTATCAAAAGGCCGGTCTGCCGGAGATCCTCCCGGAATCCAACGAGAAATATCGAACCGTTCTTTCCGTCTCTGGAAAAAGATATCGGTCGGCGACGGCGACAACTCCCAACGGATTTCTACTGACCGTCGCGCTGGGGGAGGAGGGGGTTCGGACGACGATCAAGACGTTGTTCATGATTCTCGCCCTAGCCCTTCCGATCGCGCTGGCGCTCGCCGCCCTGGGGGGCTATGTGATGGCCGGCCGGCTTCTCAAACCCGTCGCGGCCATGGCTGAGAAGGCCGATAAGATCGGCGCCGAAAACCTTTCCGAGCGGCTCCCCGTGGAAAATCCCGAAGACGAATTCGGCAAGCTGGCCGGGGTCTTTAACCGGACGCTCGCCCGACTGCAGGACGCTTTTGAGCGCCTTCAGCGGTTCACCGCGGACGCGTCCCATGAACTGCGCACGCCGTTGACGGCCCTTCAGAGCGTGGGGGAAGTCGCCCTTCAGGAAAACCTGGACGTCGAGGCTTACCGCGACTGCATCGGCAGCATGCTCGAAGAGACGGCGCGCCTGACACGCTTGGTCGAGAGCCTGCTCCTTTTGACTCGGGCCGACAGCGGGCGGCTTCTCTTGAACCGCAAAGGACAGAACGTCACGGCCATTGTCGAAAAGGCCGTCGACGACATGCGCGTCATGGCCGAAGAAAAAAACCAGAATTTGTCGACGGACCTGACCCGGGATGTTCAAGCCAACATCGACGAGGACACGCTCCGCCGGGCGGTCGTGAATATCCTCGACAACGCGATCAAGTTTACCCCTCAAGGCGGGGCTGTCGCGGTGCGATTAAAAGAGACCAAAGGCCGCATCGTCCTCGAGGTGGAGGATTCGGGATCTGGGATCTCCCCCGAGCACCGGGAGAAGATTTTTGACCGCTTCTATCGCGTCGACCAAGGCCGTTCGAGAGACGCCGGTGGGGCCGGGCTCGGCCTGGCCATCGCCAAATGGGCGGTCGAGGCGAACGGCGGCCGCCTCGAATTGGAGAGCCGCGAACCGCACGGCAGCACGTTCCGGATCGTGCTCATGAAATGAATTCATTTATAAGGAGAATCGAATGAAACTCAAGGGTTTATTGGTGATTCTCGTCTCTGTCGTTTTTCTCTTTTCCATCAGCTGCAAGGAGAAGGAGAACGAAGCAACGGAAAAGGCTGAGATCAAGGCCAAGGCGGAAAAAGTAGAGAAGGCGGAAGCCAAGGAAGCCGTGGCCAAGGCAGAGAAGGGCGAAAAGGAAGAGGACGAAGAGAAGGAAGAAAAAGGCGAGAAGGCCGAGGCCGGCGAAAAGGCCGAAGCGGCGGAAGGCAAACAGGCCGTGGTGGACCTCAAGATCCTTCCGGAGGCGGTCCTGTCCGCGTTCAAAGCGGCCTACCCCAACGCCGTGATCAAAGGGGCGAGCAAGGAAGTGGAGAACGGCGTGACGCTATTCGAGATCGAGAGCCTCGACGGAAAGGTCAAGCGCGATCTGATTTATACGGCCGACGGCAAGGTCTCCGAGTTCGAAGAGGCCATCACGCCAGCCGAATTGCCTGTGGCCGTCCAGCAGACGCTGGCCAAGGAATTTCCAGGGTATCAGATCCTCACCGTCGAGACCCTGACTAAGGGGACCGTCAAGCAGTTCGAGCTTCAGATCCAGGTCAAGGACAAGAAGATCGGAGTGACGATCGATCCGAGCGGGAAGATCACCGAAAAGACCGGTGAAGAAGCGAAAGCCGAAACACCCGTCAAAAAATGAATTTTGGAAACAGTATGAATTTTGGCGACAGTTATCTCAATCTTTAAATTATTTTGTTGAGTTTGGGTCATGCGTGGACTGTCACCGCATAACGAAAACGTGTAGAATAGTTCCGTGCGTCGCTTCTTAGCGCTGTTTTTGGCGATCGCCGCGATCGCAGTCGGCTCCGAACGGCAGAAAGCCGCGGACGTGACTGCGGCGGTCTCTCTGGCTCCCGTTCAGAAGGTCAGGGTCGTCCGCTCTTATCCCCACGATCCCCAGGCCTTCACTCAGGGGCTTTTGTTCGATGGGGGATTTCTTTATGAGAGTACGGGCCAGAAAGGATTTTCGTCCGTCCGGAAGGTCGAGCTCGAGACAGGCGCCGTTCTCAGGATCTATCGGCTCGCTCCATCCCTCTTCGGCGAAGGGCTGGCCCTTTTCGGCAACAAGCTCATTCAGCTGACCTGGCTGAACAGAAAGGGATTCATTTACGACAAAGAAACCTTCCGCCTCCTCGGCGACTTCGCTTTCGAGCCGGAAGGCTGGGGCCTGACCCTGGACGGGCGGCGGCTCATCCTTAGCGACGGGACGCCCGAGCTTCGCTTTCTCGACCCCGCGACGTTTAAAGAAACGGGGCGCCTGACCGTGACCGACGGCGGCCTGCCCGTTGTGAACGTCAACGAGCTCGAATTCGTCCGTGGGGAGATCCTAGCCAACATCTGGATGAAAAGCGTCATCGCCCGGATCGATCCCGCCACGGGCCGGGTCAAGGGCTGGCTCGACCTCGAACCGCTCGTTCGGGAGAACAGCGGCGGCGACACGGACGCCGTCCTCAACGGCATCGCCTACGACGCCAAGGGCGACCGCCTCTTCGTGACCGGCAAGCTCTGGCCGAAGCTCTATGAGGTCCGGATCGAGTAGAGCGTCCGGCCGCCCCGATTTTCCGTCACTTCAGAATCCTAAACTTATGTCCGGACTTTCCGTAGGAACATACATGGCCGCCTGAGAAAACCCATGTCGGCCGGATGTTGAAAATATAGCCGAAATGAGCCATAATAAATAAATATCTTTTAACAAGGTGAGGGATCTCATGCTTAAAGACATCATTAAAAAAGAGATTTTGGAGACGATCACGAGCGCAAAGTTCGTCTTCACTTTCCTTCTGTGCGCGATTCTGATCCTCCTGTCGGTGTTCACCGGTATTTCCAACTATCGATCCGATCAGAAGGAATATTCCGCGGCCCTGGCCCTGAACAAGAAGAATCTGGAGAGCCAGACGAGCTACGCGACCCTGGCCCAACTAGGGACAAAGATCAACAAAGCGCCTCAGGTCCTCGGTGCCATCGCCAGCGGCGTGGACGAGGCGGTCGGCCGCGTCGCGACGGTCAACATCGCCTATGATCCCAACCTGGTCGATTCGAAGTACGAGAGCAACCCGATTTTCTCAGTCTTTGGGGCGCTCGATCTGACCTTCATCGTCAAGATCGTCCTCAGCTTGTTCGCCATCCTGTTCACGTACGACGCGATCGTCGGCGAAAAAGAACGCGGCACCCTGAAATTGACCCTGTCCAACCGCGTTCCGCGCGACCGGCTCATCCTAGGAAAGTTCATCGGCGGATTCGTCAGCCTGCTCATCCCACTGATCATCCCGCTCGTTCTAGGCATGCTCATCCTCCTCGTCTCCCCGAATATTTCGATGTCCGGAGAGGATTGGATCCGGCTCCTGCTGATGTTCCTCATGTTCTTCCTCTACCTCTCGGTCTTCTTCAGCCTCGGCCTGTTCGTCTCGGCCCGGACGAACAGAAGCTCGACGAGCTTCCTTATCTTGCTCTTTCTCTGGGTCATCTTCGTCACCGTCATCCCCAAATTGTCCGTCACGGCCGCAGCCCAGCTGAACCGCATCCCCTCGGTCCACGAGATCACGGCCAAAAAGGATGCCTTCCTCCAACAGGTCCAGGGCAGTGCCCAAAAACAGGTGTCGGATTGGGTGAATCAAAACCGGCCGAAACCGGGCGAGGATCCAAAAGCGTTCCAGGGCAAGATTAAAAAATTTCTGGAGGATTTCCAGCAGGAATCGACGAAGAAGATCGACGATAACAACGCCGCTCTCGAAAGGGATTACCAGTTGAGAAAACGATCGCAGGAAGGTCTGGCGGTCAACCTATCGCGGATTTCGCCGGCCTCGGCCCTGATGTTCTCGACGATGAGCCTGGCCCGGACGGGCATCGACGAGCACGAGCGGTTTCTCGCCTCGATCCGCGCTTATAAGCCCATCTTCACCCAATGGGCGAACGCGCGGATGATGCGCAACCTCGACTTCACGGGGACCGGCCAGAACGTAAAGGTGGTGCTCGACGACATGCCCCTTCACAAGTTCGAGGCTGAGGCGCTGAGCAAGTCCTTCGTCCGGACGCTCCCCGATTTCGGGTTGATGATCGTCCTGATCCTCGTCTTTTTTGTCGGCGCTTATATCTCCTTCCTGAAGGCTGACGTCCGCTGAGAGGTGAACCATGATCGAAACCATCGAACTCACGAAGCGATACGAGGACGGATTGCTCGCCGTCGACCACTTGAGCTTTAGTGTCCAACCGGGCGAGATCTTTTGCATGTTCGGGGCCAACGGGGCCGGAAAAACGACGACGATCAACCTCCTTCTCAATTTCTTGCCCCCGAGCGAGGGGATGGCCCTAATCGAGGGCATCGACGTCACCAAGGAGCCGCTCCGCTCCAAGGATTTCGTCTCCTTCGTTTCGGAGAATGTAACCCTCTACGGGAATTTCACGGCCTTCCAGAACCTGGACTACTTCAGCAAACTGGCCGGGAAACGCAAGCTGACCAAGATCGATTACGCCAAGGCTCTGACGAGCGTCGGCCTCCAGGAAGAAGCATTTGATGTCCGGACGAAAAACTATTCCAAAGGGATGCGTCAGAAGCTGGGCCTGGCCATCGCCGTTCTCAAAGATGCGCCCAACATCCTCCTCGACGAGCCGACCTCGGGGCTGGATCCCAAGTCCGGACAGGAGTTCCTGAAACTGCTCCTCAAGATGCGGGACGAGGGAAAGTCGATCTTCATGTCCACCCACGACATCTTTCGGGCCAAGCTCATCGCCGACCGGGTGGGCTTCATGAGAAAAGGACAGATGGTCATGCTGAAGACCCGCAAGGAGCTCGAAGGCGAGGACCTGACCGAGCTTTATATCCAATACATGGATGAGCGCGAAAGCTGAGGAGGGTCCGGTCCCAAGCCGCATCAAAAAGAACGGTCATGCTCCGGGCGGAGAGGCCAAGCGGCGCTCCGGCCGCCACGTTCTTCGCCTGGCCGTGAAATAGGCCAAGGACAGGACCGTGGCGATAATCCCGAAAACGCTGATGACGTGGCTCGCGACGATGAAAAAATCGACATGGGTCATGCTTTTTTGGAAGAACGATTTATAGGCGAGAACGCCGACGCTGGCCAGGTAGCCGAAAAAATCCGCGACGTAGATGAGGAATCCGGCGTTGCTTTTGTAGGCGAAGGCGGCGATGAGCCGGTCGAAGACGACGCCGTTGAACGGAAAATAGCTGAGGAACAATCCGAACCCGACCAGTATCATCCACGGAGCGGGCGGGAGAAGCTGCCTTTCATACAGGAGCGTCGCCGCGCCGACGATGGCGAAGCCGCTGAGGATGGCCAGATGATTGATGACCAGAGCCCGGAAGTTGTCTTTCACCAGGAGGAGGAGGGCCAGGACAATAAGGACGCCGAGCGCGATCGGAGCCTCGGTTGCGGTGAAGATGGCCGAAGACCGTCCCCGCCCGAGCGTCTGCCAGATATCGGCCATATAATTATCGCGGAAGTCGCGGAAGGCCGTCAGGCCGAGATTGGCGGCCAGCATGAAAACCAAGCCCGGAGCGAAGGCCAGGAAGAATTTGCGGCGTTCCGGGCCGCGCATTGGGATCCGCTCCGTTCGGAGGGAACGATCTTCGTCCGTCGGAGGCGGCAGGCTCTCCAGCATCCATAAAGAGGCGAGGAGAGGGCCGAAGAAGATGGCCCCGGTGACAAAGGGCATGGAAAATTCAGAAACACCCCAGTTCATGACCACTTTGCCCACTGTCTTGACGAAGCCCGAAGCGAGGACGAAGCTGGAGCACAAGACCATGGCCATGATGTCCGTTCGCTTGCGGCCTTCGATATAGCTGAAGACGATGCCCCAGATCAGGCCGAGGGGCAGCCCGTTCATGAACAGAAAAACGACGTTGGCCGGAGGAGGGACCACGGCGAAGAGGACCAGGGCCGCTTCGGCGATTCCCATGAAGAGTACCATGAGGAGCGGCCGTCTGGCTCGGATCAGTTCGGCGATGATTTTGATGCCGATGCCCTTGGAGAGCATGTAACCGAGGATCTGGGCGATAATGAGGATCGTTTTGTAGTCCATTCCGAGAAAGTCGAATCCGGCGAATTGAGCCACGGCAAATGGCTTGCGGAAGGCGTACATGCAGAAATACGCGGCAAATGCGGCGAAGGAGGCATAGACGGTAAAGACCGCGCCGTTCCGCTTCTCCAGCCAGGTCGTGACGGCGGCTTTTCTAGTCATGAGGGGCGGCTCGAGAGCGACGGAGGCGCTCCTGCCTTCGGGCTTCCTCGAGGTCCGGCGGCGAATCGATTTCCGTCCAGGCGTCCGGGTTGATCTCCTGGAAAAAAACGTCGATTCGGCCGAAGAGAGACATAAAGACGTCATCCCAGTATCTGTCGCCGAAATCACCCGCCCCGATCATCTCTTCGAGTTTGTCCCGGAGTAGGGGAGCGTCGCGCTCCGTCCAATAGGTGAGTCCGGCCTGGATGATCCCCTCGCCGCCCTGGACATCGATCCGTTGAATCCGGCGGCGTCCGTCGAACCGGACGATCCACTCCTTGGCGAAGCCGCTCCGGTATCCTCCGAAGATCAGCGAGCGGTCCGGGCGGGCCAGGACGTAATTTTCGTGCATGAACACATCGGCCTCGGAGACGTAGCTGTCACCCAACCGGTCGCGGACGATGGACATCGAATAAATATTGTTGTAGACGTCATACTTGTCGTTGTGGACCAAGGAGAGGTCGGAGTGACGCGCGGCCAGATCTCCGAACCGCTGTGACTGATAGCCGGTGACAATGACGATCTCTTCTACGCCGCGCTCCCTGAAGTACCGGATCTGCCTCTCGATGATGGGAATCCCTTCGATCTCGATGAGGGCTTTCGGCCGATCGTTCGTGAAGGGCCGGAGTCTCATACCGGCTCCGGCGGCCATGATGATCGCGTTCACCGCCTATAGAGAATCATAAAGTCCCGCTGAGAGCAAGAGGAAAAGCGTTGCTTGACTTAGGCCGGAAAGCGAGACTATGATTTTTATCGGTCCGCCCCGAATCCTGGGGAACGGAAGGAGAATATTGAGATGAAGAAGATCCCATCGTTCCTTTTTTTGATGACGACACTGATCTTCGCCGCCGTTCTGCTCTTCAGCGCGGCCGGCGCCAGACAGACAGCTACCATTCAGCAGCCCAATATGGCCCTGACGGCGATAGCCGGCCCCGATCGGGTGGTCGTCCTGCCGGCGAAGACCTATCTGAACGGATGGGTAGGATATGGCGATCCGCCCCGGCGCGAACGGCGGCGGAACGAGCCGCCCCCTCAGCCCCCGGCAAATCCAGGCCCCGCGCCTGCGATAGGTTGGAGTATGGACTCGGGTCCTGCCGCGGTCACCT
>JAPKZI010000138.1 GCA_026393865.1 Candidatus Aminicenantota bacterium
GGGCCGCGATTCCAACGGATCGCCGAGGAGGGGATTAAGGGTGACCCGGTCCTCGAGCGGATCCTGGCTGACCTCGGGCGGGCTTTGGCCGCCATGGGACCGGCGGCGGCGGAGGACTTGGCCAAGCGGGGGACCTCGGGCGAGCTCAACCTCGAATCCGATGTCAGTCTTCGGGCACTCAAAACCATGGGGCCGCAAGCCCGAAAAGCGATTCCAATACTCAAGGCGGCCCTGGCGTCCGAGAACCACAACATCCAATGGGGCGGCATGCTCGGCCTGGCCGCCGTGGACGGGCCGGATTATCCGACCCTGAGGGCGGCCCTCCGCTCACCGAACCCGGATATTCGAGCCCTGGCCGTTTATGGATTCGGCAAAACGGGGTCTCCCGCCGCGGTCGACATCATTATGGCCGCGCTCCGCGACCCGGACCCGGCGGTCAAGGACGCCGTCTTCGAGACCATGCGAGATCTGGGACCTCTCCTTGTTCCGAAAATTCCCGAGGTGCTTGCCATCGAAGGGTTCGAATTCAGGGTCCCGTTCGATATGATGGGAGAGACCGCGGTGCCCCCCCTCAAAGATCTCCTCCTTAGGGGACAACGCCCGATTTGCGACCGGGCCGGCATCGCCCTTGCCCGGATGGGCGGGCCGGCCTTGCCCATATTGACGGCTGCCCTTGGCCATCCCAATCCGGCTGTCCGACTCGCCGCCGTCTCCGCCTTGCTGGCAGTGGACGGCAACAAGAAGTTCGTCGCCGAGAGTTTGGCTAAGGTCTGGAAAGATGACGATTCCGCCGTCCGGGCCGCCGCCTTGGCTTTGTTGGTGATCAGCGGCGACGAAGGCGGACGCCTCGTCCCGATATTCACGGCCGGACTCAAGGACCCTTCGGCGCCGGAACGCATCCGATCCGCTATGGCCCTGGCCAAACTGGGGCAGCGCGCGCAGGGCTCGGCCGGCGCCTTGATGGCCGCGCTGGCCGATTCCGAGGGAGGAGTCCGCTCGGCGGCCGCCCAAGCCCTGGGTTTAGTCGGTCCGGACCCCGGCCTCGCGGTCCCCAAGCTCGTCCTGCTGGCCAAAGATCCGGACGCGGTCGTCCGTCAGGGGGCGGTTTTTGCCTTGGGGAACATGAAGGCGGGCTCCGAAATCCAGAAGGTCTTGCTTCAAGCGGTCGAGGATCCCGACCCCCGGGTCGCTTCGGAAGCCGTGATGAGCCTTTGGGGATATGAGAGCGCCTCCGCAGCGACCAAGCCGATCCTTCTGCGCTCGTTGAAGTCGCGGCTTAAAGAAATCAAGCTGGCCGCGCTCGATGTCCTCGCCAAATGGAAGAAGGCTTTCCCGGAGGAAGCCAAACCCATCCTGGAAACGCTCCGGGCTCAGGACCCCGATCAGGAGATCAAGGACGCGGCGGATCAAATCCTTCGACGGTTCGCGCCGGCTTCGGACAATCCTTTGTTAGCCCCGCCTCCGCCGCCTCTTCCTCCGGCCCCGCCGACGCCGCCTATGTTCCGGAAATAAACCGCGGTTCAAATTATGGTGACAGATAACTCAACCACTAAATTTTTATCATCGAAATTGAATTAAGGGATTGAGTTATCTGTCACCGAAATAGAGAGGATGACAGAATCGCTCAGATCGCGCCGGCGACGATGTCCGTGACCGCCGTCAGGAAGCCCATCATGACGATATTGAGGACCATCTTCCGCCCGAGCTCCTCGGCGAACCGGGTGGCCGGGATCGAGAAGTGTGTCAGGTCCTTGCGCAGGTTGTGGGGCTTGACCAGTTCCTCTTCCGTGATCAGAATCCCGCCTTCGGCGAGCTCCGGCGAGAATTTTGTGTAGGCTTCCTGGGACATGACGATCATAATCGAAGGGGTGGTGATATAGGGATAGGCGATGGGTTCCGACGAGACGACGATCTGAGCGCTGCAGGCGCTCCCGCGCGCCTCGGGGCCGAAGGCCTGGATCATGGTCGCGTGCTTGCCGTCGTAGATGGCCGCCGCCCGGCCGATGATGTAGCCGCTGAGGATGACGCCCTGTCCGCCGAAACCGCCGATCTTGATTTCCGTTCTAGTCATGGGACTTATCCTTTGTACGGCGAATATTTGTCGCCGAATTTCTGGGCGTAGAAGGCGTTCATGGAATCCAGGTACGTCGGCTTGTCCTTGTCGACGAATTTTCCGACGATGACCTTGCCCTGGAAGCTCAATCCGACGGTCTTCGTGTCCGCGTCGTTCTTCACTTCGCTGTTGTCTCTGTAGAATTTCATCTGGTCGAGGCCGTCTCCCAGTCTGTTCCTCCGGCTGTAGAGCGTCGGGCAGGGGGCGAGGATCTCGACGAAGGAGAAGCCCCGCTTGCGCAGGGCATCCTTGATGGCCTTGGTCGCGTGGCGGACGTGGTAGGCCGTCCAGCGGGCGACGTAGACCGCTCCGCACGATTCGGCGAGATAGGGCAGATTGAAGGGCTCTTCGAAATTGCCGTAGGGCGTTGTCGAAGCCGTGGCCCCGATGGGCGTCGTCGGCGCGACCTGTCCGCCGGTCATCCCGTAGATGAAATTGTTGATAAGGATGACGGTCATATCCACGTTCCGGCGGGCGGCATGGATGAAATGGTTGCCGCCGATGGCCGTCAGGTCGCCGTCGCCGCTGTAGACGACGACCTTGAGGTCGGGATTGGCCAGCTTCAAGCCTGTGGCGAAGGGCAGAGCCCGGCCGTGGGTCGTGTGGAACGAATCGAGCTTCAGGTAACCGGCGACGCGCCCCGTGCAGCCGATGCCGGAGACGATCGAGACCTTTTTCAGATCCAGCCCGCTCGTCTCGAGGGCGTGGGCGAAGCAGTTCACCGTCGTCCCGATGCCGCACCCCGGGCACCAAATGTGGGGCATGCGCTCCATGCGCAGGAATTCCTCCACCGTGTTGGTGGGCATGCTCATGTCGATGTCCATGGATTCTTCTGTCATCGCCGTTCTTCCTTCCCGCAGCTCATGATCTTGGCGTAGATGTCTTTCGGATTGTGGACGGACCCGCCGCCGTGGGAGACTCGCTCGACGCGGGTCCGGCCGGCGACGCAGCGCTCGACTTCACGGACCATCTGCCCGTAGTTGATCTCGGGGACGACGAAGCACGAGACATGGCCCGACAGCTCCCGGATCCGCTTGGCCGGGAAAGGCCAGGCGGTGATGAGCCGGAGATGGCCGACCTTGGCGCCTTCCCGGCGGGCCTGTTCGATGGCGGGGATGGCGACGCGCGAGGTGATCCCGTAAGACACAATGACGATATCGGCCCCCGCGGTCTGGTCCTCCCTGTACTCGATGATGGCTTCGGAGTTCAAGCGGATCTTGTCGACCAGGCGGCGGACCAGTTTTTCCTGGGCGGGCGCGGTCATGACGGGATAGCCGCGTTCGTCATGGGTCAGCCCGGTCACGTGGACATTGAATCCGTCTCCGGCCTTGACCATGGGCGGGACGCGGTCCGGCGCCGCTTTGAAAAGGAGGAATCCTTCCTTCGGCCCCTCCCAATAGCGGCGGGGAGTGATCTCGATCTCCTCCGCCGGCGGGACGACGACGCGCTCGGTCATATGTCCCACGCATTCGTCCAGCATGAGCAGGACGGGGATGCGGTACTGCTCGGCCAGGTTGAAGGCCTTGATGGTCAGGTCGAAACTTTCCTGAGGGGAATTGGGGCAGAGGGCGATGATGCCGTAGTCGCCGTGGGAACCCCAGCGGGCCTGCATCATATCGCCTTGCCCGGGAAGCGTGGGGAGCCCCGTCGATGGACCCCCCCGCTGGACGTCGACGAAGACGCAGGGCGTTTCGGTCATCGCCGCCAGGCCGATATGCTCCATCATCAGGGAGAAGCCGGGGCCCGAGGTCACGGTCATGGCCTTCTTGCCTCCCCAGACCGCGCCCTGGATGGCGATGGACGAAGCGATCTCATCCTCCATCTGGATGAACATCCCGCCGATGAGGGGGAAGCGTTCGGCGATGCGCTCGACGACCTCCGTGGATGGGGTGATGGGGTATCCGGCCACGAAGCGGCAGCCCGCCGCGATGGCCCCTTCGGCGCAGGCATGATCACCGTCGATGAAGAACGCCCCGGCCATGACGCCTTTAGGATCTGCTTTCACATGAATCTCCTACTATTTCTTTTTCTTGAACAGAAAGCCGTAAATGGCGAAATCCGGACAGAGCAACCCGCACATGTTGCAGCCGGTGCATTTCTCGGGGAGGGTCAGCACGGGGGGGTGGTAGCCTTTGGCGTTGTACTGTTCGGAAAGCTCCAAGCAATGGGTCGGGCAGAACTCCACGCAGAAGCCGCAGCCTTTGCAGCGTTCGGCGTTGATGACGACCGACCCGAGACCTTTTTTCTTCTGCTCTGTGTCTGCCATGGGTCCTCTTTATAGGATGAGATTACACTTTACGCCGATCCGGGCCGAAAAAGAATGGGCGCCGTCTCAATCCCCCAGCACCGGGGCCATGGGATTGTCCTTCCGTGGGCTCTCTTCGGGCTCGTAGTATTTGGCCTTGTAGACCCGGTCGGCCTCCTTGATCCACAGCCGGAGAAAATAAATCATGACGGCGATCGCGAACCAGAGCCAGACGTAGAAGACGATGACGGCCATCTTTTCCCTAATGCCGGAATAGGCGGGAACGATCGGCTCCGTCCTCTTGATTTCAACCTTCTTGGCCGCCGGTTTCTTGGCGGCGGGCGGGGCGGCGGCAGGGGCCCCAGGCTTTGCCTGGGGATCTGCTTCCGCCGTACTCAGCCGCGTATTTACATCGCGGGTGAGTGCGGGGGCCGGCTTGGCCTGCTGCGTCGGCGCTGCCTGGGCGGAAACCGCGGCCTCTATCTGGGCTTTGTCCTTGACAGTCGGCGGCGCGCCGGTTTGTTGGGCGGCTGCCGCGAGCGGGGCCAGGACCAGCGAGACCATCACGAGGAAAAACAAAATGCGGGTCTTTCTCATAACAGGCTCCATATGCTGAAGACGATCGCGTAGATCACGCCGGCGACGCCGAGATAGGCGATGATCTTGCCTTTCTTCCCCTCGGGCTTGTTGTCGATGAAGGGGAGGAAGAAGATGGCCACGACGGCGATCAGGATGAGCACGACGGCCACGAACTCGCCGGTGACGGGGCCCATGTTGGCCGGGAAGATCTTGAGCGTCTGGAAAAGGAACAGGAAATACCATTCCGGCTTGACGCCTTCCGGGGCCGGAGCCATCAGGTCGGCCGTAAGTTCCAGAGAGGGGGCGAACATGAGCGAGATGGTCAGGAGGATGCCGAGGAGGACGAGCCAGATGACGACTTCGCGGAGGATGAAGTTCGGCCAGAAGGGCAGGGCCGGCACTTTCTTCTTGGCGATCTCGTCCTTGAGGGGAACGCTCATGCCTTCCTTCTGGACAAGCAGGATGTGGACGACGAGGATGGCGAAGATGACGAGGGGCAGGATGCAGACGTGGAAGAGGAAAAAGCGGGTCAGCGTGTCGCCGGTGACGTCGTCCCCGCCCCGGAGGAACTGGGTCACCCATTTGCCGACGACCGGGATGGCCATGGGGATGTTCGTCCCGACCTTGGTCGCCGACAGCGACAGGTCGTCCCAGGGCAGGAGGTAGCCGGTGAAGCCGAAGACCATCGAGACGACGAGGAGCATCATCCCGGTCATCCAGGTCGCTTCCCGCGGCTTGCGATAGGACTTGGTGAACCAGATCGCCAGGAGGTGGATCATGACCAAGGCGATCATGAAGGTCGACGACCAGCTGTGGACGGAACGGACGAGCCAGCCGAGCGGGAGCTCGGTCATGATCCGGCCGATGCTGTCGGTGGCCCCTTCGAGCGTCGGTTTGTAATAGAGCGCGAGCATGATGCCCGTGACGATCTGGATGAAGAGGAAGAGGAGGATCGAACTGCCCGTGTAATACCAGAAGGAGTGCTCGTGCTGGGGCACTTCCTTTTTGGTCATGTATTTGAAAATGGGGGTCAGGGCCAGACGGTCGTCGAACCAGGCCGCGAACTTTTTCATGTCGATCTTCATGTTTTCGCTCCCACGCCCGGCTTGCGGATAAAGAGGTCCTCGCCTTCGACCGACGGCTCGAGGCGCCGGAGCGGCTTTGGCGGCGGGCCGGAGACGTTCGTTCCGTTCTCGTCATACCAGCCGTCATGGCAGGCGCAGAAGAACTGCTTCTTGGCGGGGAGCCAGGTCACGTTGCAGTCGAGGTGGGTGCATACGCCGACCCAGGCGATGAAGGATCCGTCCTGGGCCCGCTTGATGAGCCCGGGCTTGCTGCCCCAGACGAAGTTTTTCACCTCGCCCGGCTGCATGGCGGAGTAGTCCGCGAAGACGAGCTTGACCTCGTCCGGCTCTTTGTAAGGCGGCCAGACGAACTTGACGATGGGGCTGATGAAGGAGGCCGCGACGGCCCCCAGCCAGCCGCCAAGGATGGAGTTCAAGAACTTGCGACGGGTGAAATAGGCGTTGTCGATTCTCATTTTTTCCGTCCAAACATATGTTTTGTCCTGTCCACGATCATCTTTCGGCGGAGGCCTTCGATGCCGTCGGCCGGCCGGACGTCTTTGGGACAGACGTCGTTACAGCGGAAGACCGTATCGCAACCCCAGACGCCGGTCGGATTGTCGACACTGGCCAGCGCCGACCAGGGGCGCTTGTCGCGCGGATCGATGGCGAAGCGGTAGAGCTTGGCCAGGGCGGCGGGGCCGATGTAGCGGCCGTCGCGCGTGGCCACCGGGCAGGCGGCGTAACAACATCCGCACAGGATGCAGGTGATGAACTGGAAAACCTTTTCCATGTCCTTCTCTTCGACACAGTGGCCTTTTTCGGGGACGGCCTGGCCTTCGGGTTGGAGATAAGGCTGGATGAAATTGTAGGCGTCCCAGAAAGGCTTGAAGTCGACGATCAGGTCCTTGATGATCTCCAGGTTGGGCAGGGGCTCGATGACGACCACGTCGGTCTTGAGGGCTTCGAACTGCGTCTTGCAGGCGAGGCAGATCGTGCCGTTGATCGTCAGGGCGCATGATCCGCAGACAGCCTCCCGGCAGCTGTAGCGGAAGGAGATCGAGGGGTCCTGCTCGTCCCGGATCTCCTTGAGGACCTCGAGCATGGTGTCCCCGGGCTTCGGCGTGTGGATATATTCCTGGAAGTGGGGCTGCTCGTCCTTGGGAGGGTCGAACCGGAGGATTTTGAATTTGGTGCTCATGGTCGGCTCTCTCCTCAATACTTTCTTTCCTGGGGTTTGTACTTGTCCACGTTTACGGTCCGGTAGGACAGGACAGGGCCTTTGTCCGAATAGGAGGCGAGCGTGTGCTTCAGCCAGTTGTCGTCGTCGCGTTTGGGGAAGTCCGTGCGGAAGTGGGACCCGCGCGTTTCGGTCCGTTTCAGCCCGCCGAGGAGGATCGTCTCGGCCAGGTCGGTCATGTATTTAAACTCGATGAGCGTGACGAACTCCTGGCAGAAGCGGGTGCAGCTTCCGTAGATGTAGGCGTCCCGAGAGGCCTCTTTCAGCCTGGATAGGCCGTCGAGGCCCTCCTGAAGCTGTTTGCCGTCGCGGAAGATGCCGGCCTTATCGCCCATCAGGATCTTGAGGTCGTTCAGGAGCTGATAGACGTTGTGGCCCTTATCCCGTTTCCGGATGCTCTCGAACTGGTCGTTGAGGGTCTTGGCCTCCGCCGTGATCTCGGCGTCCCTCGAGCCGGAGAACCCGCCCTCGTTGATGAATTTCGAGGCCGAGACGCCGGCGATCTTGCCGAAGACGATCGCGTCGAGGAGGGAGTTCCCGCCGAGCCGGTTCGCCCCGTGGACGCTGACGCAGGCGCATTCGCCGGCGGCGTAGAAGCCTTTGACGAGAGACGCGCAATTCTTGTCGACGTCGATCCCACCCATGGAGTAATGCTGGGCCGGCTGGATGGGGATAGGCGTGTCGGCAGGATCGATCCCGGAGAAGTTGATGCAGATCTCCTGGATGCCCGGGAGCCGCTTTTCGATCTTTTCCCGGCCCAGATGCCGGAGGTCGAGGTGGACATAAGCATTCTCGAAGCCGTTGCCCTTGAGGATCTCGGTCGTGATGGACCGGGCGACGATGTCGCGCGGGGCGAGCTCCATGGCCGTCGGGGCGTAATCTTCCATGAAGCGCCGGCCTTTGTTGTTGACGAGGTAACCGCCTTCGCCCCGCGCGGCTTCGGTGATGAGAATGTTCTTTCCGTAGAGGGCCGTGGGGTGGAACTGGACGAACTCCAAGTCCTTGAGAGGAATGCCCGCCCGGTAGGCCATGCCGATGCCGCTCCCGAAGTTGATGTAGGCGTTCGTCGAGAGCTTGTAAATGCGGCCGTAGCCGCCCGTGCCGAAGATCACGGCCTTGGCGGCGAAGGGTCGGATCTCTCCTGTGGCCAGGTCGTAGGCGACGAGACCGATGCAGCGGCCGTCGCGTACAACGATGTTGGTCACGACGATTTCATCATAGATCGTGACGTTCTTCCTGACGCATTGCTCGTAGAGAGTGTGAAGGAGGACCTGTCCCGTCCGGTCGGCCGCGTAACAGGTCCGCGGGTATCCCGCGCCGCCGAAGGGGCGCTGGGCGATCACGCCGCCGGGGAACCGGCTGAAGGGGACGCCCCAGTGGTCGAGTTCGTACATGGTCGGGATGGCCAATCGGCACATGAGCTCGGCGGCGTCCTGGTCGGCCAGATAGTCGCTGCCCTTGATCGTGTCGAAGGCGTGTTTCTCCCAAGTGTCGTCCTTCGCGTTTGGGTTATTGGCCAGGGCGGCGTTGATGCCTCCCTGGGCGGCGACGGAATGGGACCGGATCGGGTGGACCTTGGAGAGGACCGCCACATTGAGCTTGGGGTCGGAGGTCAAAGCCGCGGCCAGCCCCGCCAGCCCCCCACCGACGATGAGGATATCGTGGCTGACCATAGCTCAGTAATTCCTGGTGTAGTAGATGACCAGCAGGGCGGCGGCGGCGGCGGTGCCGAGGCCGGTGAAGATCCAGAAGAGGAGCTTCTCCTTGCGCGCGCCGCAGTCGATGATGAAGGTCCTCAGTCCGTAGAAGGCGTGATAGACGCCGGCCACGATCAGGAACGTGTCGGTGAGAGGATTGGCGTGGAGGACGAGGGCCCAGTCAGGCTTGGTCCCCTTGGTCATGAGGAAGAAGGAGGTCAGGAATTTGATTCCCAACAGAAGGATGAGTAAAAGGCCGCTGATGCGATGGAAAACCCATATAAACATGTTTCCCTTCCCTTAACGTATAATTGTCATGCGGAGCATGATCGGAGCCTGCCTAAAGGTTTTGATTCTATCAAAATCAAAATGTCAAGACAATAGCGCGAAAATAAAATAAAATGGGGCGCTTGAGGACCGCCGACGATATCATTAAGGAGTTAGGAGGAAAAAATGCGAACCCCGAAGACATTTGCGTCCACATTTCTGGCGTTCGTTCTTCTCGGCGCGGGCCTGTCCGCTCAAACGCTCAAGCCGAGGGATTACACCGCCCGCCTCGTCGGGCACGCTCATATCGACCTGAGCTGGCTGTGGCGCTGGGAGGAGACCATCCACGACGTCGCCGTCGAGACGTTCAAGGGAACGCTCGCCCAGATGAACAGGATGCCGGGCCTCACGTTCGCCCAGAGCCAGGCCGCGATCTACGAGGTCATCGAAAAGGACTATCCCGAACTGTTCCAGGCGATCAAGGCCAAGATCAAAGAAGGGACGTGGGTCCCGGTCGGGGGGATGTGGGTCGAGCCCGACCTGAACATGCCCGACGGCGAGGCCCTGGCCCGCCAGCTCCTCTACGGAAAGAGATATTTCCTGGATAAGTTCGGCCTGGACGTCAAGGTCGGCTGGAACCCGGATTCGTTCGGACACAATTGGCAGCTTCCCCAGATCCTGGCCAAGGCCGGCCTCAAATATTATGTCTTCGGACGGTGCGCTCCGGACAAAATGCCCGCTTTTGTCTGGCGAGGCAAGGATGGATCGGAGCTGCTCTCGTATGTTCCCCAAGGCTGGTACAATGTCGGCTTGAAGGACGGGATCAAAGACGTCGTCCTCGAAGCGGCCAAGATCTCACCCCTCAAGGATATCATGATCTTGTACGGCGAAGGGGACCACGGCGGCGGCCCGCGGGACTCGGACCTGGAGGCGATCCGGAGATTCGGCAAGGATAAAAACCAGCCAAGCCTGG
>JAPKZI010000184.1 GCA_026393865.1 Candidatus Aminicenantota bacterium
CGCCGTTCTCATCGTCATCCCTCTCCTCAACACCGCCAATCTCCCGACGATCGAGATCACGAGCGCCTTCCTGGCCCCCCCACCGCCTCCCCCTCCGCCTCCTCCGCCTCCGGCCAAGAAGGCGGCCACGACCCAAGCCAAACGCATCAAGCCCGTCCAGACCCAGTCCTCCTTTGAGGCCGGCAAGCTTGTCGCGCCCGTCGAGATCCCCGATCAGATCGCTGAAGAGCAGATCTCCGACATCGGGATCGAGGGCGGCGTCGAGGGCGGCGTCATCGGCGGCGTGCTCGGCGGCGTCGTCGGCGGCGTGCTCGGCGGAGTCGTCGGCGAGGTCGAAGCGCCCGTCCGGGCCGTCGGCGACGTCAAGCCCCCGAAGCTCCTGAAACAGGTCGATCCCCTCTATCCCGAGATCGCCCGCCAAGCGCGGGTGGAAGGCATCGTCATCATCGAGGCCACGACCGACATCTACGGCCGGGTTCAGGGCTACAAAGTGCTGAGATCGATCCCCCTGCTCGACCAGGCGGCCATCGACGCCGTGCGGCAGTGGGTCTATGAGCCGATGATCATCAACGGCCGCCCCCGCGGCGTCATTTTCACGGTCACGGTCCGTTTCACGTTGAAGTAAAAGCTACCATGGCTTTCGCATAATCAAAAGGAGGTACATTCAATGCAATTTGATCTCATCACCATGTGGCAGTCGATGAGCGGTCTGGCCAAGGGAGTCGCCATTCTCCTTATCTTTCTCTCCATCATCTCTCTCTATATGTTCATCGAAAGATTGCTGACTTACTCGCGCGCCAAGAACAGGTCGAAAGCGATCGCCCCCAAGCTGGCCGAGCTCCTGAAGTCCGGACAGATCAAAGAAGCCCTGGCGCTTTCCTCCAAAGCGGAGAACAAGGGAAGCCATCTGGCTCGCGTCACCACCGCCGGCATCACCGAATTCCTCGCGGGCAAGGAAGCCAAGCTCGGATTCGAAGAACAGATCTCGACCGCCCAGAGAGGCTGCGATCGGGCCGCGTCAATTTTCAACCAGGAACTGCGCAAGGGCTTGAGCATTCTGGCCACGATCGCCACCTCCTCCCCCTTCATTGGATTGTTCGGCACCATCTCGGGCATCATCAACGCCTTCCGCGGCATGGCCCTGACCGGCTCGGGCGGCATCGGCGCCGTCGCTTCCGGGATCGCCGAAGCCCTGATCACCACCGCCTTCGGGATCGCCGTGGCCATCATCGCCCTGTGGTTCTACAACTACCTGAACAGCAAGGTCGAGGTCTATGACGCCGAGATGGCCAACACCTCCTCGCAAGTCGTCGACTTCTTCATTCGCCAGCAGAAAGTGTAACCGAGGCGGACCATGAGCATTTCTATCGGCGGCGACGAAAGAGTAAGATCCGAACCCAACGTCGTCCCCCTGTGTGATGTTCTCCTCGTTCTGCTGATCATCTTCATGGTCGTCACACCCCTGGTCCAAAAGGGCGTCGACCTCAAGCTGCCGACGGCCATCACCGCGATCAAGATGCCGGAAAACGTTGAAGTCACGATGTACATCAAGAAGGACGGGACCATCTATATCAATCAGGACA
Organism: Candidatus Aminicenantota bacterium; assembly: GCA_026393865.1. GTDB lineage: Bacteria > Acidobacteriota > Aminicenantia > Aminicenantales > UBA4085 > JAPKZI01. Next base: position 1,584 of record JAPKZI010000184.1, read on the forward strand.
AGGTCACCGATCCTGAGAGGCTCCAGACCCTGCTCGAGGAAGTGTTCCTGACCGTTCAAGAAAAGACGCTGTATCTCCGGGCCGATGGAGACCTTGAATACGGAAAGCTCATCGAAGTGTACGAGAAGGTCCGCGCCGCCGGCATCGAGAAGATCGCCATCATCACCGAAGCCAAAACAGAAAAAGGCAGCTGATTTTTTAGTTTTTTGACACCTATCCGGGGGGAAGCGGGTCAAGTACGATCCGCTTCCCCGCGCTTTCCCGCCTCAAGACACCCCGCCCCATCCCCTGCTCATTCGGATGTCCGCTTTTTCTTCAGGCCTTCGTTCATGCTCCCTGTCCTATAGCCGGCCAGGTCGAGCGT
>JAPKZI010000103.1 GCA_026393865.1 Candidatus Aminicenantota bacterium
GGTAGCGGATAAAAAGCCGGATTTGTTGTTGTACCATTCCGGGATAAACCCCCCGCCGCTCGGCCCGGCGAAATAGACTTTGAAAACGCCGGAAGGAAGTTTCTGGATGCCGTAGCGCCCGTTGATGTCCGAAGTCACGGAGCCGACATAATTCTCATTCAGGTCATAAGCCCGCGCGGTCGCTCCCTGGATGCCCGCGCCCGACGGCCCCGTGAGCCGGCCAAAGATCGTCCCTCCCGCGGCCAGCTGGGCGTCGATCCCCGACGTCGTCGCGCCCGCCGTCACGGAAACGGGATCGGCGGCGGCGAATTTCGATTTGTCGTTATACCACTCCGGAGCGAAGTTGCTCGAGGCGTACAACGTCTGGAAAAAGACCTTATAGCTCCCCGTAGGCAGGCCTTGAACCTGATAGACGCCTGATGAATTCGTCTGCTGGCTTTTTGTAGAGCTTTTTTTGAGATCGTAGACCGTCACATAAACCGATGATATGCCGGAACCCCCGGGGGCCGTGACCGTCCCTGAGATGATTCCTCCCGCGGCGAGCTGGGCGTTGATCACGGCCGCGCCGCCGGCCGTGACGGAGATGTTGTCGGCCGTATCGAACGAGGATTTATCGTTGTACCATTCGGAAAGGTCATTCGTGTTATAGCCCGCCTCGAAAAAGACCCGGTAGGTCCCGGTCGGGAGTCCTTCGATCTTGTAGTTGCCGGAAGCATCGGTCATCCCGTCTTTCACCGGGAACTGGGAAAGATCGTAAGCCGTGACGAACACGGAGGAGGCCCCAGCCCCGGCGGCGTTCGTCACCGTGCCGGAGATGGCGGCGGCCGTGGCCAGGACGGCGTTGATGCCGGAGGTCGTGCTTCCCGGCGTCACGGCGATGTTGTCGGCCGTTTCAAGGCTGGATTTATCGTTATACCACTCGGGGAAATAATTTCCCGCGCTATACGTCCCGAATTGGAGGCGGTAATTGCCCCCGGGAAGCCCTTGGATCGAATAATTGCCCGACGCATCGGTGGAGCCTGAGTTCACATAGGCGCCGGTCGAGTCAAACGCGGCAGCGGAGACGTTCTGGATCCCCGCGCTAGAGACATTCGTGACCGTCCCGGCGATGATGCCTCCGACGGCCAACTGGGCATCGATGCCGGAGGTCGTCGCGCCGTCAGTCACGGCGACGTTATCCGCCGTGACGAAGCTGGATTTGTCGTTATACCACTCGGGGAGGTAATTCCCGGCCGAATATGTTTCGAACCGGACGCGGTATTGGTCCGTCGCCAGGTATTGAACCCTGAAATTCCCGGAGGCATCCGTTTGGGCTTGCCCTTTGGATAGATTTGACAGGTTATAAACCCTCACCCAGACCTTTTCGATCCCCGTCCCCGCAGGCGAGGTGACTTTGCCGACTATGATGCCCGAGGCTTGAGCATCGTTTTGACCCAAGGCGTAAGGGAGGATAAAACAAAAAAGAAACAAAGCGAGAATGACGGCGCTCTTTTTCATCGACAACCTCCTTGTTCTCAAGGCCATGAAGAGCCTTCGGGCTGTTCGATTGAAGAATAGGCTCAATCTCGAGGAAAGTTGTCAAGAATATGTTAAAAAGATGTTAAAAGAACGTAAAACAAAATAAGTGCACGAAATTGGTTTGATTTAAAATTTCGGCTTGATCGTCACCTTTATAGGAATCCTTCTTATCATGCCGGAGCCGGCTTCCCGGATAAAAACCAAATCATAGGCTCCAACAAATCCCGGCCCGGGCATCCAGGAGAATGTGCCGGTGAGTTGATCGAGTGTTGAGCCGATGGGAAGCGGCCGCAGTTGGTCGCCGACCACTAGGTAGCCTTGATAGCCGATCCCTTTGCCGAGATCGATCTCGACCCGCTCCACTTCCCTAATCTCGATTTGGAAAGATCCGTAGTTGTCGGGAAGGATTGTTTCTGGCGGCGCGGTCAGATCAAATCCGCGCTTGATGTAGAGTGGGTCGAAAGAGAGCGGCAGGTTGAGGATTGAATCCAAATGTGTGTTTGCCACGCCAAGCGGCTCGCAATGACTTAATACATTGGCCGAGGTTCCTGTATTCACGACATTGAAGTAGCGGCTGCCGATCCCGTCCGCGGCGCCCGCGTCATCCGTCGCGATCCAGTAGATCGTGTGCACCCCGTTCGTCAGCTTCGTCGTGTCCAGGTAGAAGGCCCCCACCGGCCCGCCGGCCCCCGGACCTCCCGTATTGTTAAACCCCGGAAAGTTCGTCGAAACATCCACCCGGTACTGGTTATAGACGTTCGGCGCTGTAGCCAGGTTCCCCAGCTTGGCCCCATCTACATACACCTCGATCGTCGAGCCGTCTTTGGGCACCGTCTTCGGCATCGGCGTCAACACCCAGCCGAAG
>JAPKZI010000063.1 GCA_026393865.1 Candidatus Aminicenantota bacterium
GAAGACACCCGGCGACTGTTCGCCCTCATCGACAAATTCCCCCTTATCCGCGTCGCGGTCTGGGGGGATATCATCCTCGATGAATATCTCTTCGGGACCACGCGGCGGATCTCGCGGGAAGCGCCCGTCCTGATCCTCACCTATCACAAGAAAGAATTCACCCTGGGCGGAGCGGGAAATTCGCTCCTCAACCTGAGATCGCTCGGCGTCGAACCGATGCCCATCGGCATCGTCGGCGCCGACGAATCGGGCCGAGCGGTCAAGAGCATTCTGAAGAAGCGGGGGATCGACGCGGGCGGCCTGATCGTGGAAAAGGGCTACCCGACTCCGCTCAAGACGCGCATTTTAGCCGGCGAAGAGAATACGAAGAAGCAGCAGATCCTGCGCATCGACCGCGAAGGCCGCGTCCCGGACACCGCGGGGCTGAAACAAAGGATCCGGGAGGCGCTCCGCAAAGCCCAAAAAGAATGCGATGCCCTGATCATCTCCGACTACCACTACGATACGGTCAAAGAGGACCTCTTCAAGGCCGCTATCCCGGGTTTCAAAAAAGCGGGCCTGCCGGTGGCCCTGGACTCGCGGTTCAGGCTCCTCCGTTTCGCCGGCGTCACCATCGCCACGCCCAACGAACCTGAGGTCGAGGAGGCGTTGAAGATCCGCCTCGACGACGGCCCGGATCGGTTGATCGAGGCCGGGCGAACGCTTCTCGCTAAGCTCCAATCTCCCGCGCTCCTCATCACCCGCGGCTCCAAGGGGATGGCCCTTTTTCAGAAGGGCAAGCCTCCGGTCCATCTTCCCATCTTCGGGACGACGGACATCGTCGACGTCACGGGCGCCGGCGACACCGTCATCAGCGTCTTCACGGCCGCCCTGGCCTGCGGGGCGACATTCCTCCAGGCCGCGCAGCTGGCCAACTTCGCCGGCGGCATCGTGGTCATGAAAAAAGGCACGGCCACCGTCTCGCCCCTGGAACTCAAACAAGCGATCATCGCCGAACAGTGAAGAAGCTCAAAACTCTTTCCCAACTCCGGGAGATCGTCGGCCGGGAACGGAACAACGGCCGGACCATCGTCCTGGCCAACGGCGGGTTCGACCTCCTCCACGCCGGACATATCCGCTATTTGGAAGCCGCCAAGAAACTCGGAGATGTTCTCATCGTCGCCCTCAACAGCGATGCCTCGATCCGGAAATTGAAAGGCGCGGGCCGGCCCGTCCTGCCCGAACGGGAGCGGGCCGAGATCCTGGCGGCGTTCGCCTGCGTGGACTACCTCACGATCTTCGATGAACCGAACGTCGAGAGGATCCTGACGGCTCTCAAGCCGGACATCCACGCCAAAGGCTCGGATTACTCAAAACGGACCGTTCCGGAGAGAGAGACAGTTTTGGCTTACGGCGGGCGGATCGCCATCGCCGGCGGCCCGAAGATCCGCTCCACTTCGGAGGTCATTCCCCGCATTTTGGCCAAATTCAACAAGCGGGAGCGCGGATCGCTCGGTTAGATCATGACCAACATCCTGATCATACGGACGAGCTCGCTGGGCGACATCATCCACACCCTTCCGGCGTTCGCCGCTTTGCGCAAGAATTTTCCGGCTGCCCGCGTCACTTGGGTCGTCGAGCGGAAAGGCAAGGACATCCTGGATCTCGTTCCCGGCATCGACGAGATCGTCGTCGTCGGATCGCCCGGCTGGCGAAAGAAGCTCAGGAAATCCGACCAGGCCGCCTTCGATTTCCAGGGCCTCCTCAAATCCGGCCTAATAGCCCGGCTCTCCGGTTCCAAAAAACGGTTCGGGTTCCATCGCCATAATTTGAAAGAGCCTTTGGCCGCCCTGTTCTATACCGACCGGCTCGAAGAAATTTCCGAAACCGACCATGTCATCGGTAAAAATTTAGGGCTCCTCCGCTTGGCCGGGATCAGCGAGGACAAATACGAATTTCCGCTTGAAATTCCGGCGGCCCTCCGGAATTCGGTGATGGAGAAGATCCGGGTCCCAGATGCTCGCTCCGATCCAAAACTGGTGCTGTTCAACGTCGGAGCGGCCTGGCCGACGAAACGCTGGTTTCCCGAGAGCTGGATCGCCGTCCTGAACGACTTAAAAAACGAGCCCCTCTCTCCCCTCCTCCTGTGGGGAACCCCGGAGGAAGAAAGCCTGGCCCGGCACGTCAATCAAGCCACGGGCGTCCCTCTGGCCCCGTTCCTCTCGGTCCGGGAAAGCCTGGCTTTGATCGAGGCATCGGCGCTCGTCGTGAGCGGCGACACCTTCGCCCTGCAGGCCGCCTGCGCCCTGGATGTTCCGGTCGTCGGGATCTTCGGCCCGACGACGCCGAAAAGGAACGGCCCCTTCCATTCCCGGGACAAATTCGTTTATCATGAAATCGCCTGCAGCGCGTGTTATAAACGCTCCTGCGATTCCATGGACTGCCTGAAGCTGGTGAGGCCGGAAGACGTCACAGCTCTGGTCCGGCAGACCCTCGAGGAAAATGCCTGATTCGAAGTTCGCCAAAACACTCTACCGGTGGCGCGTCCGGTCCGGGTTGTTCGTCCTCGTCGCGATCCTCGTCCTGGCCTGGCCGACCTGGCGGTCGATCCTCATCGGCTTCGCCGTCTGCGCCCTCGGCCTGCTTATCCGGGCCTGGGCCGCGGGCCACATCCGGAAAGAGAAAACGCTGGCCGTGTCCGGGCCGTATCGATTCACCCGGAATCCCCTTTATCTCGGAAACTTCCTCCTCGGCCTGAGCATCGCCGTCGCCACCCATTCCTGGTGGTGCGTCGGGCTTTTCGCCGCCTATTTCCTCGTCTTCTACCCGCCGGTCATCCTGGAGGAACGGGAGCGCATGAAACGGCTCTTCCCCAAAGAATACGAGGAATATGGGAAAAAAGTGCCGCTGGTCCTGCCCAAGTGGAATCGGGTGATGGGTCCGGCCGGAACGAAATTCGACCCGGCGCTCTATTTTAAAAACAAGGAATACCGGGCCCTCACGGGCTCCCTCATCGCTTACGGCATCCTGATCGCTAAATTGCTCCTTCTGCCCTAAAGGACGATTGATATGCCGACCGACGAACGCCTGGCCAAGGTCAGGCGGGTCTTGTCCCTCCGCCAGCCCGACTTAAGGGTCGTCCTCGAAGAGGTCACCAACGCCCACAACGCCAGCGCCGCGCTCCGGACCTGCGACGCGGCCGGGATCATGCATGTGGACGTCATCGGTTCGAGCGAGGATCCCCTGCCCATCAACCAGGCGATCACCACCCGCGCCGACAAATGGCTGGACTTTCATTTTTACCCGTCAACCAAGGACTGCCTGGTCGAACTGAAGAAGCAGGGGTTCAAGATCGCCGCCACGCACCTCGGCCCGGACGCCGTTTTCCATACCCAGGTGGATTTTACCCAACCGCTCGCCGTCGTCTTCGGCAGTGAATCCGAAGGCATCTCGCTCGAGGCGCTTCGCTATGCCGACTATAAGATCAAGATCCCGATGTTCGGAATGGTACAGAGCCTGAACCTGTCGGTCTCGGTGGGGATCATCCTCTACGAAGCGTTGCGCCAGAGACTGGGCCAAGGATTGTTCGAAGGCCCTCGGCTTTCGCCCGAGGAATTCGAGGACTATCTCGACAAGTGGCTCGATCTATAAAAAAGGGCCGGGTGCGAGCCCGGCCCGTTCCTCGCGACCGAATAATCTAGTTGATGTCCCCGGAATCGCTGATGATGCGGATGATCCGTCCGTAATCGCTCCGGTTCGTCCCCTTCTTTTTCATTTCGTCCTGGAAATTCTTGAACGTTTCCTCGTTTTTTTGAAAGAACTCATCGATCCGTGTTTTGCTCGAATCGTCATATTTTCTGAAGAGATCCGGCATGGTGTTGGCATCATCGCGAAAACCGCGGAAAAGGAGGTTCTCCGGCCCGCTCTCTTCCTCTTCAATCTCGACATCCAGGGTCATCGACTTCTTGTCCCGGATAAGCTCGATCTTGACCTTGTCGCCTTTTTTCTTGTCCTGGATTATATCGCTCAACTCGCTCACGGCCTGGAGGCGTTTGCCGTCGGCCTTCAGGATGAGGTCGCCGACCTTGAGGCCCGCTTTAGCGGCCGGACTGTCGGCGATGATCTCGGCAACGAGGAGCCCGACCCCGTCCTTGATCCCAAACAGGGCGGCGACCGACTCCTTGTTCAGCTCTTGGAGCCTCCTCACGCCGATGAATTTTCTCGATTCCCAGGCGAAGGGACGGAGGCCCAAATTGGACTTGGGTTTGACAATGATTTTAGGCTCGGTTTGAAGCCCCTTCCAGCCGGGAGGCGGGGTTTCCGGCGGGAAGAGCCTCGGGAAGGCCAGGGCCAGTTCCCGTTTGGCTTCCATTTCCGTGTATTCGCCCAGTTTGACTTTGATGTCCTGGGGTTTTCCGTCCCGTTCGATCCTGACCGTGATGTCCTGGCCGGGTTTGCGGCTTCGGATCTCCGACTGCATCGCTTCGCTCGAGGAGATGTCCTTGCCGTCGACCCTGACGATGATATCGCCTTCTTTGAGCTTGGCCAGCTCGGCCGGGCTCTTGGGCTCGACCGTATCGATCTCGACCTTGCCGTCCTGCCGCTCGCCGGCCCGGACGCCCAGCCAGCCGCGCTCGACCTTGCCTTTCTTTTCGAGGTCCGAGGCGATGGATTGGACGATGTCGATGGGAACGGCCAAGGCCATGCCGGACGACGGCGACTCGGCCCGGCTGATGACCGTCCCGGAGCCGACGACCTGCTGTTCCCGGAATTCGAAGACGATGGGCTGTTCATCCGTGTAGGCGCCGCGGAGCAGGCCGACCATCTGGCCGGACCCATTGACTACGGGGCTTCCGCTCATGCCGGGGACGACCCAGACGTTCAAGCGCAGCTTGTCGGCCGCGACCGAGCTGACGATGCCCTGGGTCACGGCCGCCGAGTTCTCCGGCGACAGGCCGACGACGCCGATCCAGGCGCCCGGCTTCATGTCGGCCGCCCGGCCCATGGCGATCGGCGTCAGTCCCTTTTCCTTCACTTGGATCAATCCGACTTGGGTCTGCGTGTCGAGGCCCTTGAACTCGGCCTTGAGCCGCTTTCCGTCCGTGGTCACGACGCTGATCTCCTCGTCGCGGGGAGAGATGAGGGCGGTCGTGACGATATAGCCGTCCTTGTTGATGACGACGCCCGTGGCAACCTTGCGCATGCCGTTGCGCGCCTCGACCCGGACGACGGACGGCGCGACCATCTTGGTAATCTCTTCGATCTTTTGCTCGCCGATCCCCGGCTTCGCCGGATCGATCGACGCGGCTTGCCCGCCGAGGGCCGAGATCATCACGGCGACGGCCAGGATAGCGATGGTTCTTATCGTTCTTGTCATCATAGGCTGGAATCCTCCTTAATAACGGATATATTTATTGGAAGCGTTGGAGATCTGTTCCAAAATATAGACGGTCTGAGGCCCATAGGAGACACCGCGGACCTCGTTCCTGTAGCTCACCGGTTCGGTGATGGAGATGACGCCGCCGGCGGGCGCCGATTCCAGCATGTCCCGGCCGGCCATTATCGGCCGGTCAGGGCCGCTCCGCAGGACGAACACATTGAGGGCCAGGAAACAGACGAGGAGCGCGGCCGCGGCTCCCGCCAGCGAATACCGGAAGACCCGGGCCCGGCGGGCCTGCGGAAGTTCCGCCCGCCGCCGCGCCAGCTGGGCCATCACCCGCCGTTCGAAATCCGGCGGAGCGGCGACCCGGTCGAGCTTCCTCAAAAAATTAGTATCGTCCATCGAGGATCTCCCTTTTTTGGAAGGTCAGGTTCTCTTTCGTCGCTTTTTCCAATTGTCGTTTGAGCATGGCCCGGCCCCGGCTGATCCTGGCTTTGACCGTCCCGATGGGCCGGTGGATGATCCGGGCGATCTCCTCCTGGGAATAGCCCTCCATGTCCTTGAGGACGACGGGGATGCGGTACCGCGGGCTGAGCCCGTCGAGCGCCTCGCGGAGGTTCCGGGCCAGTCCGGAATCCGCCGTCTCATCGCTCGGCGTGCTGACCTCTACGCTGTACTGGACGTCGTCGAGGGAAACCTGGTTCATCCGGTACCTTTTCTTAAGATCGGTCTTGGCCAGGTTCGAGGCGATCGCGTAGACCCAGGAGGAGAACGGGGCGAAAGGCCTGTATTTATCGGCCTTGAAGTATACCCGCAGAAAGGTCTCCTGGGAGAGGTCCACGGCCCTCTGATAATCGCCCGTCATCTGATATAAGAAGTTCACGATCTTGTCCTTGTATATATGGACGATCTCGGCGAAGGCGGACTCGTCGCCCGCTTGAATCCGGCCGATCAGTTCTTGCTCGTCCATCTTCATGGTTAAAAACCTCAAGGGACAATAAATCGTTGCGTTCCAGGGTAAAAATACAGCGAAAATCGGGCCAATTCAAGAGGTAACGGGAATTCCGGTATCAATTTCGGCCGATTTTCACTAAAATGGCCGGGAAATCAAAGCGGATGAAACCCTCAGGCCGGGCTACTAAAACGGGTTATGAGGGGGATCATTCATAAGTCGAGGAAAGAAGAGGCCCATGTCGCAGGAACATTCCGTTCTTTTAACGCCGATCAGAGTCGGCGGACTGGAGATCCCGAACAGGTTCGTCCGTTCGGCCACGCATGAGTTCATGGCCGAAGAGGACGGGACGGTGACCGACCGCCTTGGCGAGCTCTACAGGCGCCTGGCCGAAGGCGAGGTCGGGCTGATCATCACCGGACACGCCTATGTGAATCCGAACGGCAAGGCCAGCCCCAGACAGACCGGGATCTACGACGACCGGTTCATCGAAGGACTGAGGAGGATCACCGAAGCCGTCCGCCCCTTCCCGACCAGGATCTTCCTCCAGATCGCACACGCCGGCCGCCAGACCAAAGAAAAGTTATGCGGCTGTACTCCCATAGCCCCTTCCGCCGTCTATGAACCGACGGTCAAGACCACGCCGCGCGAAATGTCGGGTGCGGACATCCGGGGGATTATACGGGATTTTGTCCAGGCGGGGCGGCGGGCGAAAGAGGCGGGCTTCCACGGCGCGCAACTCCACATCGCCCACGGTTATCTCCTCAGCAGCTTCATTTCGCCGCACACCAACCGGAGAACGGACGAATGGGGCGGATCCACGGCCGGCCGCGCCCGGATCGTCGTCGAGATCGTCCGGGGGATCAAACGGATCGCCGGACCGGATTTCCCGCTGATCGTCAAGCTCAATTCGACCGATTTCCTGCCGGCCGGTCTTCATCTCGAGGACAGCATCGAGATCGCTCGGCTATTGGAGAGCGAGGGGATCGACGGCATCGAGGTCAGCGGCGGCATGGCCGAAGCCGGCCAAGGCTCGGTCTGGAAGGGATTGCGGGCGGAGGATGAGGAAGGCTATTTCGTGGAGAACGCGGCGGCGGTCAAACGCGCCGTCCGGATCCCGGTCTTCGGCCTCGGCGGGAACCGGACGTTCGCCGTCATGGAAAAATTCGTCCGGGAGGGGAAGGCCGACCTGATCTCCCTGAGCCGGCCGTTCATCCGCGAGCCCTTTCTGGTCAAGAAATTCCGGTCGGGACTGATCCGGAAATCGGAGTGCATTTCCTGCAACAAGTGTTTCAATCTCCGCGGCATCCGCTGCGCGGAACTGAAGAATCGCTGAAGGTCAGGCCATGGACGGCCGCCGTTGGAAACGGCGGTCGGGCCTCTCCGGCCGCTTTCCGTCACCGCGGCCGGACCCGAATCTCTTGCCCCCGTCCTGGCGGACCCGTTTTTCGGGCGCGTATTCCAGGCTCCGGTCCGTGGCGAACATGTCGAGACCGGCGGTCTTTTCAGGAATCCTCATCTTGATGAAGTTCTCGATGCCGAACAGGTTCTCCAAATACTTCTCGCAGGCGAGCGAGACGGCCTTGCCGGTGTTCCCGGCCCGGGCCGTCCGGCCGATGCGGTGGACGTAGTTCTCGTAGTCCTGGGGCAGGTCGTAGTTGACGACCATCTCCAGTCCTTCGATGTGGAGGCCGCGGGCGGCCACGTCGGTGGCGACGAGGATCGAGAACTTGCCGGCCATGAAGTCGCCGATGACTTGCAGCCGTTTGACCTGGGGCAGGTCGCCGGAAATGTGGCGGGCCCGAAAGCCGTTGAGTTCGAGCTTCTTGGCCAGCTTGAAGGCGGAGTGGCGCATGTTGACGAAGATCAGGGCGTTGCGCGGTTTCTCCTTGTGGAGGATGCCGAGGAGCAGGTTGAGCTTGATGTGGCTCTTGACGTGGTAGATCTCCTGGGTGATCGTGTCCACGGTCAGGTTCTCGGGGGTCAGCTCGATGAATTCCGGGAGGTTCAGGTAATCCGCGGCGACCTTGCGGGAAAGACGGCTCAGGGTCGCGCTGAAAAGCATGCTCTGACGGACGCGCGGAGAGGTCATCTTCTGCAGCAGTTTCTTGATATCGGGCAGAAAGCCCATGTCGAACAGGCGATCGGCCTCGTCGATGACGAGGAATCCGACCTCTTTCAACTTCAGAAGGCCTTTTTCGCTGAGGTCGATCAACCGGCCGGGCGTGCCGATGATGATGTTCACGCCTTTGCGGAGGAGGTCCTGCTGCAACTCATAGCCTACGCCGCCGTAAAAACAGCCGATGGTGAAACCGAGGTGGCGGTTCAAGAGGCGCGCTTCGCCTTCGATCTGGACGGCCAGTTCGCGCGTCGGCACGATGATCAGGGCGCTCCGCCATTTCTGGGCGTCGCCGCTGAGCATGCTCTCGAAGATCGTGATCAGAAAGGCGGCCGTCTTGCCGGTCCCGGTCTGGGACTGGACGGCCACGTCACGCCCTCGCAGAGTGAAGGCCAGGGTCTGTTTCTGGACGTCCGTCAGCTCGGTGTAACCCCGCTCCGCGATTGCGCGAAGAAGCTTGGGGTTCAAATTCAGTTCATTAAATAACATCACAAATCCTTTTAGTTTTTAATTCCAGCATAAGGGGGATTTTCGTCGGACTCAACTATCTCTCGAGGAGGGAAGAATTAGCGGTATTGACTATTTCCTACCAGATGTCTAGTGAGGAAGTATAGGCGGAATCCGCCGGTATTGCAAGCTTTATTTTCGCTGAGCCCTCGCTTGCCCAGGGAGGCCTTCGTTTCATATAATCGACTCTAGGCCAAGCATTGAGCAAACGCCCTTATCTTAATGTCATCGCCTCCGCCGTCCTGTTCGGTCTGGGCACGCCTCTCTCCAAGCTGCTCATCAGGGATCTCTCGCCTCTCGCTCTGGCCGGGTTGCTCTATCTCGGGGCGTCGCTCGGCCTGACCCTCTATGCCATCGGCCGCAAGGCCTTCCTCAAAAACAAGGAAGACCCGGCCCCGCCGCTGCAAAAAAAAGACTGGCCCTGGCTGGCCGGGTCGATCCTGGCGGGCGGCATCGTCGGACCCGTCTGCCTTTTGTTCGGTCTGGCCCAGCTGTCCGGATATGCCGCCTCCCTGCTCCTCAATCTGGAGGGGATCGCCACGGCGCTCGTCGCCGTGCTCATCTTCAAGGAGAGCGCGGGGCGGAGGATCTGGCTGGCGCTCGCCTCCATGACCTGCGCCGGCCTTTTCCTGAGCTGGGACCCCGGACGAAGCAGGTTCGCCGTGACGGGGACGCTTCTTGTCCTGGCCGCCATGGTCGGCTGGGGACTCGACAACAATCTCATGCGGAACATCGCGGACAGGAGCCCGGTCCAGATCACCCGGATCAAGGGGCTGGTCGCCGGGATCTTCTCCCTGGGGATGGCCCTGGTCCTCGGTTCGAAGGTGTCCTCCGGAATCGCGGTCGCCTCAGGCCTGGTCCTCGGAGCCTTCAGCTACGGGATCAGCCTGGTCCTTTATCTCAAGGCGTTGAGAGGGATCGGAGCGTTCCGGGCGGGGGCCTTCTTCAGCTTCGCCCCTTTCGTCGGAGCGCTGGTTTCGCTCTTCGTTCTGCCCGATCCGGCCCGCTGGGTCCTCGTCCCGGGAGCGATCCTCATGGTTCTCGGCGTCGTGTTAATCGCCGGTGAACGACACGAGCATCAGCACCGTCACGAGGCTCTGGTCCACACCCATGTCCATGAACACCGGGATGGGCACCACCTCCACTCCCATGACGGAGCGCTCGCGGCGCCGCATGCCCACGAGCACGTTCATGAG
>JAPKZI010000112.1 GCA_026393865.1 Candidatus Aminicenantota bacterium
TGAGACCGATGCGGGCCGGGAAATCGGACTCGTTGGAGGAGCTGTGGCATTGGGAGCATTTCTGGAACTTTTTCTCGTTGAGGTCCTGGTGGCAGGAGGTGCAGGAGGCTCCCGTGATGCGGATCTCGATCGAGTCGTGGATCTTGTTGACGTCCTCGCCGACCCGGTCGTCGGGGCCCATGGCGAACCGATGATGGCAGATCGAGCAATTGCTGTCTGTGTTGACGTCGTGCGTCCGGTGGGTGAAGCGCACGGGCTCGTAATAATCGATCCGCTCATTCAGAACAGCGCTGTTCAGGACGTACAGGTTGCGATAAGCGTCCGGGCGTTCGGCGTGTCTAAAGGTCGAGGTGTCGATCGTCGGCTTTTTGGGAATGTTGATGACCTGGAGATCGGTCGCGGCCCTGAGCGAGACCTGGATGGCCTGGGCGTGGACGAGGGAGTAGAGGACGACGAATCCCAGCAAAAAGACGACGGCCGTGCCGCGGAAGACCCAGGCCAGGACCGGCTTGACCGTCTCATGGTCGGGATGGGGGGCCCGGTGGCGGACCTCGACCGGGGCCGCGTTGGCGTGAGGCTCGATCGAAACGATGGGGAAATAATTGACGAAGAACCGGTAGAGCAGGATCAGGACACAGGCCAGGCCGGTGGTCAGGGCGATCTCTCCGATCGCCGGAAAATAGCGCTTGGGGGCGAACGGCGGATAGTAGCCGACGACATAGACGTTGATCCGGTTGAGCATCACCCCGAGAACGACGAGGAGCGAGGAGGTGAGCAGCCAGCCTTTGGACCTGCGGACGGTTTTGATCGAGAGAAGGACGAGCGGGGTGATGATGCCGAAGATGATTTCGACCGCCCAGGCCACGGTCGCGTCGGGATGCTGGGTGAAGTTGAGCTGTTTCCAGCGAAGGATGAGATCGCCGAACTTGAAGACGGCGTAGATGCCGATCTGCCAGGGGACGATCTTGGCCAAGGCGTCGATGAGGTCGCGGTCCGGTTCATGCCCGAAACTCTTGCCGGCGATAATCGATTCGATGATGACCATGGGCAGGCCGACCATCATGGCCGAAAGGAGGAAGAGGACGGGCAGAAACGGGGTATACCACAGCGCGCTGACCTTGGTCGGGGCGATCACCATCAGCGTCCCGAGCGAGGACTGGTGCATGCACGATAGGACCACGCCGGCGACGATGAAAATAGGCAGGATGATCTTGACCCAGCTGTGGACGAGCCCGATGGGTTTCTCGACCCGGCGGACCGTCCGGCCGATGAACGTGTCCTTGGCCATCGCCTCTTTCAGGCCTTCGAGAAGCGATGGGGCCATTTCGACCGAGAGGACCATCAGGTAGGCCATGACGCACATTCCGACCTCGAAAAGGGCCGAGTTGCCCTGCCAGTTGACGAGCGGCCGCCAGACGTTCCAATAGCGGCCGAGGTCGAACATCAGGCCGATGGCCACCATGAAGTAGCCGAGCCAGGCGGTCAGGATGGCCGGCCGAAGCAGCGACTTGAATTGGCGGCGGCCGAAGATATCGACAAGGGCGGCCGTGGTGAAACCGCCGGCGGCGAGGGCCACGCCGCAGGCCACATCGATGGCGATCCAAATGCCCCAGGGATAGAAATCGTCGAGGTTCGTGACGGCCCCGATGCCATTGAAAAGGCGGGCCAGTCCGAAGGAGAGGCCGATCGCGGCGACGGCCATCAGGATCAAGGTCCCGGGCGTGAAGAAGGGCTTGCGCATGGCCTGAGGCTGGAACTTATTCATGTTCATGGGAGCCTCCCTTGGTCGTTTCGCTCCCGGGCCCGTCCGGAGGCTGGCCTTTTTGGGCCCGGCGCTGGTTGTACCACATCAGGCCGCCGAGGGCGCCGTAGACGGTCAAGGGGATGATCCCATAGCGGAAAATTCCATGTTGAATGGATTCCGTTTTGTGAGCGGGGATATATGTCGGCACGTCGAGCAGGCCGACCTCCGCGATCGGTCGGCCGGTCAGGTACAGCCAGGAGGTCCCGCCGACCTCGTTTTCGCCGTAAATATGATCCAGGTAGCGGTCAGGTCTTTGGCTGATCCGGTTTTTGGCCAGCGTCAACAAGGTCGATCGAGTCCCGAAGACAAGAGCCTCGGTCGGACAGGAGGCGGCGCAGGCCGGGTCCGCGCCCGTTCCCTTGGCGAAATCCGCGCAGAATTCGCACTTCCGCACCCGGGGTTTCAAGATGACGTCGTATTCGTAGGCCGGGATCTGGAAGGGGCAGGCGACCATGCAGTAGCGGCAGCCAAGGCAGACCTTGGGATTATATACGACCGCTCCGTCCTTGGCCTTGACCATGGCCCCGACGATGCAGGCCGAGACGCAGGAAGGCGTCAAGCAGTGCAGGCATTGGACCTTGACATGGGTCTGTTTCGTCGCCGACTGGTCGGGCGAGGGCGAACCGGCGTATTCGTTGACCACGGTGAAAGCCTTGTCGTTCGGCCGCCGCTCCTCGCGGAAAACCGCCGCGTCGGTGAACGGGACCTCGGGCCGGGGAAGCTTGTTCCTCCGGTTGCAGGCTTCTTCGCATTTGCGGCAGCCGATGCAGAGCGTCGTGTCCACCAGGCAGCCCGCGCTCTCCGCGGCTGCGGCCTTGGGATCGGGTTTGGGCGTGGCGGTCTGGGCCAGGAGTTTGGGCGCGGCGGCCGCCGCGGCGCCGAGTCCCCATTTTAGAAAATGACGGCGGTTCACTCCCATACAGTTCTCCTGTCAAAAAGGTCAATTGTTTTCAAGAGATAGGAACGTCGCTGAAACAAGACGATGCTATCTGCTGTCTTTAAAGCGCAAAATGTAGCGTAGTGGCGGTTGGAAGTCAAGAGTCCGGCGAAAAATTCCGGGCTAAAAGAGAGGCGGCCGGCCGGAAAAAACGGATCGATCTTATCGTTTATATAAAAAAACGCTGTGGGACTTTCCTTCCGCGTCCGTGACCGTGGCCGTGTCGATCTCCTTGTCCTCCCAGCCGGGAACGATGTAATTATGGGTGATGATGAGCGTCCCCGGCTTGAGCTCCCGTTCGAATTTCGGCCGGAGCAGTTCATTCGATTCCGGCAGGAGGTAGAGCGTCACGATCGTCGCCGGCGAGATGTCGGTCTTTGTCGCGTCCTCTTCGCGGAATTTGACCAGTTTTTCGACGCCGGACGCTTTGGCGTTGGCTTTGGATTCCTTGATCCGGACGGGATCGATGTCGATGCCGACGCCGTGGGCGCCGTATTTCTTGGCGGCGGCGACCACGATCCGGCCGTCGCCGCAGCCGATGTCATAGATGACGGAGTCCTTGTTGGCCTGGGCCAGCTCAAGCATCTTGTCCACGACTTCAGGGGGCGTCGGAACGAAGGGGGCCAGGTCCTCGGCGTCCTCCCGGCCGTGGGCCCCGATCCAGATGTCGAGCTGGTCGCTGCTGTCGCCGCGGAAGGAATACGGTTTGCCGGGGTACAGGGAATAGCTGACCTCGCGGCCGTTCTTCTGATAAGCGACGACCAGGGTTTGCGACGTCGGAACGCGCTCAATGGCGCCGACCGCCAGGTGTTTTTCTATGGGCTTGATGTTGGACCCGACGGGGGCGAGGGTGTAGGTCACCGGGTCCTTGGTCACGTTGCGGATGGTGATCTCCTTGGGCCCCACGCGGAGGAATTTCTGTTCCGCCTGCGGCGAAGCGTCCTCTCCCGGCGTTCTCATCACCAGAAGGAAGGCCACGATAGCGATCAAAACGAACGCCGCGATCAGAATGAGCTTAAATTTGCGATTCATGTTTCTTCAATCCTTATTTAGGCGCCATCGATTGTATGTCCGGATTCCCGCCGCGGTCAAGGCGCGTTTTGGATATCGATCCGGTTCCCCTTTTCCCCAAGATCATAACCCGAAAAGCGACGGACGCGCTTCGACCGTTCAGATCTCTTGGAGATGCCCGTACACGTCCTTAAAGAGAATGGGGTCGGCGGCGGAGGAGCAGTAGCCGGGCAAAGGGTTCACCAGATCAGCGATACAAACGGGTGTGAGTTTCCCGTTCCGGATCGTGGCGTCGGGACAGTGATAGCAGAATTCATACCGGTTCTTTTTGGCGTCGAAATGCGGGGGCGTCTGGATGGCCACGAAATGAAACCGAAGGGAGGTGGGGGATACGATTCCTGCGGACCGGCCCAAAAATCGGCCGAAGTCGCGAATTCTTGCCGGACTGACCAGGCATTCAAGCGCCGCCGCAAAAAGAAAGAGCCATTTTTGACGCCCAGGAGGCTGGATATTGGCGAAAGGCCGGCGGCCGGCGAAGATCCGATGGATCCGGCTTGAGAAGCTATAGAGACTCGGGGAGACGGCGAAGGCTTTGCCCGTCTGAGCGTCTAAGTAATAAAGATAAATGAGCCAGCCGATCGTTCGGTCGTCCCGGTTGGAGGGGATATAGGCCGCCGGTTCGATCCCTAAGTTCTTCCGGAAACTCCGATACTCATCCGCCATGTCCGGCGTCGTGAGCTCGGGTGTCGCGGGATTCCGCTGGAGAACGGCCAGCCCGCCGTCGAAGAATCGGAAACCGGCATATTTTTTCAAAAGATGGGGAAGAACGCCCGAGTCCTCCTTATAGATAGTTACGGAGAGGGAGAAATGAACACGGGCCTTCTCCAATTTCGTGAACAGCCGCTTTCGGACAGCCTCGATATCGCCTCGATCGTCGGCCTGGCCGGAATCGACATGGAGGATCACCCGGTCTGTCCCGGCGGCTGCGAGCCGGGCCAAGAGATCATCCCCATCCGCGTCGAGGAACCTTTGCCCATTGGTCAGGAGTTGGCATTTCAGATTCTTCGATTTGATATACGATACGATCTCGGCCAAGTGCGGATACAAAGTCGGTTCGCCTCCCAGGAGGGTGATCGTTTCGAGATTTCTTTTTCTGAGTCCCAGGTCGATTTCTTTTTTCACCTCAGCCGGTTCTTTGATGGTTCCCTTGTCCAAAGCATAGCAGGATCGGCAGCGCAGGTTGCAGGTCCGGTTTGTTTCGATGGTGAGGTGCGGGGTGTCCCGGAGGGGAAATTTGAGGGGCTTTAAACGTCTCGAAATTACGGCTTGTTCGATCTTCAACGGAGGCTCCTTCGCTTGGCGCTTGGGCACCACCCTCAGCGCTTCAAGGTTTCTTTATTCCGCAGCTCCTGCGCGCGCAGATAGGCCTCGTATGTATTCCGGAGAGCCGTCCCCGGCACGATGAATATCTTATCGATAAGAGCGCTCTGGGGCTCTCCTTGACCGTCCAGTTGGATATCGTAATAGCCTGATGCTTTGATAAAGATGGTCCGGACGGTCCCCTGAGCTTGAGGCGGCGCGTCAAAGACAAGCTCGGCCGAATCACCGATGCGTGGCAGGACGAGATACCGATTATCGTTTAAGACCAAATCTTCCCGGACATCCCGGCCGGCGCGGTCCAAGGCTTGGACGGGCGCCAGCTCCACGGTCGAGACAGGGGCGTCCTCCGAATAATCGACGGCGAAAGAGTCGAACGTCCAAAAATTCAGCGGCGGGGTGAGCTTGATCCTCAGCACATCGCCCGGCACATCATGAACGTCCAGGGTATAGGCTTTATTTTCCGTCATGAATGGCCCTCCGCCGTAGAGCAACCCTCTTTGTTCCCAGCCATGCTCGGTCTCCACGCGAATATGCAGAAGGTAAAGCTCCTCCCTCGCGTACCAGGACATAACTCGATAATAGGCCGGGCCGAAGCCGTTGACCTCGTCGTACCAGGCCGAGATCCCCCGGCCGAAGAGTTTCAGGAAGCCCTCGGCCGCTTGAGAACCCGAAAACGTCGTTCCGGCATGGACCAGCAGTTTGGCCGTCTTCGCCTCTCGAGGCTTGGGGAATTCCAGGATCGCTTCCCCCTTGAGGTCAGCGGATCCATGGATGGCTTTGTCCTCATATGACGGCCGCCAACTCTGTCCATCGTCGGTGGCGAGGAGGGCGGCGAGGTCCCGTCCCTGATCGTCTGCGGCCGAACGGGGCGGGACGGGCCGGGCGAACGTCCGGATTTTTCCGTTCGGTTCGACGGCGACCTTGACGCCTTCGAGGTGGTCCACCACCAGGAGTTTCAACTCATCTATATTTTCGATTTCCTCGAGCTCGTTGGAAACAAGCAACCGATACCGGTTGTCCACCGTCGCAAGATGTTCGAGCTCGCACCAGTCAGTCCGCTTCAATCCCCGGCAGATGGCGCCGCCGTAGGGCTCAGCGTCAAAGACGTAGCCGCGGCCGTCGAATGAGAAAATGAATGGGCAGCTTCCCGGCGGAGATGGAGCGGTCGCCGCTCCGATCCCGAGAATTATCTCGATGGCGCCCACTCCGGCATAAAGAAAGGGGAGATTATTATCCTTTTTCGTGACGGACACCGACTGGATGGAGGCGATATCGAGTTCTTTTTTCTCGTTGTTTGTCAATGTGCAGAAGAGCTTATCGCCGATCAGATTGGCATTGATAAGATCCAAAGTGGTTCCGTCTTTCAGAATGACGACGACTTCGCGTCCGGAAGTTTGTTTCATCTCTTGGGGTGCAAAGTAATACGTCGACAACGAGCAGGAACAGGCCAAAAGCACGATGATGGACAAAGCCAAGGCTTTCAATCGTTGTGTTTTCATCTCATTCTCCTTTCTCTTTGAAGCGGTTCATAAACCCATGATCGCTATCAAGGTCTGTATTTTTTCGTCTTTCGCCATGCGCGACAGATCGAATTTCGAGCGCGTCATCAGATCCGCCGTCCCGCCGATGGCCAGGCCGAGGAGGCCTCCAAAAAGGCCGACGAGGGGCGCGCCCAACATGGCGTATCTATAATCCCTGTCATATTTACTATGGGTTGCTCCGAAAATGCCGAAAGCCAAGGTCACCCAGCCGAAGCCGTAGAGGAATCCTAAGCCGGCTCCCTTTTTGGCTTGGATCCGCTCAATCGAGTGGATCTCGTCGAGGCCGATCCGGAGCGGCTCGACATTCCAATACGGAAAAGACAAGAAGGTTACGGTATCTCCCTCGAGGCTGAAAATTTTTCCTTTGTGTTGATCGCCGTAGGTCGTGACGAGTTGGACTTCAGGGAACTTCGTGGCTTCGACTTTGCCCAGCGAGCGTAATGATGACAAGCGCGGCGAGCCGGAAGGCGGCACCGTCGCGCAACTGATATTGAAGATGATAAAGAAAGCCAACGTTAGATCAACTAAGATTTTTTTCATCATATTCCCCTCCCTGAATAAGCCGTGATTATTTAATCGTTGATGTCTCAAGAGTCTCTTCCTTTCCCATTCTCGCCGGAACCAAACTAAAAATGCCATCCCATCACCAATCCAAGGCTGGAATTGCCGAACTGAATCTTCTGAGTGGGAATTTGCGCCTCCGGAATACCCTTGATGTCCCGCGCGGGAATCCAAACATAGTCGGCGGTCAAGCCCAACATGAGACTCTGCGTCAGATCCAACCCCAGCGTGGTGAAGACAACACCGCTGGCGAACCAACGACGAAACGAACGATCATATCGTTGATAGCCGTAATTTGGATAGCTTGCGTAGACACCCGTCTGGAACTCGAAAGCGATCCGGGCCGCGCCGAGTCCCACACCCATGTCCCAAGCGATCCCTTTAGGCAAAATCGAAGCCAGCGGTCCGAATTCGGCCGTAGCGTAATATCCGGCGCCGGAAAGCTTTTGGGAGATATCATAACTGACCGATGTGTCCCACTTAAAGGTGATCCAACTCGGTTCGCCGACGAAATAGGCGGCCGCGCCGATCTTCAGAGCGTGGCTCAAGGAGAAGCACGCCCGGACGCTGCGCAAAAGGTTAAAAGCGGAGGCTTGGGTATCGGACCCAGGCTCATAGAGAGGGTCTCCGTAACCTGCTTTTTTGAGTGTGGCCTGGAATTGCTCAGGAAACCGAAAAAAAACATGAGACGCTTGGAGAGAAACATGGAATCGCTTTGTTGTCGATTCGATCCCCAAGACGATTTTTTTTAGCCGTTCCCATTCGGCGTATTTATCGACCCCTATTTTCGAAAGATCGTAAAGGTGTTTCGTCCTCAAACTCAACGAGTTCACTAAGTAACCCAAGCCGAAGCCGGCGCCCGCCGAAGCTCCCGTCAACAAGACATCCGCAAGAGGGTTTAGGCTTTTACCGGCAAAAAAAACCGTTCCCAAATAAGCGCCCAGCAGAAGGCCGTTCAAAGTGAACGAAGTTTTGTCCTTTTCCATGTCGATCCGGACCCGGGCGATCGTGTCCAAAGGGATCGTCCGGAGCTCTTTTCCGACGCGAACGACGAGACTGTTTCCCTCTATACCGATCAGCAGCCCAAAGAAGATCGTGCCGTCCGATAGAGAAACGGTTGTGGGGCTCAAGAACCGATCCCCGGGAGCGGTGAGCGAAGAGGACGTCTGCGCGGCTTGTCCGAAACCGGGGACCTCAATGAACGCGGCCAATAATGAGAACGCAAAAACAAAGGAAAAAAAGCATTTGGTCATCTTCCCCTCCCTGTCCCGAGAACTCTTCGGCCATAAGATCGGTGTTGCGATCATCTTTTTCTCCCGAATATCCGATCACGGGATAAAGATACTTGAGCTCGCGAAAAGAGTTGCCAAAATTTTGTCAAGAAATTGTGAATTTTTTCGTTGACATATCTCTAATCTGTATATAATATATGCATAGGAGATATGCATGAGGACGACCTTGAATTTGCCCGATGATTTGGTTAAAGAACTCGTGAAAGTCACGGGGGAAAAGAACAAAACTCTTCTCATTCGGACGGCGCTCGCGGATATGCTCAAAAAAATAAAGAGAGAAAAATTGATCGAATTTCGAGGCAAGATCGAGTTCGATTTTGACTTGGACGAACTCCGCGGCCGGGATATGACCTGATGGAGTCCTATTTTATCGATACCAGCGTCTGGATTCGATTCTTCCGGACTGAAAAAACGGCCTTGACCGATACCGTCGAACGTCTCATGAGGTTGAATCGGGTATTCACCAACGGCGTCGTCATCTCAGAGTTGCTCGTCGGCGCACGAACCGAGAAAGAAAGAGACCAACTTGCTTTTTTTTGGGATGGTTTAAATTTTTTGGAGATGAACCGATTTCTCTTCATTGAAGCCGGATGTCATGGTTTTTCTCTGAAAAGAAAGGGAATTTCCGTTCCGTTCAACGATCTGATTATCGCCGCTCATTGTCTTCATGAGGATCTTATTCTGATCGACGACGATAAGCATTTCGGCGTCATCGCCGAACATTTGCCCTTGAAACGGCACCGCTAGAACGAGAGGGGCTGGGTCATTCTGGACAAAGAGGGAAAGCATTTCAAGAAACGATAAGAATTCAAAGCGGGCTTATTTCTTTATAGGCTCCAAATAGCGGTCCAGCCAGGCGAGCGTCTCCTTGATCATCTCGTTTCGGGGGACGTTATGGTCCGTCTCGTAGACGACATGTCTTTTGTGCTCCGGAGCGGTTCCCAAAAATCGGAACATGGGAATTTGGGCCAACTCCAAGGGATAAAGAAAGTCAAACCGCCCGTTGAGCATGAGGACGGGAATCTTCACCCGGGGCGCGAAATTGACGGGATCGATTTCCGGAACGCCCTTCATCTCTCGCACGGTCTGAAACCCTCCGACGACAAGGATTCCGGTTTTGATCCGGTCTTCTAGGGCCAGAAGATACGGCCCCATCATACCTCCCCAGCTAGAGCCGTAATACCCTATATTGCGGCCGTCGATATCCTGCCGTGTTTCCAAATAATCCAGAGTTTTGGCCAGATCCTTGTACCACATGACAAAATGGTCTCTGCCGGAACTGAACGAAAAATTCGGAGGCATGAAATTGAATCCGTCGCCCCGATCGAAGATGGATTTATAAACGGGGAACACGACGGCCCGGCCGCTTTTGATGATGAAATCAAAACTCGACGTCCCCCAATCATCGAAGGACCGCGCGTCGAGGGCGGACGCTCCCGGAAAATACACGACCGTTTGAAAAGGCGGCCGGCCTGACCTGGGCAAAAAGAGATAAGCGGTCGCCCTCTCCCGGCCATAGCCCGCGGCGAAGGTGATCTTCTCTCGCGTCCAATCGGGGGACGTCTCATCCTTCGCTTCGACGACGGCGTTCATTTCGGTTTTATCGTAAGAAAAAATGCTTCGCAATGCCGCGAAGACCTCGTCGGAGACGGGTTTTTCCCGGCTGAAATCTCGGGGCTGAGGCAGGACAAGCGGCCGGGCCGCGACCTCGGAGACCTCCGCGGACATATTCTTAATACACCGGAAGCCGTTCTCGGCGGACCTGTCGAAGGGTTCTTTGGCAAACATCAAACTGAACATGTCCGTCCCGTCATTCCAAGCTCCGCCATGGATGTAGCGCATCCCTTGGGTTTCGTTCCAGCACCATTCCCTGACGTTGCCGGCCATATCAAACGTGCCATAGGGCCCCAGGCCTTTATAAAGCCCGACGGGAGCCGGCCCTTTCTTGTCGTAATTGCTCAACGGAGTGATCGAGGACGCATAATTCAGTCCGGCGCACAGGATCCAATGATAGATCGTGGCAAGGTTTTTGCCGGCGAACTCGGCATAGGCGGCCGCCTCGTACCAGCTGATGCCGCCCACGGGATGTTCTCCCTGCCCCTCGGAATAAGCCCCCACTTCCCAGGTCGAAGGGCCGGGGCGTCCCGTCTTATCGCGGAAACGGGACAACGCATCTTCCCAGGAAATCGTCCGGCCGCCGTCGATCAGAGGTTGTTTCCAAAAATTCCTGTTCTGATAGCCGCCCGCGTCGACGAATTCCTTGAACTGCTTGTTCGTTACCTCGAACTTATCGATGAGGAAATCTCCCGTCTCGAAAAGGGGCAGATAATTGATCAGCATGGCCCGGAGCGAATATTTTCCCCCGGGAATCCGGACCATATCCTGCGGCAGGGTCCCGTCCTGGTCCAGGTTGAATTGCATCTTCTGCGCCGGGGTGGACCTGGCGACTTCGACCGTACGGTATCCCGGCTTTTCGATTTTCCAGCGGAGAAAACCCCGCGGAATATGGACGGGGGGGATGGGCGATTTCCCCAACCGTGTCCATTCGCCGTCCGGAGTCCGATAGTCCTTGAAAGAAATATCGGCTCCCGCCGGCGTCGTCTCGAGGGAGATCTCCCGGGACATCTGAGGCCAAAACTTAACGAGCAGGGTATCTTTAGGGCTGACCTTCTCGGCGTCTATAGCCAGCTTGAACGCCTCGATGAATCGATCGGATTGGATGAGGCGATCGATTTCCGGGACGGCCGTTTCCCTGGCCCAGCGGACTTTCGCCTGGTGGCGGAAATAAAGCACCGCCAAAATGACGATGCTGATGAGAGCAAGAATTCCGATCGGGATCAGAAACCGTCTTCGGCGGGCGAGCGCGCCGGCCGTTCTCGATGGGAGCGGCGTTCGGACGGGCCTGGCCTTCTCCGAGGTATGGACGTTTTCTTCAATTTTATCTAAATCCAAGATGAATTCCTCGGCCCCCGCGTACCTTTTCTCCCGGTCCTTTTCCAGACATTTAAGGATGACGCGGCTGAGGCTTTCGGGAACATCCGGATTGATTTGCTTCGGGTCCTTGGGGATCTCGGTCTTTTGTTTGAGGGCGATGCCGAGAGTCGAGTCCGCTTCGAACGGCGCGCGTCCCGCGACCATTTCATAGAGGATAGCTCCCAGGGCATAAAGGTCCGAGCGCTGGTCGGCTTCTTTCCCATCCACCTGTTCCGGCGACATGTATTCAGGGGTCCCGATCATCATCCCCTCGCCGGTGATCCCGGCGCTTCCGCGCGAGCGGGCGATCCCGAAATCCATGACCTTGGCGTTCCCCTCTTTGTCGATCATGATGTTGTGGGGTTTGAGGTCGCGATGGATGATCCCGAGTTTGTGGACTTCGCCGAGCCCTTCGGCGATCTGCCGGGCGATGGAAACGGCCTTGCCCACCGTCAGCCTCTCCACACGATGGAGGACGCTTTTCAGGTTCTCCCCGCGGACGTATTCCATGGTGATAAAGAAGCCGGAATCGGCCTGGTTCAAATCGTGCAACCGGCAGACGTTTTTGTGGGTGATCTGCCGGGCGGTCTTGATCTCATTTCGGAAGCGTTCGATGACCCGCTTTTCGGAGGAGATCTCGGGTTTCAAGATCTTAAGAGCGACTTCGTCCCCGATCTCCCGGTCATATGCCCTATAGACGAGCCCCATGCCGCCCGCGCCGAGTTCCTCGATGATCTCATAGCGGCCGGTGAACAGGGTCCCCCGGGCCATCACCGCGGCGGGCGTTTCCATGGTTTTGGTGACGGAGAATGCAGGCCCGGAATCGAGCCTCGTTCCGCACTTGCCGCAATACGACGTATCCTTCGGATTGTCCGTCTGACACTTGGGACATTTCATGCCCGTATCCTTTGGCCGCTGGGGAAAGAATACTCCCGGAAAAAAGACAAGTCAATTTTGCCGGTTGAAGACATCTTCAGTCCTGGCGCGAGGAGTCAGCATCTGTCGGACCACGGCTTGAGACAAAACTTGAGCGGATTCGCCGCGCTTGGCGGCCATGATATCCAACGGGAGGCTGGCGCCTTGAGCGTAGCCTCCAAAGCCGTGCACGGTTTTGGAGTCATTGATGACCGCTATTGAAGCGGTACCCAGAATTGGCTTTGGCCCGACGATGATGATAATATTGAGATCCCGATGATCCGTGCATCCGAACTGAAAAAAGGAGAGGCCGTCAAGATCGATGGAGATCCCTGCATCGTCGAGTCCATCACCGTCCAGACTCCGGGAGCGCGCGGGGCCGTGACGCTGTACAAGATCCGATTCCGCAACGCCCTGACGAAACGCAAGGCGGACCGCACTTTCCGCGGCGACGACGTCCTTGACGAGGCGGACATGGCCCGTCGCCCGATTCAGATCCTATACGGCGACGCCGCAAGCTTCACCTTCATGGACCTCGAGGATTACAGCCAATTCACCCTGACGAAGGACGACCTCGAAAACGAATGGCCCTACCTGACCGAAGGGCAGGAAGGATTGTCAGCGCTCATAGCGGACGGCCGAGTCATCGGCCTCGAGCTGCCGCTCCTCATCCCCTTGACGATCGTGGAGACCAGGCCGTCGATGAAGGGCGGCTCGGTGACGGCACGAACGAAGCCGGCTGTGTTGTCCACGGGCTTGGTCGTCCAGGTTCCCGAGTACTTGGCGACCGGGGAAGCCGTTCGAGTGGACACCCGTTCGGGATTGTACGTGTCGAAGGCGTAAAGAAAAAATGTGGAGATCCGATATAGGACCGGAATTCCTCCTAAAAAACGAGCCCTAAACCGAACGACAGGCCCAACGACGAGGTTTTCAACCAGCTTTTCCACTCGGGCCCGCCTTGCCCGACGCGGAGGGTGGTGATGTCCCTGCCTTTGCCTTCCCCGCTGACGTAGCCATAGCCGAGGGCGCGATAGACGCCGCCGCCGCTCACGAAGAGAAACGGGGCGATGTCCAGGATGATCCCGGCGCCGAAATTCAAGCCAAGCCCGATATACGTCGCCCGATATTTCAGGCCGTACATCTCCGCCCCTTGATCGACCTTCAGCCAGGGGACGCTGATCCCGACGAGGATGTAGGGCTTGAGCGGGAAATCCTTGACGAGAAACGACCGGCCGTCGATCTCGACGGACCGATAGAATGCTGTCCCGTCTCGGTCCTGGAAGGCGGAGGGATGGCGCGAGGTCACATAAAGGAGCTCCCAGAGCCAGGAGTTCCGCTTGTAGCCCAGGCCGAACCCGAAAGCCGTGGCGTTTTTCATTTCCGGAACGAAAAAGGCCTTGTCGAAGTGCCACAGGACGAGGCGGCCGTCGAAGTCGCCCTTGAACGCGAGCGATTGGCCCGACACGGCGATGAAGAAGCCTTCTCCGGTTCGCTTGGGGCCCTGCGCCGCGGCCAATGCGGACGCCAGGGTCACGAGCGACAGGATGATCGATATCCAGGATTTCTTCATGGAGCGTTCGCGCCTCTGGGGATATTAGAGGGCGGGGGAATAATTGTCAAATAAGAAAGGCGGACGGAAGCCGGCGATATATTGCCGGCACGGCGCGGAGGGGAGATTCATCTTCAAGGAGGTTCTTATGCCTATTAGGCCAAAGATTCGGGGCGGCGATGCCGGAGCGATCGGAACGCCGCGTCGATGAGGCGGGCATTCCCCAAGGCGTCCTCGGCGGCGTAGCGGAGGGGGGCGCCGCGAAGGATGCCCTCCCCGAAATGCTCGACCATCCGGATGTATTGGTTGGAGGCGGGGATGGGAACCGCTTTGATCTCCTCCTCCTTGACGACATCGATAGGGAGGTCAAAGTGTTTCGCCGAAAAGGCGCGGGGCAGAGCGATCCGGCCGTTCGTCCCGGCGATCTCGATCGAGCTTTGAAACGGCGTGTCGAAGGCGCAGTCCAGCAGAGCTTGGCGGCCGCCGGAGAATTCGACGAGGAGGCTCGTCGCCAGATCGATGCCGCATTCGGGATGGAGTCGGGCCCGGGCGAAGACGGAGACCGGCTCCCCGCCGAAGACCGTCCGGGCCGCGCTGACCGGGTAACAGCCGACGTCATAGAGCGCGCCGCCGCCCATTTCGGGAGACCAGCGGTAATCTTCGCGTCCGCTCGTGAAGAGGAAGGTGAAGGCGGAGCGGAAGGTCAGGATCTCCCCGATTTCGCCCGCCCGGACCATCTCCAAAGCTCTTTCGAAGCGGGGATGGAATCGGTACATGAACGCTTCCATCAGGAGAACGCCGGCCGTCTTGGCCGCGCCGAACATCGCCCGCGCTTCGCCTTCGGTCAAGGCCAGGGGCTTTTCGCAGAGGACGTGCTTGCCGGCTTCGGCCGACCGGATTGCCCATTCGGCATGGAGATGGTTGGGCAGGGGGATATAGACGGCGTCGATGCCGGGATCGTCGAGGAGGGCGGCATAATCCGGATACGATTTTGGAATGCCGAATCTGTCCGCCCATTCCCGCGCCCGCCGTTCGTCGCGCGCGGCGATTCCGGCCAGCTCGGCATTGGCGGCTTCGCGGATAGCCGGGATGAGCGCCCGCTCCGCGATCCGGGCGCAGCCGAGGATGCCCCAGGCGATCTTGCTCATTTTCCGATGAACTTCGGCTTGCGTTTCTCTAAAAAGGCCCTCTTGCCTTCGAGGTAGTCCTGGCTGTCGTAGGCCTGCCGGCGCAAGCCTTGGATCCGCTCGAACGTCTCCGGGCTCAGCGGGTGCGATCCGGCCAGCAGGCGGAGCTGCTCCTTGATGACGGAGATCGCCAGCGGTGAGTTCTCCGCGATCCGCCCGGCCATTTCGTAGGTGAAACGCTCCAGCTCCTCTTCCGGCATGACATGGTTGAGGATGCCGAGATGATGGGCCCGGACCGCGGACAGGGGATTGGCCGTGAAGAACATCTCCTTGGCGATCCGCATTCCGACGATATTCAGGAAGTTGAGAATGCCCGACGAATTGTAGGGGACGCCGACCTTGGCCGGGGTAATGGCGAAGGTCGCTGTCGGACCGCCGACGGCGATATCGCAGGCGAAGCAGAGGTCGCAGCCCGCTCCCCAAGCTCCGCCTTCGACCAGGGCGATCACCGGAGCGGGGAATCTCTTGATGACCCGCAGGGCGATTTCGATGGGATCATGGTAGGCCAGAGGGTCCCGTCCGGGATCGGGAAGCTCGCTGATGTCCATCCCGGCCGACCAGACCTTGGATCCTTTCTGGGCCCGGATGATGACCGCCCCGGCCTTCTTGTGTTCGAGCGAGTCCAAGGCCGCGATCAGCTCTTTGAGCATCTCGGCGGAGAAACTGTTCCTCTTCTCGGCGCGGTTGAACGTGAGCGTGCCGATCCTTTTGTCATATTCCATGAGGATTAGAGACATGGTCAAACCTCTCTTGGGAATTCGCCGCAATGCGGACGGCGTGCCGGCCGGCCCGAAGATTATATCAGAAACGACACGCTTTATCCTGCCCGAAATGGATTGATTGCCGGCCGGGGAAAACGTAAGATATGCGGACATTGTCCTTCGAGCCCGGACAGAGGAGGTCGGCATGGCCGGAC
>JAPKZI010000094.1 GCA_026393865.1 Candidatus Aminicenantota bacterium
CGGCCCAAGCGAAGAGGGCCACCAGCGGCACGGCGCACAGCAGGGTGAAGTAGGAGATGACGATCGAATGGTTGAAACAGCGGTCGTCGTTGAACCTTTTGAAGGTCGTTCCGAGAAGCTTGAACAGCGGCGCCGCCATGCTATTTCACTTCCCCCTAAGGAAGGGAGCTTAAAATGGATGTCATCCTGAGCGAAGCGAAGGATCCCATTCGACCTCGGGTAAGATGGATGAGATCCCTCGAAAGACTCGGGATGATCGCAGGGCGATCATTTGACCCACTTGATCATGAGGATGATGAAGGTGACGAGCAGGGCGTAAATGACGAGCGTTTCTATCAGGATCAGCCCCAGGAGCAGGAGGAAGCGGATGTGGGGAGCGGCCGCCGGGTTGCGCGAAATGCCTTCGCGCCGCCGCGGCCAGGGTGATGATCCCGCCGCTGACGATGATCGAGAGTTTGTAGAGGGACACTTTCTGGTCGGTCAGGCCGGTCTCCTGGGCCAGGAGCGGCGCGCCGGCGAGGAAGACGAAGAACAGCAGCAGCCCGAGGGCTTTCAGGTTCTTATTCATGGTCGGACTCCTTTCGGAATGTTTTTACGCATGTTCCTCCTCGTGGGCCACGGCCCCCGAAATATAAATGCAGGAGAGGAGGACGAAGACGAAAGCCTGCAGCAGCCCCGTGAATATGGACAGGGCCATGAAGGGAAGCGGCAGGAAATAAGGGATGATCGAAGCGATGACCACGATCAACACCTCTTCGGCGAAGATATTGCTGAACAGCCGGATGGACAGCGAGATGGGCCGCGAGAAATGGCTGATGAGCTCGATCGGCAGCATGAGCGGGGCCAGGATCGGGACGGGCCCGGTGAAATGTTTCAGGTACTTGAAGACGCCCTGGGCCCGCATCCCCTGGTAATGGTAATAGACGAAGACCGTCAGGGCGCAGCCGATGGTCACGTTCAGCTTGCTCGTCGGCGACATGAAGCCGGGGACGAGGCCGAGCAGGTTCGAACAGAAGATGAACAGCCCGACCGTCCCGATCATCGGCAGGAACTTCTTGCCCTCCGGCCCGATGATGTCGGTCAGCTGGCTTTCGAAGAAGCCGATGATGAGCTCGAGGACGTTCTGGAGCTTCCCGGGCACGGTCGACCGCTTCCGCGCCGCGAGCCCCAGGAAGAGGGCCAGGGCAATGGCCACGATGAGGCTCATGACGATATAGTCGGGAACGCAGTTGGACGGGTCTTTGACGTGGATGCCGACGAGCCCGAGCAGGGCGGCGATCGGCCGGCCGAAGGCCTTGTTGAACAGCTCGACGATGGCCAGGCTGTGTTCTAGTCCTTCCATTGTTTCATGCGGGCGAGGGCCACGGCGATTTCGACGAGAAAGACGGGGATCACCGTCGAAAAGCCCGCGGCGAACGCCAAAATCTTCCTTGGATAAACGAGGATTATAAACAAAAAGACGCCGAGAATCAACACGAAACGGCCGAGATAGAGGAGGATGCCCGAGCGGAGGGCCCGGGCTTTGTCCTTCTCGAGGACCCGGGTCAGGGAGCTCTTGAGCCAGATGAAACCCAGGGTAGCCAAGGCGCCGCCGGCGAAGAAAAAGAGGCCGGTCAGGGGATCGAACAAAAGCCCGGCGGCGAGGCCGAGAACGGCGGCCGCGCCGATCACCTCGAGCGGGATGCGGCGGAGGATCTTTTCTTCGATGGGGTCAACGGGCATACGATTGTCCTTTCAGTCTCTATTGTTGCCCTGTCATCCTGCTTTTTTCCTGTCATCCTGAGCAAAGCGAAGGATCTCATCTGGTTTCGGTAAGGTCTATGGGATCCTTCGCTGCGCTCAGGATGACAAACGTAGAGCGTGGCAATCTCACCGGTCACTCCTCCAAGTCCTCTTTATTGTATTTACTGACTCCCCGGATCAAGCTGATCAGCCCCGAAGCGACGCCCAACAATGTGAAGATCATCAGCATCCAGGGCTTCGTGTTCAGCCACTTGTCGAGCCAATAGCCGAGGAAAAGCCCGACGGCGATCGACGACGGCAGCATCAGCGCCAGTGAGCTCAGGCCGGCGAGCTTCCGAAAGTCCATGATTATCAATTGTATGGGGGAGAGGAGGGAAAAGTCAAAAGGTGAGATTGCCAATAAAGGGGGACGACGCATCCTGTCCCTAATAAAGGCTAATTGGAGAATATAGGGACAGGATGCGTCGTCCCCCTTTATTGGAGACGCGACCCCAACCGTTTATCAGCAGACCGTGACGCTGAGGCCTTCCTTGCTGATGTCGTAGGCGAA